>DATGRE010000290.1:0-2380 GCA_035303885.1 Zeimonas sp. | reverse complement strand
TTCGAGCTGCGCGCGCCTCGTCTCCTGCCGCTTGCGCTCGGTGAGGTCGCGCACGATCGCCAGCACGTGCGGCTCGTTGCGGTACTGCATCGGCACCGCGTGCACCTCGACGTCGAAGGTCGATCCGCCGAACCGGCAGGCAACCGACTCGCCACGCACCGGATTGCCGCCGAGCGCGGCGCGCACCATGCGCTTGCAGTCGGCGCGGCGCTCCTCCGGAACGAAGCGCTCGCAGTCGCCGCCGATCAGCTCGTCCATCGGGAAACCGTGCATCTGCGCGAATGCCTCGTTCACGTCGACGACCTGTCCCGCGGAATTGAACAGCACCATGCCGTCCACCGACGCGTTGAAGATCGCCCGGTACTGCTCCTCGCTCTCGCGCAGCGCCTGTTCGGCCAGCTTGCGCGCGGTGATCTCGCGGGTGAACGCGAGGATGCGGCGCTTGCCGGCGATCTCGGCCGGCTTGATGTGGACTTCGTCCCAGTGCAGCGAGCCGTCCTTGTTCCGGCGGTGCCACTCGACGGTGATCGGTGTGCCGGCCTTCGCGCGCTCGATCAGGCCGACCGTCGTCTCCTCCGTGTACGGAGGCACGCCCGAGCTGAGCTGCGCCGGCAACAGTCCCAGCATCTCGTCGGCCGTGAAGCCGTAGGCGCTGCAGGCCTTGGGATTGACGTCGACGATCGCGCCGGTGTCCCAGTCGTGCACCAGGATCGCGTCCTCGCTGGCGTCGAACATCGCGCGATAGCTGGTCTCCGACAAGCGCAGTGCGTCCTCGGCGCGTCGCCGCTCGATCTCGCCGGCCGCACGGCCGGCGAAGATCCGCAGCACCGACTCGATCAGCGCCTCGTTTTCGAGCGGCGTTCGCGACAGCACCGCGATCACGCCGAGCAGCTGGCCGTCCGAACCCCGAAGCGGGTATCCCGCGTAGCCCTCGATGCGCGCGGGCCCGAGCCCGTGGGAGTTCGGGAACGCCTCGCGCACGCCGCTCGGGTAGCAGCGGAATCCGTCGAGCACCGTCTGGCACGGGGTCGTCTTCAGCGGGTACGTGAAGTTCTCGAGGTAGACGCCGTCGCCGTAGCGGCCGATGGTGCGCACCATGCGCCCGTCGCCTTCGCCCTCGATGACCCCGATGAGCGCGATGTCCACCTTCAGGATCGTGGCCAGGTAGCGCGTGAGCGCCTGGACGAGCCCCTCGCCGTCGGCTTGCGCGACCGCCAGCGCCGCGTGGTGCAGTGCCTCCTCGGTGCGTTTTCGCGCCGTGATGTCGGTGGCGATGCCCCAGACGCCGTAGGCGCTGCCGTCGGCTCGAAGCAGCGGGAACTTGAGCGTCAGGTAGATGCGCGGTTCGCCGTCTGCCTCGCCGTGCTCCTCGAAGTCGAGCGGGCGGCGCTCGGCGAGCACCAGCGAATCATTGCGCCGGCACTCCTCGGCCAGTTTCGGCGGCAGCACCTCGGTGTCGCGCCGGCCGATCACGTCGGCGAGCGGGTGTCCCGTCATCTCGGCGAACTGACGGTTCGCGAACAGGTAGCGGCCTTCGGTGTCCTTCGCGAACACGATCGCCGCAGTGCCCGACAGGGCCTGCTGCATCCGCGTCCACTCGATGCCCCGGAACTGGGTGAGGTCGCGCAGGCGCGCGCGAACCGGTGCGCGGAATCCGGGCGCGCCGGGCTCGGGCTCGGCCTCGAGGTGCACCAGCGCGTCGATCAGTCCGCCGTCGTTGCGCACGAACTGCCACAGGAACCATTGGGTCAGCCCGCTGCGCGCCGCCTCGACGCGCTCGTACCAGGCGCGCATCGAGTCGCTGCCGTCGGGCTGGACCGCAGGCAGCAACGACGCGAGCGGCAGGCTGCACAGCAGCTCCTCGCCCGAACCGAACAACGCGCGGGCCGCCTCGTTGCAGCCGTCGATCGCGTCCCCGATCACCAGCGTGGGCAGGGCGTCGCTGACGATCAGGTCGTCGAAGACGGGCAGGGATCGTGTCATGACCGGCACCCCGGGATCGGCAGCGAAGACGTCCCCAGTCTAGGCGCGAACCGGTCGGCCGCGCGCAAACGTTACGCGGCCGAAACCATCGAAACACGCCGGTTACAAAGCCGGCGGCACGTACATGTAGCCGACGCCGCGAACGGTGCGGATCGCCTGCGGGTTTTCCGGATCGACCTCGATCTTGCGGCGTAGCCGTGCGATCCGGATGTCGATCGAGCGGTCGAAGGGCTCCCACTCGCGATTGCGCGTCAGCGTCAGCAGCCGGTCGCGCGACAGCACCTGGTTCGGGTGCGCCGCGAAGACCTTCAGCAGGTCGAACTCCATCGTCGTGATCGGGATCTCGCGACCGTCGCGATCGAACAGCTGGTGCGAGTCGACGTCCAGCGCGCAGCCG
>DATGRE010000289.1:0-21779 GCA_035303885.1 Zeimonas sp. | reverse complement strand
GACCGCGACGCGGCCGCCCGCCTCGGCATCCGTGTGCGGCAGGTCACGAACCTGCTCAACGATGCGTACGGGCAACGGCAGGTGTCGACGATCCACGCGACGCTGAACCAGTATCACGTCGTGCTCGACGTCGCCCGCGATTTCCGCGACCACCCGGAGGACCTCGCACGGCTCAGCCTGCTCAACGCCGACGGCGACCCGGTGCCGCTGTCGATGTTCGCCAGCTGGGGGCCGACGACGACGCCGCTGGGCGTGAGCCACGACGGCGGCTTCGTCGCTTCGACCGTATCGTTCAGCCTGGCGCCGGGCGTCTCGCTGTCGCAAGCAACCGAAGCGATCGAGGACGCGATCGCGCGGCTGGGACCGCCCTCGACGCTGCAACACGGCTTCGAGGGCACCGCGAGCGCGTTCCAGCGATCGGTGGCCAACCAGCCGTACCTGATCCTCGCGGCGATCGTCACGATGTACATCGTGCTCGGCATCCTGTACGAGAGCCTCGTGCACCCGGTCACGATCCTCTCGACGCTGCCCTCGGCGGGCGTGGGCGCGCTGCTCGCGCTGATGGCCACCGGCACCGAGTTCACCGTGATCGCACTCATCGGCGTGCTGCTGCTGATCGGCATCGTGAAGAAGAACGCCATCATCCTGATCGACTTCGCGCTCGCCGCCGAACGCGGCGAGGGACTCGCTCCGCGCGAGGCGATCCATCGCGCCTGTCTGCTGCGCTTTCGTCCGATCCTGATGACGACGATGGCGGCGATGCTCGGCGCCGTGCCGCTCGCGCTCGGCGCCGGCGACGGCGCCGAGCTGCGGCGGCCGTTGGGCATCGCGATCGTCGGCGGGCTCGCGGTGAGCCAGCTGCTCACGCTGTACACGACGCCGGTCGTCTACCTGGCGCTCGATCGCCTGCGGCTGCGCGTGCGGAGCCGGCGCGAGGCGCGCCGGGCCGGCGGTGCCGGCGCGGACGGCGAAGCCCGACTCGGCCGACTCCGGCCGCTGCGCCTGCTGGCGATCGCCGGCGCCGCGCTGCTGCTCGCCGGCTGCACGACGGCGCCCCGCTACGTGCAGCCCGCGATCACGATTCCGCCCGAGTACAAGGAAGTGCAGCCCACCGGCGTCTGGCTGCCGGCGCAGCCCGACCTGCGCACCGCCGACGTCTCCTGGGAGGTGTTCGACGACCCGGTGCTCGAGTCGCTGATCGCCGACGTCGATCGGTCGAACCAGAACCTGCGCATCGTCGAGGCGCGGCTGCGCGGCGCGCGCGCCGCCGTCGCGGCCGCACGCTCCGGCCTGTATCCGGTCGTGCGCGCCGACGCGTCGGCGAGCCGCGGGCGGACGATCGCCGGCCGCATCGACGACGTCTACACGACCGGCGTCACGGCGAGCTGGGAAGCCGACCTGTGGGGCCGTATCCGGGCGGGCCTGGCCGCCGCCGAGGCGGGCGCGCAGGCGAGCGCGGCCGAGCTCGCCGCCGCGCGCGTGTCGACGCAGGCGCTGCTCGCGCAGAGCTATTTCCAGCTGCGCGTGGCCGACGCGCAGCGGCGCCTGCTCACCGAGACGGTCGCTTCCTACCAGCGTTCGTTGCAGCTCACGCGCGACCGGCTCGCCGCCGGCGTGGCCACGCGCGCGGACGTCGCGCAGGCCGAGGCGCAGCTGAAGACCGTCGAGGCGCAGCGAATGGACGTCGGCATCGCGCGCGCGCAGCTCGAGCACGCGATCGCGCTGCTCACCGGACGCCCGCCCGCCGCGCTCACGCTCGACGAACGCGCGCTGCCCGCGACGGTCCCGCCGGTGCCCGCGGGCCTGCCCTCCCGGCTGCTCGAACGCCGACCCGACATCGCGGCGGCGGAACGCCAGGTGGCTGCCGCCAACGCGCGCATCGGCATCGCGCGCGCCGCGTATTTCCCGTCGCTCACGCTCACGGCCGACCTCGGCCTGCGATCCAGCCGGCTCGCCGATCTGTTCTCGCTGCCGAGCCGGGTCTGGTCGCTCGGTCCGGCGCTCGCCACGCTGCTGCTCGACGCCGGCGCGCGCGACGCAGCCACCGAGCAGGCGCTCGCCGACTACGACGCCACGGTGGCCGCGTACCGGCAGACCGTGCTGCAGGCGTTCCAGGAAGTCGAGGACAACCTCGTCGCGCTGCGCGTGCTCGCCGACGAAGAACGCGTGCAGCGCGAAGTGCTCGACGCGGCGCGCGTCTCGCTGGACATCGTCACGCTGCAGTACAAGGCGGGCACCGTGTCGTACCTCGACGTGATCCAGGCGCAGACGACGGTGCTGCAGGCCGAGCAGGCGGTGCTGTCGCTGCACGGCCGCCGCCTGGGCGCCACCGTCGATCTCATCCGCGCAACCGGGGGCGGCTGGTGGCGCACCGGAGAATCGCTGCCGTCCGCGGCGGAGCGCGAACCCGCCGGCATGCAAACCGAAGCGGAAATCGAAACACAGCCTCCTCGCGCACGCTAGCATGCGGATGCGCATGCAAGCCGCGCCCCGATGCGGGAGCCGCGCTTGCTCCGGGCGCGGCCGGGCCGGCGCGAGCCGGCCCTCGTCGGGAGGGGACCATGCCGAAGAGCGGATCCAGACGCGATTTCCTCGAAGCCTCCGCCGCCCTCGCCTTCGTCGCGCGGGCCGGCCTCGCAGCCGCGGCCGGGTCGCTGGCCGCCGGCGCTGCCCGGGCCGACGACGAGGACTTCGTGCCGCGCAGCGGGCAATACGGCAAGGACGTCATCTGGATCCCCACGCCCGACCCGCTCGTCACGCGCATGCTGCAGCTCGCGCAGGTGCGCCCCGGCGACTCGGTGGTCGATCTCGGCTCGGGCGACGGCAAGATCGTCATCGCCGCCGCGCGCGATTTCGGCGCCCGCGCCCGCGGCATCGAGTACGACGAGAAGATGGTCGCGCTTTCGCGGCGCAACGCCAACGCGGCCGGCGTCGCCGACCGCGCCACCTTCGAGCAGGCCGATCTGTTCCAGTCCGACTTCTCGTCGGCCGACGTCGTCACGATGTACCTGATGCCGCATCTGAACCTGCGCCTGCGCCACCGGCTGCTCACGATGCGGCCCGGCACGCGCGTCGTGTCGCACGAGTTCCGGATGGGCGACTGGGAGCCGGAGGAGAGCTCGCGCATCGGCGCGCGCTCGATGCACCTGTGGGTCGTTCCGGCCAACGCCGGCGGCGACTGGAGGCTGCGGCTGGCCCACTCGCGCGGACCGGTCGAGACGACGATGACGATCCGGCAGCGCTTCCAGAAGCTCGACGGGCGCGTCTCGTTCGCCGACGTCGAGACGACGATGCGCAATGCGCACGTGCTCGGCGACCAGGTGCACTTCTCGTTCACCGACGCCGAGGGTGCGTTGCGCACGGTCGACGCGCGCATCGAGCCGACACGGATGATCGGCGCGGTGTCGACGAGCGGCGGCGAGGTCGAACCTTTCCTCGCCGAACGCGTCGGCGACACGCCGCCGATCGAAGGCTCGTCGCCGATGACCCCCGACGAGATCAGGAGCGACTCGTGACGCCGGCCTCGCCGCAGCCGGTGCTCGGGGTCCGGCACGCGATCGCGATCGTCGTCGGAATCGTGATCGGCGCCGGGATCTTCAAGGCGCCGTCGCTCGTCGCGCAGATGACCGGCTCGCCCGGCTGGATGTTCGCCGCCTGGGCGCTCGGCGGACTCGCCTCGCTCGCCGGCGCGCTGTGCTACGCCGAGCTGGCCACCACCTATCCGCACGCGGGCGGCGACTACCACTTCCTGTGGCGCGCATACGGGCGGCGCGTCTCGTTCCTGTTCGCATGGGCGCGCTTCGCGGTGATCACCACCGGATCGATCGCGCTGCTCGCCTTCGTCTTCGGCGACTACATGACCCAGCTGCTGCCGCTGGGCGCATGGAGCGAGTCGCTGTACGCGGCCGCGGCGATCGTCGTGCTCGGCTGGGTGAACCTGCGCGGGATGCGCTCGGGCGCGCTCGCGCAGAGCTGGCTCACGATCGTCGAGGTGCTCGGGCTGCTGCTCGCGGTCGTCGCCGGGCTGTATCTGCTCGTGCAGGGCGCCGGCGCGACGGGCGCAGCGGTGGGCGCCGATGCCTCGGGCGCCGCGGGCGCGGCGCCCGGATGGGGCATGTTCGGCCTGGCGATGGTCTTCGTCCTGCTCACGTACGGCGGATGGAACGAAGCGGCGTATCTCGGCGCCGAGCTGCGCGACGTCTCGCGCAACATGCTACGCGTACTGGTCGCCAGCATCGCGATCATCACCGCGCTGTACCTGATGGTGAACGCCGCCTATTGGTACGGGCTCGGCATCGACGGCATGGCGAAGAGCAACGCGGTGGCCGCCGACCTGCTGCGCGTGAGCTTCGGACGCACCGGCGAGATCCTCGTCTCCGCGGTCGTCGCGGTCTCGGCGCTCACGTCGATCAACGCGACGATGATCGTCGGCGCACGATCGAGCTTCGCGGTCGGCAACGACTGGCCGGCCCTGGCCGGGCTCGGCCGCTGGCACGCGACGCGCGGGACGCCGACCAACGCGCTGCTCGCGCAGACGCTGTTCGCGCTCGCGCTCGTCGCCCTCGGCAGCAACGCACGCGGCGGCTTCGAGACGATGGTGGAGTACACCGCACCGGTGTTCTGGACCTTCTTCCTGCTGAGCACGCTCGCGCTGATCGTCCTGCGCCGCCGCGACCCGCACGCGGTGCGTCCGTTCCGCGTCCCGCTGTATCCGCTGCTGCCCCTCGTCTTCGCCGCCGTCTGCGCGTACATGCTCTGGTCGTCGCTCGTCTACGTGCGCCTCGGCGCCATCGTCGGCGTGGCCGTGCTCGCGGCGGGCGTGCTCGCCATGCTCGCGCTCGAAGTGCACGGCGCACGCCTGCGCGCGGCGCAGGCGGGACGCCCGGGCTGAGCGCGCCGGCCCGGGCCCGTCGGCCTCGACCGCGTGCGGCTCGCGCGGGCATGAGCACCTTCGGCAAGCGAATATCGGGCTCGCTTCGCCCGCCAGCTGCCAGAATGCCGGGTTCGCGCGGCGCCCGGCCCGAGACGCCGGACGCCGCTGGCCCAACCTGACCGGAAAAATCCCGCGATGCGCATCGAAACCCTGGCCGTACACGCCGGCTACACGCCGGAGCCGACGACGAAATCCGTCGCGGTTCCCATCTACCAGACCGTCGCCTATGCGTTCGACAACGCGCAGCACGGCGCCGATCTCTTCGACCTCAAGGTGCCGGGGAACATCTACACGCGGATCATGAATCCGACCCAGGACGTGCTCGAGCAGCGGCTGGCCGCGCTGGAGGGTGGCGTCGGCGCGCTCGCGCTCGCCTCGGGGATGGCCGCCGTCACCTACTCGATCCAGACGATCACCGAGGCGGGCGACAACATCGTCTCGGCGAGCACGCTGTACGGCGGCACCTACAACCTCTTCGCGCACACGCTCCCGCAGCAAGGCATCGAGGTGCGATTCGCCGACGCGAGCAGGCCCGAGAGCTTCGCCGCGAAGATCGACGCGCGAACGAAGCTGATCTTCGTCGAATCGATCGGCAACCCGCTCGGCAACGTCGTCGACATCGCGAAGCTCGCCGACGTGGCGCACGCGCACGGCATCCCGCTCGTCGTCGACAACACGGTGCCCAGCCCCTACCTGTGCCGGCCGTTCGAGCACGGCGCAGACATCGTCGTGCACGCGCTGACCAAATACCTCGGCGGCCACGGCAACAGCATCGGCGGCGCGATCGTCGACAGCGGCAAGTTCCCGTGGGCCGAGCACAAGGCGCGCTTCAAGCGGCTGAACGAGCCCGACGTCAGCTACCACGGCGTCGTCTACACAGAGGCGCTCGGTGCCGCCGCATACATCGGCCGCGCGCGCGTCGTGCCGCTGCGCAACATGGGCGCGGCGATCTCGCCGTTCAACGCGTTCCTGATCCTGCAGGGCATCGAGACGCTTCCGCTGCGGATGGACCGCATCTGCGAGAACTCGCTCGCGATCGCGAAGCACCTGCAGCGGCATCCGAAGGTGGGCTGGGTGCAGTACGCCGGGCTGCCCGAGCACCCGGACCACGCGCTCGTACAGAGATACATGGGCGGACGCGCGTCGGGAATCCTCTCGTTCGGCGTGAAGTCCGGCGGACGCGAGGCGGGCGCACGCGTGCTCGACGCGCTGCAGCTGTTCACGCGACTGGTGAACATCGGCGATGCGAAATCGCTGGCCACGCATCCGGCGTCGACGACGCATCGGCAGCTGTCGCCCGAAGAGCTCGCGAAGGCGGGCGTGAGCGAAGACATGTTGCGGCTGTCGATCGGCATCGAGCACGTCGACGACCTGATCGAGGATCTGGACCGGGCGCTCGAGGCGGCGTGAAACCGCGGCGTGGAACCGCGGCGTGGTACCCGCGGGGTGAAACCTGCGGCGTGAAGCCTGCGGGGTGAGGCCCGCGGGGCGAAAGAGGCGGCGTGAAGGAGGCGGCCCAAGACCTGCGGCGTGAAGCGGGCGGCGGAACGTCGGCCGATGGCGTGGACGCCCGCGAAGCGCAGCGGTGAGAGGGGCGGCGCACCGGGACGGATCACCGTTGAAGGCCGCGCCTCGCCCGCACGACCCACGCGACGCAGCAGTCCGGCTCCCCGTGCGGCGCGCCCTCGATTCGTCCCGCCTTTCAGGACATTTCGACGGCGCGCCGATCGACGCGCGGAGTTTGTCCCGGTTCCCGGCAGATCCGCGTCGCGATGAAGCGGGCGCACGCGCTTTGTCCCGTTCTTCGAGATGTTCGGCTCGTCTCGGCACCTCGATCGGGCGTATAACGTGGGGCCGACACATGTCGACGAAGGGGAGAGGAGCCGCTCGATGCGGAGGTCGATCGCCATGGCGCTCGTCGCCGCCCTGCCTTGCGCGGCGCACGCCGACGACGCGCTCTGGGAGCGCCTGAAGAACGGCGAGAACCTCGTCGTGCTGATGCGGCACACCGAATCGACCGGCGGCCACCCGCTCGCCTGGGACGAGAGCGGCCGATGCAAGGGCGAGCTCGTTCTCACCGGGAAAGGCAAGGCACATGCGCGGCGGATCGGCACGGCGTTCGCATCGCGCGGCATCGTTCCCGTCGTCATCAGCTCGCCGATGTGCCGCTGCCTGCAGACCGCTCGCGAGGCCTTCGGCACGCCGCCGCTCAGCGATCCGGACCTGCGCGAGGTGCAGAGCGCCGACGCGGCCCGTGCGAAGGCGTACGAAGCGAAGGCGCTGTCGCTCATTGCCGGCCACCGCGGAAAGGCGCCGGTCGTGTTCGTGAGCCACCGGCCGAACATCGACCGGCTGACGATGGAGCTGATCGCCGACGGTGAACTCCTCGTCGGCGAGGCAAACGAACGCGGCGAGATCGAGGTGCTCGGGAGGATCGTCGTCGAGCCCTGAGAACGGCGGTCCGGCGCCCGCCGTGGTCGGCGACGTCCGTGCGCTCGGCGGCCAGGCCCCTCCGTAGGCGCCGGATCCGCGTCCATGCACCCGCCGCTTTCAGGCGCCTTTCCGCGGACGACGACCCGCTTCCGTACGCGCTTCGTCACGAACGTCCGTGCGCGTTGCCTCCTTTCCTCTCCGTGACCCGGAACCACGCTCCTGGTCACGCCTCGGGCACCGGACGCCGAGGCCCGCGAGCGACTGCCGGATCGCGGTTTCGCCGCAGGCGATCGTCTCCTCGAGCGTGAAGCGGAAATAGACGCGGTAGTAGTGCCAGGCGGTGGCACTCAGGTGATAGCGGATGTTCGCGGCCGCGATGCGCCGCTCGCGCTCGCTTCGCTTCGACGCATGGGCGTCGACCAGCGCGCGCACGGCCTGCCAGCGTCGACGCGCCTGCGCCAGGCGCATCCGGTCGAAGATCTCCGAATGCAGCGCCGCGCGTGCGAGCTCCCTGTGCGCCTCGAATGCCGAGTACAGCACGCGCGGCGTCTCGACGAGTTCGCGCAGCGTCGACGGAGGATCGGGCAGCGACAGCTTGCGGGCGACCGCCGCCGCGATCGCGTCGAGGAACACCTCCCGCGTCGGGTAGTAGCGAAAGACCGTGCGATCGGAGATGCCGGCCTCGTGCGCGACGGCGTGCACCGTGAGTTGCGAGACCGAATGCTTCTCAAGGACGCGCACCGCGGCGTCGAGGATGCGCTGCCCGGTGGAATCGCTCCGCGGAACGGCAGGGGCCGGGCGAGGAGAACGCGAGCGGATTGCCCTTTCTCGTGGCATGGCATGGGACGATGTCATACCCTCTGACACGTGTCCACTGCATCGACTCGCTTGGGAGGGCACATGGAAGAACGAAGCACGGTCATCGTCGTCGACGGCGAGGGAGAGCGGCTGAATGCGCTCGGCACGACCCTTCGCTTCCTCGCGCTTCCGGAGCAGACCGGCAAGGCCTGGTCGCTGATGGAGGTCACGCTGCCGCGCGACGTCGGCCCTCCGCGCCACGCGCATCCGTGGGACGAGTGCTACTACATCGTCGAGGGCAAGGTCCGCTTCACGCTGGGCGACCGGGCGGACGTGTTCTCGGCCGGCGACTTCCTCTACGCACCGGCCGGCACCGTCCACGGATTCCAGGGGGACTCGGACACCCCGGCGAAAGTCCTCGTGTTCGATGCGCCTGCCGCTGCGGAGGGCTTCTTCCGGGAGCTCGACCGTGAGGTCCGGGTGCTGCCCGACGACCTGCCGAAAGTGCCCGGGATCGCCGCGCGACACGGGCTTCGATTCCTCGGCGACGCCGCCTGAGGACGCCCGGCGCGTCGCGCAGCGAGCGCCGCGCGGCTGCGGTCGCGATCCACATGCACGCGCGGAGCCGCCGGGCGACGATCCACCACACAAGGGTCGCCGACGAGCTGCGCCGCTCGGGCTGCCGCCGGCGCCTCGTCGAAGCGACCTTGCGATGGGGCCGAAACGAGCGCACGGTTCGACAAGGGGACGCTGCAGCGCCGGCTCACCCCGTTTCTCCCGCTTCTCGGGAATTTCGGGCCGCGCATCGACCAGCACGAGGCATCCGTCCGCATTTCCGGGACATTTGCGCCGCGATGGATCCGGGGCGCGCGCTTTGTCCCGTTCTGCGGGACGTTTGCCGACGGCACACGTCGAATGCAACCGGCGGCGCACGCTCGATCGCATCCCGACCCACCGCTCGCCCCACGCATGGTCCAGCTCCCAGCCTCCTGCGCGCTTCACGGCGTTTCCTTAGACGACCCGTCCACGACGCAAGGCGCAGCGATGCTGCGCATCGGCCTCGTCTCCGACACGCACGGACTGCTGCGCCCCGAAGCCGAGGCCTTCCTCGCCGGCAGCGACTTCATCGTGCATGCCGGTGACGCCGGCGGCGCGCACATCCTGGAGGCGCTCGCCGCGCTCGCCCCGCTCACCGTGGTTCGCGGCAACAACGACCACGGCGGCTGGGCCGAGCGGCTGCGCGACGGCGAGTACGTCGAGGCCGGAGGCATCCGCGTCCACGTGATCCACGACCTCGCCGAGCTCGGGATCGATCCGCGGGAGGCGCGCGTCCAGGTCGTCGTGTCGGGGCATTCACACAGACCGCGGATCGAGACGCGCGACGGCGTCCTCTACGTGAACCCCGGCAGTGCAGGGCCGCGTCGCTTCCGGTTGCCGATTGCCGCCGGCGAGCTCCTCGTCGCGAACGGTCGTGCGTCGGTCCGCATCGTCGATCTCGAGACCGGCACGCCGCTCTGATCGGCCGCGGTTTCCCCGCTGCGCGCGGTACGCGGTATAACGCGCCATCGGCATCCGGCGCAGCGTCGCCGAAGGGAGAAGGAGGACATGCCACGCGTGCGCGTCGAATGCTTCGCGGTCTCGGTCGACGGCTATGGCGCCGGGCCGGCGCAGAGCCTCGAGCACCCGATGGGCCGCGGCGCCATGGCGCTTCACGACTGGGCGGTGGCGACGCGCACTTTTCGCGAGCGCGTTCTCGGCGCGGAGGGCGGCGAGACCGGCATCGACGACGACTTCGTCGCACGCGGCTTTTACGGGGTCGGTGCCTGGATTCTCGGCCGCAACATGTTCGGCCCCGTCCGCGGGCCCTGGCCCGACGAGAGCTGGACCGGTTGGTGGGGCGACGAGCCGCCGTTCCGCTGCCCGGTCTTCGTCCTCACGCACTATGCACGTGCGCCGCTGCCCATGCGCGGCGGCACGACCTTTCATTTCGTCACCGACGGCCTCGAGCGCGCGCGGACGCTCGCGCTCGAGGCCGCGCAAGGCAGGGACGTGCGCATCGGCGGCGGTGTCTCGACGCTGCGGCAATACCTGCGCGCGCGGGCGATCGACGAGCTGCATCTCGCCATTGCGCCGCTGCTGCTGGGCGCCGGGGAATCCCTGTTCGCCGGGCTCGACCTGCCTTCGCTCGGATACCGTTGCGTCGAGCACGTACCTGCGCCCCGCGCGACCCACGTGATCCTGCGCAGAAGCGAAGACGCGTGAGGTCCGAAGCGTGACGGCCGTCGATCGGCGCTTCGCCGCCGCACTCGTGCTCTACCTGCTGGCGCTCGCGGTGCTGCCGCTGGCGCTGTCGGAACCGGCCTTCGAGGCGTTCTTCTCCGAGGAGGGCCCGGTCGAGATCGGTGCGATGCTCCTGTGGTGCGCCGCCGGGGCCATCGTGCTGCTGCGCATACGTCCACTCGGCACGCGCGCATGGGCCTTCGCACTGCTCTATTTTGCGTTCGCCGCGCGCGAGGCCGAGCTGCACCGCGCGTTCACCGCCGACAGCATGCTGAAGTCGGCGTACTACCGCCGGGTTCCCGCACCGCTCGCGGAGAAGCTCATCGCAGGTCTCGTCGCAATCGCGCTCCTCGTGCTGCTGGCCTACGTGCTGTGGATCGTCGTGCGCTTCCTCTGGAAGGAGCGCGGCTGGCGCACGCGCAGCGGCGCGTGGCTGCTCGTCGGCATGGCGCTGCTCGTCGGCGCCAAGCTGCTCGACCGGGCGCCCGCCGTCCTCGCCGAAGACTTCGACCTGGTGCTGTCCCCGCTCGTCAAGCAATACGCTTCGGCCTTCGAGGAAGGAATCGAGGCGGCGCTCCCGCTGATCCTCGCATTCTCCGCGTGGATCGAAGGGACGCGACGCCACTACCTGTAGCGCAACGCAGGCCGTATGCGCCGCGCCCGGCATCCGCGCACGAAGGCATCGGGTCCGAGGTGCCCGCGGGCTTTGCCGCGCCCTTCGGCGGTTTTGCTGCACTATCGAGACCGAGGAAACGAAATTGAAGATCGACGGACGATGCCATTGCGGGCGCATCTCGTTCAGCGCCGAAGTGGATCCCGAACGCGTGGCGGTCTGCCATTGCACCGACTGCCAGACCTTGTCGGGATCGCCGTTTCGCGTCGCCGTCCCGGCGCCGATCGAACACTTCGAGCTGCGCGGCGAGCCGAAGCGCTACGTGAAGATCGCGCAGAGCGGCAACCGGCGCGTCCAGGCGTTCTGCCCGGAGTGCGGCACGCCGCTGTTCGCCGCGGCGCCGGAGAACCCGACGTTCGTGATGATCCGCACGGGCTGCGTCGAGCAGCGCGCGCGACTCGTCCCGCGCGAGCAGATCTGGACGCGATCGGCGCTGCCGTGGCTGGACTGCGTGCACGCGCTGCCGGACGCCGGCCAGCGGTAGTCCGTCTTCGGAGCGCAGCATGTCGATGATCACCGACGCAGACCGCGCGCACCTGCAGCGCTGCATCGAGCTCGCGCAGGAGGCGCTCGACGCCGGGGACGCACCCTTCGGATCGGTGCTCGTCGACGCCGATGGGACCGTGCTCGCCGAGGAGCGCAATCGGATCCGGTCCGGCGACGCCACGCGGCATCCCGAGTTCGAGCTCGCTCGCTGGGCCGCCACGCATCTGACACCGGAACGGCGCGCCGCGGCGACGGTCTTCACCTCCGGCGAGCATTGCGCGATGTGCGCGGCCGCGCACGGCTGGGTCGGCCTGGGGCGCATCGTCTATGCCGTGTCTTCGGCGCAGCTGCGCGAGTGGCTCGACGACTGGGGCATCGCACCGCTGCCGGTACGGGCGCTGCCGATTTCGACGATCGTGCCGGGCATCGACGTGCACGGGCCGGTGCCCGAGCTCGCCGCGCAGGTGCGCGAGCTGCACCGGCGCTATCACGGCGCGGACGCCGGCCGCTAGGCGCACGGCACCCGGTGCGAGCTTCGGATTCCGCGGAGGAGGACCGATGCCCCTGCTCTTTTCCTACGGGACGCTGCAGCTGGAAAGCGTGCAGCTCGCGACCTTCGGCCGATTGCTGACCGGCGAACCGGACGAGCTCGTCGGCTACGAGCGGTCGGTCGTGCGGATCGACGACGAGGACGTCGTCGCGGCGAGCGGCAGTGCCGAGCATCCGATCGTTCGACGCAACGGCCGGACGGACAGCCGCGTGAAGGGAACCGTGTTCGAGCTGACCGACGCGGAGCTCGCCGCCGCCGATCGCTACGAAACCGATGCCTACCGACGCGTCGCTGCCCCGCTCGCCTCGGGCCGCAAGGCGTGGGTCTACGTGGATGGCGACTACGAGGCGCGATGAGGCCGCGTGCGGCCGCCGCGCGGAGTGCAAAGGAGTGCGACATGCAAGCGAACCCGGTCGGCTGGTTCGAGATCTACGTCCAGGACATGCAGCGTGCGCGGCGCTTCTACGAGGCGGTCTTCGCCTGCCGCCTGCAGGCGCTCGACGGCGCCGAGCTGGAGATGCTCGCGTTCCCGATGGCGATGAACGAGCCGGGCGCGGCAGGCGCGCTGGTTCGCAAGCCCGGTTTCGATCCCGCAGGCAACGGGGTGCTGGTCTACTTCGGCTGCGACGACTGCGCGGTGCAGGCCGCGCGCGTGGCCGAGGCGGGCGGGCGGCTGGAGCGTGAGAAGTTCCCGATCGGCGAATACGGCTACATCGCACTCGCGGTCGACACCGAAGGCAACATGATCGGGCTGCATTCCCGACGGTAGCAGCGCCCGCACCGCCAGGCGGCGGCCTTCGGCTTCGACACCGGGCGGCGCGCGGCGCCGTCCCGCCGCGCGGAGGTTCCATGCGCGCGTTGCATTTCGTCGCGATCCTGCTCACCGCGATCTCGATGTCGGCCGGTTGGGCGCACCTGCTGGAGCTGCCGAACAAGATGAAGCTGTCGCATGACGAGTACCTCGTCGTGCAGCAGATCTACGACGGCTGGGCATGGCTGGGCATCGCGGTGATCGGCGCGCTGGCCGCGACCGTCGCGCTCGCCGTCGTGCAGCGCCAGCAGCACATCCGGGCGGGTCATTCGGTCTTCGCCGCCGCATGCATCGCGCTGTCGCTGGTCGTGTTCTTCTCGGTCACCTTCCACGTGAACCAGGCGACGCAGAACTGGATCATGCTGCCGTCGAACTGGGAAACGCTGCGGGTGCGCTGGGAGTATTCGCACGCCGTCGGCGCGCTGCTCTATCTCGCGGCGCTCGCCTCGCTCGTCGCCGGCGCGCTTGCCCGGCGATCCTGACCGGCAAGCGGGCCGGGTGCGCCTGCCGCATCTGCGGCAGACGTCGCATCTGTCGGCTCCGTCGCATCGGCCGCATCGGCCGCCTCGATCGCCCCGGTCGCCCCGGCCGCCCCGGCCGCACCAACCGCATCCGCCATGCCTTCCGACCGCTGCCAGCCGCCGCCCAGTGCACGCACCAGCGCGACGGTGGCGAGCGCCCGCTCGCGATCGGTGCGCAGCATCGCGCGCTGCGCCGCGAGCACCTGGCGCTCCGCGTCGATCACCTCGAAATAGCTGACGTAGCCCTCGCGATAGCGCATCGACGAGAGCTGCGCGGCCCGACGCGCGGCCTCGAGCGCGCGCATTTCCTCGCGCGCCTGCTCGGCCAGGATGCGCAGCCCGGACAGCTGGTCCTCGACCTCGCGCAGCGCGTTCAGCACCGTCTGCCGATAGTCGGCAACCGCCCGGTCGTACTCGGCGGCGGCGCTCGCCTCGATCGCCTCGCGTCGTCCGCCGTCGAAGACCGTCATCGACAGCATCGTGCCGACCAGCGGGCCGAGCGCCCAGGTGCGGCTCGCACTGCGGAACAGGTCTCCCAGCTCGCCCGACTCGAAGCCGAGCAGTCCGGTGAGCGACAGCCGCGGGAAATACGCGGCCCGCGCAACACCGATGCGCGCGTTGGCCGCTGCCATCGCGCGCTCGGCCGCGGCGATGTCCGGGCGGCGCTCGAGCAGCGTCGACGGAACGCCCGGCGGGATCGTCACCGGGCGAAAGACCGTCGGCTCCGCCGCGATCGTCAGCTCCGCGGGCGCCCGGCCGAGCAGCACGGCAAGCGCATGCTCGACCTCGGCGCGCGTACGCGTGAGCGCGATGCGATCCGAGCGCGCGTTCGACAGCTCGGTGCGCGCACGCGCCAGGTCGAGCTCGCCCGCCTCGCCCTCGCGCACGCGGCGCTCGATCAGATCGACCGCGTCGGCGCGCAGTGCGGCGGTGTCCTCGAGCAGCGCGATCTCGGTATCGATCCAGCGCAGCAGCAGGTAGTGCTGCGCGACGTCGGCCTGGATCGCGAGCTGCAGCGAGTGCAGCAGCGCCGCGTCCTGCTCGGCGTCGGCCCGCGCTGCGGCCACCGCGTTGCGCACGCGGCCGAACAGGTCGACCTCGTAGTCGGCGCTCGCCACCGCCCGCCACAGCGTCCGCGGCGGCACGTCGGCATCCTCGTCGAGTCCGAGCGCGGCCGGCGACGCGCGCTCGCGCGTGGGCCCCGCGCCGATGTCGACCCGCGGAAAACGCTCGGCGACGGCGGCGCGCAGCAGCGCGCGCGAACCTTCGACCCGCGCGATCCCGCTTTGCAGCGTCGGGTTCGCCTGCACCGCCTCGCGCTGCAACGCGTCGAGTCGCGGGTCGTCGAAGATCGTCCACCAGGCGCCGCGCGGCTGGCCGTCGCCCGGTTCGGCCGGCTTCCACGCCGCCGGGTCGGCGGGCTGCTGCGGCGCCTCCTTGAAAGCGGACGGCAGCGCCAGCTGCGGCGGATCGTAGGGCGGCGCGACGCTGCAGCCCGCGACGAGCGCCGCGGGCAGCAGCACGGAAAGGACTCGCGTGCGCAGCGCCATCGTTCTCATCCTCCCGAGCGGCCGTCGCGCCGCGCTTCGTAGCCGCGCATCGCGCCGCCCGGCTTGTGCACCGGCGCGGCGGCCGGAGCCGCGCCGCGACGCTCGAAGCGCTGCGCGAGTCGGCGGAACACGACGTAGAAGACCGGCGTTAACGCCAGGCCGAACAGCGTTACGCCGAGCATCCCGTAGAACACCGCGACCCCGATTGCGCGCCGCATCTCGGCGCCGGCGCCGCTGGACAGCGCGAGCGGAACGACGCCCATCACGAAGGCGATCGAGGTCATCAGGATCGGCCGCAGGCGCAGCCGGCTCGCCTCGATCGCCGCATCGACGACGCTGCGTCCGCGTCGTTCGAGCGCGTGCGCGAACTCGACGATGAGGATCGCGTTCTTCGCCGCGAGCCCGACGAGCACGATGAGCGCGATCTGCGTGAACACGTTGTTGTCGCCGCCGGTGAGCCAGACGCCGGCGATCGCCGAGAGCATCGTCATCGGCACGATCAGGATCACGGCCAGCGGCAGCGTCCAGCTTTCGTACAGGGCGGCCAGCACGAGGAAGACGAGCAGCACCGCGAGCGGGAACGCGAGGAGCCCGGCCTGCCCGGCGAGGATCTCCTGGTAGGTGAGCTCGGTCCACTCGAAATCGATGCCGGGCGGCAGCGTCTCGCGCGCGATGCGCTCGGCGGCCTCGCGCGCCTGCCCCGAGCTGAAGCCCGGCGCCGGGCCGCCGTTGACGTCGGCCGACGTGTACCCGTTGTAGCGCATCACGCGGTCGGGCCCGAAGCTGGGCCGGACGTCGATCAGCGCCGACAGCGGCACCATCTCCCCGCGCTCGTTGCGCGTCTCGAGCCGGCCGATGTCCTCGGCGCGCGCACGGTAGGGCGCATCGGCCTGCAGCTTCACCTGGTAGGTGCGCCCGAAACGGTTGAAATCGTTCACGTACAGCGAGCCCAGGTAGATCTGCATCGTGTCGAAGACGTCGGCCACCGACACGCCGAGCTGGCGCGCCTTCACGCGATCGACGTCGGCATGCAGCTGCGGCACGTCGCTGCGATATCCGGAGAAGGTTCCGGCCAGCTCGGGCGCCTGCGCCGCGCGTGCGACGAAGGCGTCGGCGGCCTCCTGCAATGCGTCGTAGCCGAGCGCGCGGCGGTCCTCGAGCTGCATCTTGAATCCCCCGATCGTGCCGAGCCCCGGCACCGGGGGCGGCGGAAACACCGCGATGAACGCGTCCTCGATCGACGCGAAGCGCTGGTTCAGCGCATTGGCGATCGCGTGGCCCGCGAGCGACGGGTCTTCGCGCTCGTCGAAGGGATCGAGCGTGACGAAGACGACGCCCGCGTTCGTCGCGTTCGCGAAGCCGTGGATCGACAGCCCGGGAAACGCCACCGCCGACTCGACGCCCGGCTGCTCGAGCGCGATCTTCGACATGCGCCGGATGACCTCGTCGGTGCGATCGAGCGAGGCGCCGTCGGGCAGCTGCGCGAAACCGACGAGATACTGCTTGTCCTGGGCAGGCACGAAACCGCGCGGCACCGCCTGGAAGGCGACGAAGGCGACGCCGACCAGCACGAGCCATACGCCCATCGCCGCGGCCTTGTGCCCGAGCACGTGCGCGATGCCGCCGCCGTAGGCGTCGGACGCGCGCCCGAAGACCCGGTCGAAGCCGCGGAAGAAGCGGCCGAACACACGATCGAGCAGGACGCTCGCCCGATCGTCGCGGGTGCCGCGCGGCCGCAGCAGCAAGGCGGCGAGCGCGGGCGACAGCGTCAGCGAGTTGAAGGTCGAGATCACCGTCGAGATCGCGATCGTCAGCGCGAACTGGCGGTAGAACTGCCCGGTGAGCCCGGGCACGAACGCGAGCGGGACGAACACCGCCACCAGCACGAGGCCGATCGCGACGATCGGTCCGCTCACCTCGTCCATCGCGCGATACGTCGCCTCGCGCGGCGCGAGTCCGGCCTCGATGTTGCGCTCGACGTTCTCGACGACGACGATCGCATCGTCGACGACGATGCCGATCGCGAGGACGAGCCCGAACAACGTCAGCGCATTGATCGAGAAACCGAAGGCCAGCATCGGCGCGAAGGTGCCGACGATCGACACCGGCACCGCGACCAGCGGGATGATCGACGCGCGCCAGGTCTTCAGGAACACGAGCACGACGACGACGACGAGCAGGACCGCCTCGAGCAGCGTCTTGACGACCTCGTCGATCGAGCTCTTCACGAAGCGCGTCGTGTCGTAGACGATGCGCCACTCGACGCCCTCGGGCATGTCGTCGTCGAGCTCGGCCATCGCCGCGCGCACGCCGTCGGCGACCTGGATCGCGTTGGAGCCCGGCGCCTGGAAGATCGCGACCGCCACCGCCGGCTGGTTGTCGAGCAGGCTGCGCAGCGAGTAGTCGGCCGCGCCCAGCTCGATGCGGGCGACGTCGCGCAGGCGCGTGACGGCACCGTCGGGCGACGCCTTCACGACGATGTCGCCGAACTCCTGCTCGCTCACCAGGCGCCCACGCGCATGCACCGGAAGCGTGTAGTCGACGCCGGGAATCGACGGCGAAGCCCCGACGACGCCAGCGGCGACGTCGGCGTTCTGTTCGCGGATCGCGCGCGCGACGTCGGTCGCCGTCAGCCCGCGTGCGGCAACGCGCGTCGGGTCGAGCCAGACGCGCATCGAATAGTCGCCCGCCCCGAACACCTGCACCTGCCCGGTTCCCTCGATGCGGCCGAGCACGTCGCGCACGTTGAGCACCGCGTAGTTGCGCAGGTAGTTGACGTCGTAGCGCCCGTTCGGCGAAACGAGGTGCACGACGAGCAGCAGGTCGGGCGAGCTCTTCGCCGTCGTCACGCCCAGTCGGCGCACTTCCTCCGGCAGCCGCGGCAGCGCCTGCGAGACGCGGTTCTGCACCAGCTGCTGCGCGAGATCGGGATCGGTGCCCAGCGCGAAGGTGACCGTGACGGCGAGCTTGCCGTCGACGGTGGCCTGCGATCCCATGTAGAGCATGCCGTCGACGCCGGTGATCGCCTCCTCGAGCGGCGAGGCGACGGTCTCGGCGATCACCTTCGGATTCGCGCCGGGATAGCTCGCGTTCACCACGATCGACGGCGGCGCGACCTCGGGGTACTCCGAGACCGGAAGGTTCCAGACGCCGATCGCGCCGGCGAGGAAGACGACGATCGACAGGACCGCGGCGAGGATCGGCCGGTCGATGAACCAGTGCGGCAGCTTCATCGTCCCGCCTCCGCCGCAGGGGCCGTCGCGGCCTGCGTGGCCGACGGTGCTTCGGCGAGCTGCGTCGCGCCGGCCGCGTCCATCGCGACCGTCTTCGGCGCCACCCGCGCGCCCGGCCGCACGCGCTGCAGTCCGTTCACGACGATGCGCTCGCCGCGATGCAGCCCCTCGCGTACCACGCGCAGTCCGTCGACGATCGGTCCGAGCTTCACCTCGCGCCACTCGAGGCGATCGTCGTTGCCGACGACGAGCACGTAGCGCTTGCTCTGGTCGGTTCCGATTGCGCGATCGTCGACGAGCAGCGCACCGACCGAGGCCGTTCCACCCACTTTCAGGCGCGCATACATTCCCGGCTTGAGCCGGCCGTCCGCGTTGTCGAACACGGCGCGCACCAGGATCGTTCCCGAGCGCGGATCGACACGGTTGTCGACGAACTCGATCCGTCCGTGATGCGGATGACCCTCCTCGTCGGTGAGACCGAGGAAGATCGGGATCGCATCGAGCGCCGAGCCGTCGTCGCCCGGCGCCGCGTCCGACAGATAGCGCAGGAAGCGGCGCTCGTCGACCTCGAAGGTGGCGTAGATCGGGCTCGTCGACACGATCGTGGTGAGTCGCGGACCGCCCGCACCGGCGCCGACGAGATTGCCGACGGTGACTTCCGCCCGGCCGACGCGGCCGGCGATCGGTGCGGCGATGCGCGTGTAGCCGAGCTCGAGTCGCGCACTGTCGAGCGCGGCCTGCGCACCCTGCACCGCGGCCTGCGCCTCGCGATGCGCATTCTCGCGGGCATCGTATTCGCGCTGTGCGATCGCACGCTCCTGCAGCAGGCGCTGCGCACGCCCGAGCTCGGAGCTCGTGAGCTTGAGCCGCGCCCGTGCCGACGCCAGTGCGGCTTCCGCGCGTGCAACAGCGGCGGCGAACGGACGCGGATCGATGACGAAGAGCGTGTCGCCCTTCTCGACCAGCGAGCCGGGCTCGAAGCGCACGTCCTCGATGTAGCCGGCGACGCGCGAGCGCACCTCGACGCCTTCGATCGCCTCGAGCCGGCCGGAGAATTCATCCCATTCGATGACGTCGCGCTCGATCACCTCGGCAACGCTGACCGGCATCGCGTCGGGCACCTGTGCCTGCTGCGCGGAGGTCGCGCCCACCGGGCTGTCGTGGCCCAGCCAGGCAGCCACCGCAACGGCGGCGAACGTCGCCGCCAACAGCCACGCGGCGCGCCTGCGCCGCGGCCTGGAATCGGAATGCGTCATCGTCCGTGACCTCGGTGCAGAAGCGCCAGGCGCACGCTCGCGCCTTCGTCGCCGTCTTCCGCGAAGACGGGATCGTCGGGCACGATCGTGATCAACGAGCGTCCTTCGGGAGCGGCGGCGACCCGGTCGCCGACGTCGACCCGGACGGCGGCGACGCGGCCGGCGATCGGCGCGACGATGCGCGTGAGCGCGAGATCATGTCGCGCGCTCTCGAGCACGGCCGCGGCCGTGCGCAACGCGCCGTGCGCTTCGCGCTGGGCACGCACCCGCGCATCGAGCGCCTGCGTGTCGATCGTGCCGTCGTCGAAGGCGCGCTGCGCGCGACCCAGTTCGGCGGTGGCCACGGCCAGCCGCGCACGCGCTTCGGCGACGCCGTGCTCGGCGTGACCGACGGCGGCGACGAAAGGCGCCGGATCGAGCTCGAACAGCGTCGCGCCCTTCGCGACGTACGAGCCGGCCGGGGAACGCACCGACGCGATGCGGCCGGACACCTGCGCACGCACCTCGATCGAGACGGCATCGGCGGCATCGTCCGCCGCGCGGCCGCGCTGCAGCGAGACGAGCATCGCGTCGTCGCTCGTCGCGACCTGCGCCGCGACCGGCAGCACGCCCGCACGCACAGTGCGCGGCTCCATCCTGGTCTCGATGCCGGCCAGCGCGCGATCGGTCAGGCCGACCGGCGCCGTGTACAGCAGCCACGCGCCGCTCGCTCCGGTGGCGGCACCCAGCACCAGCAGAAACGCGGTCTCGCGCCGCACGCGGGCGATCGAATTCAGGATGTTCATGTCGCAAACCCCCGCATCGGACTCTGGTTCTCCGGCGCATGCATGCGCGCCGCATGCGGCACCACGACTTCGGGCGGCGGCGCCAGCACGACCAGCCGCGTGTCCTGCAGCGCCTGCACGACGGTCATGCGCGAACCCTCGAGCTGCATCGATTCCCCGTCGGCGAGGAAGGTGTCGCGCGGATGGGCGTCCTGCGTGATCCAGACCAATCCCTCGAGGACGGTGACGACCTGCCCGCGCCCCTTGCGGATGCGCATCAGCGCATCCTTGGTGAGGGTCCGAGCCGCCTGTGAAATCTCGTTGGGTTGCATGGCTGACGACTCCCGCGAATGACTTGTCCGAGTCGTCATCGTCCCGCCCCGGGATTGCACGTTCGTTTCATGCCGTTTGGGAAAAATTTCACATGAAACAGCGAGGGGGCGCCGGACGCGGGACGGGTTGGCCGTGCCGGACGCTCGATCCGCAGTGCGGCGCGTGCGAAGTCGGGGCGGCGGTAGCGTCGAGGCGGCGGTGCGCTGCGTGGCGACGGAGGAGCGGCGGTGTGCGGTGCGGCGGGACCGAGCCCGCGGTACGCACGTCGGCCAGCAACGGTCCCGAAAAGCGCGCAATTCGGCGCGTGCTCGAAGCAGCTCGCGTCCGATGTCCCGATCGCCGGGCGTTTTGATGCATGCAAGTCCTTGCGTGCGGGGAAAAGCCTGGAAAACGGGACTCTGGGCTCGACCCGTTTCCGCGGACAGGTCGACGTTCTCGCCCTCGACACGGTTTGGGTTGCGGCGCCGCAGACTTGCCCACCGGCGGCGTGGCGCATACCACGCAAACGCCGCCGGTGGGCAAGTCGTGTTCGACGCGTTGGTGTGTCGTGCGGTTCTCGGCACGGGCTGCGCCGCTGATCGTCGATGCCTCGCCGCTCGGGCGAGACGCCGAGGCGGCGATGCGCTGCTTGGCGGCGTCGAGGCAGTGGACCGCGTAGCGGGACCGAGCCCGCGTTGCGCTACATCGGCCGGCAACCGTCCCGAAAAGCGGGCGATTCGCCGCATGCTCGAGGCGGCTCGCGTCCGATGTCCCGATGTCCGGGCGTTTCTCCCCATGCAAGCACTTGCGTGCGAAAGAACGCCCGGAAAACGGGAGTTGTCGGCTTGACCCATTTCCGTGAACGGGTTGGCGCTTGCGCCTTCAAAGGCAGCCGGGTCGCTACGCCGCGGACGAGTCGCTGCGCACCAGACGAGTCGCTGCGCAGCAGACGGGTCGCTGCGCCGCAGACCTACTGGAATGGACGCCCCCTTTCCTTCGAGGCGCGCTGGGCGACAGAGTGAGCGTGGGCGACTGGGGCCCTCAAGCGGAAGACAGGAGAGCGAGTCATGAAGGTGATGACGATCGGTCTCGATCTGGCCAAGAACGTGTTCCAGGTTCACGGTGTCAACGAGCGAGGTGTCGCGGTTCTTCGCAAGCAGCTGAAGCGTGATCAGCTCG
>DATGRE010000288.1:0-7563 GCA_035303885.1 Zeimonas sp. | reverse complement strand
GGTGAGCGGCGTGAACCGCACCCGCTCGTCGGCGCCTGCCAGACCCATTCGTTCGAGCGAAGCGTGCAGGGCCTCGACTTCGTCGTCCGGCAGCGACAAGCGCTGCGCGTCGGGCGAGGCGCTATTGGGCGAGATGGGATCGGAAGACATACGCTCGCGCACGAAAAGTGGGAAGTGTAACGACCGCGTCGATGTACGATCGCCTCGATCGGCGGTGCCGATGATCGCTTCGAAGCCACGAGCTCGCGAGGCAGTGTGGACCGAGAACGGTCCAACGCTGCTGTTTCAGGCTCGCGTCCCCGGTGTGTACAGTGGAATACTCGCTCCTGCCTGACCAGCGCTGCCGGGTAGAAAGAACGTCGTCCTCACATCCGAACGAAGTGCCTTCCCATGAAGATCTCGATGTACCAGGCCAGTGTTCCCCGACTGGCGAATCTCCTCGAGAACCTCTCGAAGATCCTCGACAAGGCGCAGGCGCATGCGGACGCCGGCAAGATCGACGTCGCTGCCGTCATGGACTATCGGCTCGCGCCCGACATGTATCCATTCGCGAAGCAGGTGCAGATCGCCTGCGACAAGGCGAGAAGCGTCGTGGCGCGTCTGGCGAAGATGGACGTGCCGTACTACGAGGACGACGAGCGGACCTTCGCCGAACTGAAGGTGCGCATTGCGCGCACCGTGGAATTCATCCGCAGCGTTCCGGCGGATCGTATCGACGGCACCGAGGACGACGAGATCGTGCTCCCGGTCACCGGCAAGGAAACCTGCTACCGGGGCATGCAGTTGCTGCTCGGGCACTCCATGCCGAACGTCTATTTCCACGCGACGACCGCCTACAGCATCCTGC
The DNA here is from genome assembly GCA_035303885.1 of Zeimonas sp. Lineage (GTDB taxonomy): Bacteria > Pseudomonadota > Gammaproteobacteria > Burkholderiales > Burkholderiaceae_E > Zeimonas. Next base: position 6,716 of record DATGRE010000288.1, on the reverse strand, counting down.
GCCAGAACGGCGTGCCGATCGGCAAGCGTGATTTCCTGGGGAACCCATAGGAAAAAGGCCTTGCGGGTCTTCGACCCGCAAGGCCTTTGGCGACTGGTGGCGCATCAGGGACTCGAACCCCGGACCTGCGGATTATGATTCCGTCGCTCTAACCGACTGAGCTAATGCGCCAGGGAACCGGCGATTTTACGAAGACCCGGGCCGTTCTGTCAAAGCGTCCCGATCCGCGCCGGCCGCCCGCAGCGCATCGCGCGTCTCGCGCGCGACCCGCGCCGCCGCCTGCGCGAAATCCTCTCCGCCGCTCGCATACAGGATCGCCCGCGACGAGTTGACGAGCATGCGGCGTCCGCCCGCGCGCACCGTCGCCTCGACGTCGCCGCCCTGCGCGCCGATGCCCGGCACCAGCAGCGGCAGTCCGCCGGCGAGCTCTCGCACGCGCGCGAGCTCGGCCGGAAACGTCGCACCCACGACGAGCCCCATCTGCCCGCTCGTGTTCCATTCGGTGGCCGCAAGCCGCGCGACGCGCTCGTAGAGCTTCTCTCCGCCGACGTCGAGCGCCTGCAGGTCGCTGCCGCCCGGGTTCGACGTCCGGCACAGCAGCAGCACGCCGCGGTCGCGCCACGCGAGCCACGGTTCGAGCGAGTCGAAGCCCATGTACGGGTTCACGGTGACCGCATCCGCCCGGTACCGTTCGAAGGCTTCGATCGCGTAACGTTCGGCGGTCGCGCCGATGTCGCCGCGCTTGGCGTCGAGCACGACCGGCTTGCCCGGATGGGCGTCGTGGATGTGCGCGATCAGCGCCTCGAGCGCCTCTTCGGCACGCGCGGCCGCGAAATACGCGATCTGCGGCTTGAACGCGCAGGCATACTGCGCCGTCGCGTCGACGATGGCGCGGCAGAACTCGAGGATCGCGTCGGGCCGATCGCGCAGCGACGCGGGAAACCGGGTCGGGTCGGGATCGAGGCCGACGCACAGCATCGAGTCGGCGTCGCGCCAGGCCGCCTCGAGGGACAAGACGAAACTCAAGAGTCCGCTCCGCAGTTCGGGGTCGGCGATGATTCTAGGGCCTGTCGATGCCGATGACCTCCGCCTTTCGACTTTCCGTACGCGATCTCGGCCTGCTCGTGATGCTCACGCTCGCCTGGGGTCTGAACTGGCCGGTGATGAAGGTCGGGGTGACGGGCTTTCCGCCGATGACCTTCCGGCTGCTGTGCTTGGTCGGGGCGGTGCCGCTCGTCGGCGCGCTGGCGCGCGCGCGAGGCATTTCGCTGCGCGTGCCGCGCGAGGATCTCGCCGAGATGCTGATGATCGTGGTCACGAACATGGTGCTGTGGATCGTGCTGACGACCTATGGCGTGTTGCTGCTGTCGTCGGGCCGGGCGGCGATCCTCGCCTACACGATGCCGATCTGGGCGGCGCTGCTGGGCATCGTGCTGTATCGCGAGCATCCGTCGCGCAGGCTCTGGCTCGGCGTGGCCGCCGCCGCGCTCGGCGTGCTGCTGCTGCTCGTCGACGAGCTGACGACGATGGCCGGGCGTCCGCTGGGCACGCTGCTGATGCTCTCGGCCGCGCTCGTCTGGGGCTATGGCACGCATCGCATGCGCCGGCGCCGCACGCGCGTGCACGTGCTCGCGATCACTTTCTGGTCGCTCGCTTCGGCGCTCGTCGTCGGTGCCGCGATCGCGTGGGTCTTCGAGCGCGATGCATGGGAGGCGCTCCCCGGTCTTCCCGTGTGGGGCGCGGTGCTCTTCAACGCGACGGTGATCTTCGGCGTCGCGCAGCCGATCTGGTTTCGCCTGGCGACGATCTTGCCGCCGGTGGCGAGCGGGCTGTCGATCATGCTGATCCCGGTGCTCGGCCTGTTCTCCGGGATCGTGCTGCTCGGCGAGCAGGCCGCATGGACCGACTGGGCGGCGCTCGCCGCCGTGCTCGTCGCGATGGGCAGCGTGCTGCTGCCGGCCCGCCGCCCGGGCCGCTGAGCGCGGCGCCCGGCGGCGCACGCCGCGCCGGAAGCGCCGGCGCCCGCGTGCCGGACGATCAGACGATCGGCTTCTCGTCCTCGAAGCGCTCGGCCGGAGCGTCGGCGCCGGCCGCGAATTCGCTGCCGGGGTAGTACTTCACGAAGTCCTCGCGCACGCGCTGCAGCGGCAGGTCGGACCACGTTCCGTGGTCGGCGAGGTACTGCATGTGATGCCGCCCCTGGGCGTCGTATTCCTGGTAGAGCGCGTCGCTGCGCCCGTCGAATTCGGTGGGTTGGACGCCGAAGCGCTCGCACAGCTCGACGTTGAACGCCGGCACCGCCTTCACCCACTTGCCTTCGAGCAGCAGCGCCGCGTAGCCGTGGTCGTAGAAGATGTCGACGCCGCCCATGCGGGCACGCAGCTTCTCGGTGTTCAGGTGGTTGACCACGTCGGCCAGGCCGACCGCGGACGGAATCCCGATGGCGCGCGCGCAGGCCGCGAGCAGTCCGGCCTTCGGCACGCACCAGCCGTAGCCGTCCTCGATCACCCGGCTCGCGCGGTAGGCCTGCGGCTCGTAGCTGATCCGGTACGGGTCGTAGCGGATCCGGTCGCGCACTGCGTAGAACAGGCGCACGGCGCGCTCGCGCTCGTCTTCCGCCGAGCCGATCGCCTCGCGTACGAAGGCGTCGACGCGCGGGTGCGTGAAATCGAAGAACGACGTGGTGGCGAGATACGGCGCGAGATCGGCCGCACCGGTGGGAACCGGCGGCAGGCCGGTCAGGTGGATCGTTTGCATGCGGAACCTCCGACCGGATTGTACGGGCAGCTTCCCATTCCGGGCCCCGAATGCAATGTCCGCTACGATCTGGATCAAGTTCCCGACCACGAAGAGGTGCGAAATGAAGAAGACGATCGTCGTCCTGGCCGTCGCGTCGATGGCGCTGGCCGGCTGTCAGAACATGAGCGACACGCAGCGGCGCACGGCGATCGGCACCGGCGCCGGCGCAGTTGCGGGTGCGGCGCTGGGGAGCCTCATCGGCGGCAGCGGCACCGCCACGCGCAATGCGGCCGTGCTCGGCGCCGCCGCGGGCGGGATCGGCACCTACATCTGGTCGCAGCGGATGGAGCAGCAGAAGCAGGCGATGGAGCAGGCCACGCAGGGCACCGGCGTGGAAGTCACGCAGACGGCCGACAACCAGCTCAAGCTGAACGTGCCGAGCGACGTCTCCTTCGACGTCAACAGCGCGCAGATCAAGCCGAATCTCGCACCGGTGCTCGACCGCTTCGCGCAGACCCTGAACGCGAACCCGGGCACGACGGTGCGCATCATCGGACACACCGACAACACCGGCACCGACGCGATCAACGATCCGCTATCGGTGAACCGTGCCGCCAGCACCCGGCAGTATCTCGCCGCACGCGGGGTCGACCCTGCGCGCATCGCGATCGACGGCCGCGGATCGCGCGAGCCGATCGCCGACAACTCGACGCCGCAGGGGCGCGCGATGAATCGACGGGTGGAGATCTACGTCGGCGAGGCGCAGGTAGCGCAGCGCTGACGACGCGAAGGCCCGCCGACGCGGGCCTCGCTCTCGACGACAGCGCCAGCGTCGCACGGCTCCGATCACGCCCGACGCCGCGAAATTGCGATAGGCTGCCGCGCGCAGAACGAGGTCGGGCTAACCGCATTTCCGCGCCGACGCGCGCGGGTCGAGGCGCTCGATCGTTGAACTCCACGGGCGCGGCGCTGTCCCTATGAAACGATGGCAGGTGGTCGGAACACTCGGCACGGCCCAGGCACTCGCCTGGGCGTCGTCCTACTACCTGCCGGCGATGCTTGCGCAGTCGATGGCCGAAGACCTGCGCGTCTCGGTGCCGACCGTCTTCGCCGCTTTTTCCGCGGCCTTGCTGTTGGCCGCGTTCCTCGGGCCTCTCGCAGGACGCGCGATCGATCGATGGGGCGGGCGTCCGGTGCTGATGGCGACGAACCTGGTGTTCGCCGCGGGTCTGATCGCGCTGGGTGCCAGCCGTGGCCCGACGACGCTGTTCGCGGCCTGGCTCGTCATCGGCATCGCGATGGGCAGCGGCCTGTACGAAGCCGCCTTCGGAACCCTGGTGCGACTGTACGGCACCGACTCGCGCAACGCGATCACCGGCATCACGCTCATTGCCGGCTTCGCGAGCACGGTCGGATGGCCGCTGTCGGCGTTCGTCGGGGAGGAGCTCGGATGGCGCGCCGCCTGCTGGTCCTGGGCGCTGCTTCACCTGGCGGTGGGGCTTCCGCTGAATGCGGCCGTGCCGCGCGCGGTGTCGATGCGGGAAAACGCCGCACCGGCGGTTGCCCAGGCGGAAGTCGTCGCACCGCGTGCTGCCTCCGCCCGAGCTGCGATCCTGTTGGCTTTCGTGTTCGCGATCACCTGGTTCATCAGCACGGCCATGGCAGCCCATCTCCCGGGGTTGCTGATGGCAGGCGGCATGAGCGTGGCGGCCGCCGTGGCCGTCGGTACGCTGATCGGGCCTGCCCAGGTCGGGGGCCGGCTGCTCGAGTTCGGCGTGCTGCGCCGCGTGCACCCGCTGCTGTCGGCGCGCCTCGCGGCGTTGATGCACCCGGTCGGTGCCGGGTTTCTGCTCGTCCTCGGTGCTCCTGCTGCGGTCGCCTTTGCCGTCTTGCACGGCGCGGGCAATGGCATCCTGACGATCGCCAACGGCACGTTGCCGCTCGTGCTCTTCGGTCCCCGCGGCTACGCTCAGCGCCAGGGGCTGCTGATGGTGCCCGGGCGCATCATGCAGGCGCTCGCGCCCTGGCTGTTCGGCATCTGCCTGGCTCGATGGGGCGTCGGTGCGTTGTGGCTGTCGAGTGCGCTCGGGCTCGCCGCCTTCGCGGCTTTGCTGGGTCTTTCCGCCAGCCGCACGCGGGAGCGCGAGGCCGTCGATCGGCCCGCGTCTCCATGATGTCCGCTACGTGGATTCGGTGCCGCCCGGAAGCGACTCCTGGGGATGCTGCCGCCCGGCGGCGACATCCGCAACGGCGAGCGCCGTCATGTTCAGCACCCGGCGCATCGTCGAGGTCGGCGTCAGGATGTGCACCGGGCGCGCCGCGCCGAGCAGGATCGGTCCGACGGTGACGCCGTGCCCGCCGGTGACCTTCAGCACGTTGAACAGGATGTTCGCCGAGTCGAGGTTCGGCAGGATCAGCAGGTTGGCCGACCCGGTCAGGGTCGACTCCATCAGGAAGTGCGCCCGGATCTCCTCCGACAGCGCGGCATCGCCGGGCATTTCGCCATCGGCCTCGATGTCGGGCGCGAGCTGGCGGAAGAGGTCGCGTGCGGCGCGCATTTTCAGTGCCGAGGGTCGCCGGCTCGAGCCGAACATCGAGTGCGACACGAACGCGACCTTCGGCGGCAGGCCGAAGCGGCGCACCTCCGCCGCGGCCATCGCGGCGATCCCGGCGAGCTGCTCGGCGCTTGGATCCTCGTTGACGAAGGTATCGGCGATGAACAGCGTGCGCTGGTCGAGCATCAATGCGTTCAGCGCTGCTAGGCACGGGGCATCGTCGCGCCGGCCGATGATCCGCTCGACCTGTTCGAGGTGCGCCTCGTAGCGCCCGACCAGGCCGCACAGCATCGCGTCGGCGTCTCCCCTGCGCACCATCATCGCGGCGATCGCCGTGGTCGAGCGCCGCAGCGTCGCCTTGGCCACGTCGGGCGTGACGCCGTCGCGCGCCGCGAGCCGGTGGTACGCCTCCCAGTACTGCCGGTAGCGCGGATCGTCCTCGGGGTCGACGATCTCGTAGTCGCGCCCCCGCTGCAGCCGCAGGCCGGCGCGCTGGATGCGCTGCGAGACGACCGCGGGGCGTCCGATCAGCACCGGCCGCGCGAGCGACTCGTCGATCACCGACTGCACGGCGCGCAGCACCCGCTCGTCCTCGCCGTCGGCATAGACGACCCGTTTCGGTGCGGCCTTCGCCGCCGAGAACACCGGACGCATGAACATCCCGGTGTGCGTGACGAAGCGGGTGAGCGATGCGCGGTACGCGTCGAGATCGGCGATCGGTCGCGTGGCGACGCCGGATTGCGCGGCGGCACGAGCGACGGCCGGCGCGATCCGCAGGATCAACCGCGAGTCGAAGGGTTTCGGGATCAGGTACTCGGGGCCGAATGCGAGTTCCTGTCCCGGATAGGCCGCGGCGACCTCGTCGCTGATCTCGGTCTTCGCCAGCGTGGCGATCTCGTGCACGCAGGCGAGCTTCATCTCCTCGGTGATCCGCGTCGCACCGCAATCGAGGGCGCCGCGGAAGATGTACGGGAAACACAGGACGTTGTTGACCTGGTTCGGGTAGTCGGAGCGACAGGTCGCGACGATGCAATCGGGACGGACCGCGCGCGCGAGCTCGGGACGGATCTCCGGTTCGGGATTGGCCAGCGCGAGGATGATGGGTCGCTGCGCCATCGTGTCGACCATCGCCGGCGAAACCACGCCGGGCGAGGAGCACCCGAGCAGTACGTCGGCTCCGTGCATCGCGTCGGCGAGCGTGCGCGCGTCGGTCTCGCGACACCATGGCCGCTTGGAGGCGTCGACCGAATCACGCCGGCCCGCATGCAGCACGCCTTTCGAGTCGACCATCAGGACGTTGTCGCGATCGATGCCCAGCAGCAGCATCATGTCCACGCATGCGAGCGCGGCGGCACCGGCACCCGAGACGACCAGCTTCACGTCGGCGATGCGCTTGCCGACCAGCTCGAGCGCGTTCAGCAG
>DATGRE010000287.1:0-6323 GCA_035303885.1 Zeimonas sp. | reverse complement strand
GCCGCGCCAGATCGGCCTCGAGCGGCTGCTCGCGCGCGCCGGCGACGGCCTCGTGCGCGAGGTCATCCTGGCGACGAACTTCACGCAGGAAGGCGAGGCCACCGCGCACTACATCGGCGAGTTGCTGCGCGCGCGCGGCCTTGTCGTGACGCGACTCGCGCGCGGCGTTCCGGTGGGCAGCGAGCTCGAATACGTCGACCCGAGCACGGTCGCGCAGGCGCTGCGCGACCGGCGATCGGTGGCCGACGACGATCCGCGGGGAGGCGCGTCGGCGTGAGCGGGGAGAGCGGGCGCCTCGGCGCCGGCGGGAAGACGATGGGAGCGACGATGGAAGACGAGGCGAGCCGCGGGAGCAGGGGCGACGCCGCGCGCCGCGAAGCCGCGGGCGACGACGCCGGCCGGCGGTCGGCGCCGCCGCACGGCCCGCTCGCCGGTCTGCGCGTGCTCGAGCTCGGACAGCTCATCGCCGGCCCCTTCGCCGGACGCATGCTCGCCGATTTCGGCGCCGACGTGATCAAGGTCGAGCCGCCCGCACGCGACGGCGGCGTCGGCGGCGATCCGCTGCGCAAGTGGCGCAAGCTGCATCCGGACGACCCGGGCGGCACCTCGCTGTGGTGGTACGTGCAGGCGCGCAACAAGCGCTCGATGACGCTCGACCTGCGCCATCCCGACGGCCAGCGCATCGCGCGCGAGCTGGCCGCGCGCAGCGACATCGTCATCGAGAACTTTCGCCCGGGCGCGTTGGAGAGATGGGGCCTGGGCTACGAAGCGCTGTCGAAGGACAACCCGGGGCTGATCCTGCTGCGGCTGTCGGGCTACGGGCAGACCGGCCCGTACCGCGACCGCCCCGGCTTCGGCGCGATCGCCGAATCGATGGGCGGGCTGCGCTACGTCACCGGCTTTCCCGACCGGCCGCCGGTGCGCCTGAACCTGTCGATCGGCGATTCGCTCGCCGCGCTGCACGGCCTGATCGGCGTGCTGATGGCGCTGCACCACCGGCGCGAGACGGGACGCGGCCAGGTCGTCGACATCGCGCTGTACGAGGCGGTGTTCAACCTGATGGAGAGCACGCTGCCCGAGTACGACCGCTACGGCATCGTGCGCGAGCGCACCGGGACCAACCTCACCGGCATCGTCCCGTCGAACACCTATCCGACCGCCGACGGCCGGCACATCGTGATCGGCGGCAACGGCGATTCGATCTTCAAGCGGCTGATGCGTGCGATCGGGCGCGACGATCTCGCCGACGACCCGTCGCTCGCCCACAACGCGGGTCGTGCGGCGCGCGCGCAGGAGATCGACGATGCGATCGCGCAGTGGACCTCGTCGCGGTCGCTCGAGTCCGCGCTCGAGGTGATGGCGCAGGCCGAGGTGCCCAGCGGGCGGATCTTCAGTGCCGCCGACATGGTCGACGACCCGCAGTACCTCGCGCGGGGAATGATCGAGCGCACGACGCTGCCCGACGGAACGCCGCTCGCGGTGCCCGGCGTCGTCCCGAAGTTCTCGGAAACGCCGGGCGGGATGCGCTGGGTGGGGCCGGAACTGGGCGAGCACACGGCGGAGGTGCTGGGCGAGCTCGGCTACGACGAGCAGGCCGTCGCCCGGCTGCGTGCGAGCGGCGCCGTGTAGCTTCGGCTGCCGGAAGCGCAGCCGCCCTTCTCGCGTCCGAGCGCTTCGCGCCGCTTTGCCGGCGACCGGATCGGGTAATCTGGCGGCGGTCCGGAGCCTCGAGCGCCGCACCGTCCGACCGTCCCTCGAGGAGATTCGAAGATGCGCAGACGTTTTCTCGCCACCACGCTCGCTGCATTCGCCCTCGCCGCCGCTCCGCTCGCCGGCCATGCGCAGGCCAAGCCCGAGAAGTCGAAGGTCACGATCGCGGTAGGCGGCAAGGCGGCGTTCTACTACCTGCCGCTGACGATCGCCGAGCAGCTCGGCTACTTCGAGGAGCAGGGCCTGAAGGTCGAGATCCTGGATTTCGCGGGCGGCTCGGCCGCGCTGCGCGCGGTGGTCGGCGGCTCGGCCGACGTCGTCTCCGGCGCCTACGAGCACACGATCAACCTGCAGGCGAACAACCAGTACTTCACGGCCTTCGTGCTGCAGGGGCGCGCGCCGGCGATCTCGCTCGGCGTCTCGACGAAGGCGAAATATTCGTCACCGGCCGACATGAAGGGGATGAAGATCGGCGTCTCGGCGCCGGGCTCGTCGACCAACATGATGGCGAACTACTTCCTCGCGCAGCACGGCATGAAGCCGTCGGAAGTCTCCTTCGTCGGCGTCGGCACCGGCAATGCGGCGATCGCCGCGATCGAGGCGGGCCAGATCGACGCGCTGTCGAACGTCGACCCGGTGATGACGATGCTCGAGCAGCGCGGCGCGGTGAAGATCGTCGCCGACACCCGCACGCTGAAGGGCACCGAGCAGCTGTTCGGCGGACCGATGCCGGCCGGCTGCCTGTATGCGCCCGAGGACTTCGTGAAGGCCAATCCGAACACCGTGCAGGCGCTCACGACGGCGATGGTGAAGGCGCTGAAGTGGCTGCAGCGGGCCGGCCCGTCCGACATCGTGAAGACCGTCCCCGATGCCTATCTGCTCGGCGACCGCGCGCTGTATCTCGCGTCGTACAACAACGTGAAGGCGGCGATCAGCCCGGACGGCCTCATTCCGGACGCCGGGGCGAAGACAACGCTGAAGGCGCTCGCGAGCTTCAATCCGAAGGTGCAGCCCGAGCGGATCGACCTGTCGCGCACCTACACCAACGAGTTCACGCGCAAGGCGCTCGCGAAGCTGCAGTGAGCGCGGGTTCGGCGATCCGGGCGCCCGAGGCGGCGGGCGCGCAGGTGGCGCTCGCGCTCGAAGGCATCACCTGCACCTTCGTGTCACGCGACGACCCGACGCAGCGCCACACCGCGGTGCGCGACGTCACGCTGCGCGTGGCCGCCGGAGAGTTCGTCTCGGTCGTCGGTCCCACCGGTTGCGGAAAGTCGACGCTGCTGAACGTCGGTGCGGGCCTGCTCGCGCCGTCGGCCGGACACGTCGAGGTGTTCGGCAAGCGTCTCGAAGGCATCAACCGGCGCGCCGGCTACATGTTCCAGACCGACGCGCTGATGCCGTGGCGAAACACGATCGACAACGTGATCGCCGGGCTGCAGTTCCGCGGCGTGCCCGACGGCGAGGCACGCGCGCTCGGCGAGCAGTGGCTCGCGCGTGTCGGCCTGCGCGGCTTCGGCGATCGCTATCCGCACCAGCTCTCGGGCGGAATGCGCAAGCGTGCCGCGCTCGCCCAGACGCTGATCCTCGACCCCGACATCATCCTGATGGACGAGCCGTTCTCGGCGCTCGATATCCAGACGCGCCAGCTGATGGAGAACGAGGTGCTCGAGCTGTGGGCCGCACAACGCAAGGCGGTGCTGTTCATCACCCACGACCTGGACGAAGCGATCGCGATGAGCGACCGCGTCGTCGTGCTGGCCGCCGGTCCCGAGTCGCGGCCGATCGGCGAGTTCCCGATCGATCTGCCGCGCCCCCGCGACGTGGCCGAGATCCGCGCGCAGCCTGCGTTCCTCGACCTGCACAACCGCATCTGGGCGGTGCTGCGCGAGGAGGTGCTCAAGGGCTACGCGCAGCAGAAACGAATGTCGACCGCTTCCGCTTCGTGACCGCCGCTTCGCTACGCCTGCGTCTGTACCAGTTCCTCGTGCTCGCCGCGGTGATCTTCCTGTGGTGGGCGCTGACCAGCCCGACGCTGCTGCCGAACTTCTATTTCTCGAACCCGCACCAGGCGGCGTTCTTCTTCGGCGAGCCGCAGAAGGTGTTCCTGCGCGTCGTCGACTGGTTCGTCGGCGGCGAGATCTGGATCCACCTCGGCGTGACGCTGTTCGAGACGGTGATGGCCTTCGCGATCGGCACCGTCGGCGGGCTCGTCGTCGGCATGTGGCTCGCGCTCAGCCCCACCGCGGCGGCCGTGTTCGACCCGTACGTGAAGGCGGCGAACTCGATGCCGCGCGTGATCCTCGCACCGATCTTCTCGATCTGGTTCGGGCTCGGCGTCTGGTCGAAGGTCGCGCTCGGCTTCACGCTCGTCTTCTTCATCGTCTTCTTCAACGTCTACCAGGGCGTGCGCGAGGTGAGCCCGAACGTGCTCGCCAACGCGCGCATGCTCGGCGCCACGCAGGGACAGCTGCTGCGCCACGTCTACCTGCCGAGCGCGATGAGCTGGGTGTTCTCGAGCCTGCACAACTCGGTCGGACTCGCGTTCGTCGGCGCCGTGGTCGGCGAGTATCTCGGCTCGGCGCGCGGCGTCGGCTACCTGATCCTGCAGGCCGAGGGAACCTTCGACATCAACACGGTGATCGCCGGCGTCGTCGTGCTGACGGCCTTCGCGCTGGTGCTGGACGCGGTGGTGGGGGTGGCCGAGAAGCGGCTGATGAAGTGGCAGCCGCGCCTCGGGGAGACGGAGAAGCTGTAGGCCGACCTGGCCCGAGGCGGTAGCCGGCGGTTCCTTGTCGAGCCCTTTTACATACTCGGATTGATTCCTTTTTGTCCGTACTCGTTTCCTATTAAGACCAAAGGCTTACCACGCTTGGCATGATTGGTGCGTGAATCACTTCGCCTTCCAGCAATTCCGAGGAGAGGTGATGTTTCGATTCATAGGCCGAAAAGCGGCGGCGGTTGCCTTCGCGCTCGCGGCAGCCGCACCCTTGGGCGCTTCGGCGGTCCCGATCGAGCTTGCGCTCGTTCTCGATGCCTCCGGAAGCATCAATTCCACCGAATGGAACCTTCAACGCAACGCGTACGCGAACGCCGTGCAAGCGGTACTGCCGACGGACGGTACGGTCGCGGTATCGGTCATCCGGTTCGCCACCACCGCCACGGTCGTTCGTGATTTGACCGTTATCGACAGCGCGACCGAACTCGACGCGCTCTCGAGCTTCTTCGCCGCGCTCTCCCAAACCGGAAACGGCAGCAACACCTGCATCTCCTGTGGCATCTTCGAAGCTACGGGCACGTTCACCGGCACGGCGGATCGGTCGATCGTCGACGTCTCCACCGACGGCGTCTGGAACACCGGCGTGGATCCGGCCGGACCTGCGGGCACGGTAGGAACGGCTGCATGGGCGGTCGCCAACGCTGCCGACGTGGTGAACGCGATCGGCATCGGCGTGACTCCGGACTTCGCCGCCGGCCCCGGTGCCTTCAACACGTTCGCCGACGACTTCGCCGCCTTCCAGGCGGCGTTGACGGCCAAGTTGCGGCGCGAGGTCGTCGGGGTGCCGGCTCCGGGCGTACTCGCATTGCTCGGCATCGGCCTTTTCGCGATCGGAGCGATGCAGCGACGTCGTTCCCACTGATCGCGCTGCCCATGCCTGGCCGCCCGAGGGAGTGGTTCCCGCGGGCGGCATTTCCTGTTTCGGCCGCGCCGTCGAACGCGAAACCGCCGAAGCCCGTCCCGCTCGGGTGCTATCCTTAGCAGGTTTTGCAGTTGCCACCGGCTAGCGCCTGATTCCCCCGCTCATCGCGCCGAACCGGCCGTGCGCGGCGTCTCGGAACGCCGCTGCACGCGCCCCGTCGATCCGCGTTCTCGCGCGGTCGACCTCGGCCCGAGGTGCACCGGTGGCCCTCCAGGAGTCTCCGTTGCCCGCCGAGCCCCCTTCGCAGCCTGCCCGGTCGATCGGTGCGGGCCTCATACCCGAATCCGCACCCGCCGTGCTGGCGCTCGCCGACGGCACGATCTTCCGCGGCCGCTCCATCGGCGCGCCGGGGCAGGCGGTGGGCGAGGTCGTCTTCAACACGGCGATGACCGGCTACCAGGAGATCCTCACCGATCCGAGCTATTGCCGGCAGATCGTCACGCTCACCTATCCGCACATCGGCAACTACGGCGTGAACGCCGAGGACGTCGAGGCGGCGCGCGTCCACGCCGCGGGGCTGGTGGTCAAGGACGTGCCGGCACGGCTGTCGAACTGGCGCAGCGTCGAGTCGCTGGGCGACTACCTGCGGCGCGAAGGCGTTCCTGCCATCGCCGGCGTCGACACGCGCAAGCTCGTGCGGCGCCTGCGCGAGAAGGGTTCGCAGGGCGGCTGCCTCGTCGCCGCCGCGCAGCCGGGCGACACGATCGACGAGGCGGCGGCGATCGCCGCCGCGCGCGCCTTCCCCGGCCTGAGCGGGATGGACCTCGCCCGCGAGGTGTCGGCCACCGAGCCGTACCGCTGGTCGGAGGGTTCGTGGCGGCTCGGTGCGGGCTTCTCGAACCCCGGCGAGAAGCGCTACCGCGTCGTCGCCTTCGACTACGGCGTCAAGCGCAACATCCTGCGCCTGCTCGCCGA
>DATGRE010000286.1:0-4923 GCA_035303885.1 Zeimonas sp. | reverse complement strand
GACCTCGTCCTGGTCGTCGCGGAACTCGCGGCGCAGTGCCGTCTGCGCGCCGGTGATGTCGCGGTACAGCGTCTGCTTCTGCTGGTCGGCTTCGAGCTGCTGCAGGTACCAGAAGAACACGCCCATCAGCACGACGAACAGACCGATGCCGAACGCGTGGGAGAGCGAGAGCCAGCGGATGGCCCGCATCTCCGCTCGGCGCGTCGACGAATCTGAGCGTGTGTTCATGTACAGCAAGTGTAGACAGTCCGGGTGCCGAGGATCCGCCTGCAATTCACGATGCGTGGACCGGGCTCCGTTCTGATTTCTCGATACGAAAAAATATCCCGTAATCCGGGAATTTGCCTTGTCATTTGAGGAGGCGCTTCCTAGAATCGATCGAAACCTTCGACGCAGGAGACGCCATGTCTGCAGTTCCCGTACCGCCGTCCGCGCCGGAAATCCCGTCCGATACCGATCCGCTCGAGACCCAGGAGTGGCTCGACGCGCTCGAGGCGGTGATCGACCGGGAAGGGCCGGAGCGCGCGCATTTCCTGCTCGAGCAGATGATCGACAAGGCGCGCCGTTCCGGCGCGTACCTGCCGTTCTCGGCGAACACCGCCTACGTCAACACGATCCCGCCGCACCTCGAGGTGCCGTCGCCCGGCAACGCCGCCTACGAGGAGCGCATCCGCTCGTTCATCCGCTGGAACGCGATGGCGATGGTCGTGCGCGCCAACCGCATCGAGGCGCCCGACGGCGGCGGACTCGGCGGGCACCTCGCGTCGTTCGCGTCGCTGGCGACGATGATCGAGACGGGGATGAACCATTTCTGGCACGCACCGAGCGGCGAGCACGGCGGCGACCTCGTCTATTTCCAGGGGCACTCGGCGCCGGGCCTCTACGGACGCGCCTTCCTCGAGGGGCGTCTCACCGAGGAGCAGCTCGAGCATTTCCGCCAGGAGGTCGGCGGCAAGGGACTGCCGTCGTACCCGCATCCGAACCTGATGCCCGAGTTCTGGCAGTTCCCGACCGTGTCGATGGGGCTGGGCCCGCTGACGGCGATCTACCAGGCGCGGTTCCTGAAGTACCTGCACGCGCGCGGCATCGCCGACACGTCGAAGCGCAAGGTGTGGGTGTTCTGCGGCGACGGCGAGATGGACGAGCCCGAGTCGCTCGGTGCGATCAGCCTGGCCACGCGCGAGAAGCTCGACAACCTGATCTTCGTCATCAACTGCAACCTGCAGCGTCTCGACGGTCCGGTGCGCGGCAACGGCAAGATCATCCAGGAGCTCGAGCGCGACTTCCGCGGCTCGGGCTGGAACGTCATCAAGCTGATCTGGGGCTCGTACTGGGATCCGCTGCTCGCGCGCGACAAGGACGGCATCCTGCAGCGCGTGATGGAGGAGTCGGTCGACGGCGAGTACCAGGCCTACAAGGCCAACGACGGCGCCTTCGTGCGCAAGTATTTCTTCGGCAAGCACCCGAAGCTGCTCGAGATGGTCTCGCGCATGACCGACGAGGACATCTGGCGGCTGAACCGCGGCGGGCACGACCCGCACAAGGTCTACGCGGCCTTCCATGCGGCGGCGAACCATACGGGCCAGCCCACGGTCATCCTCGCCAAGACCGTCAAGGGTTACGGCATGGGGCGCGCCGGCGAGGCGAAGAACCCGACGCACCAGCTGAAGAAGCTCGACGATGAGTCGATCCGATCGTTTCGCGATCGCTTCAACATCCCGATCCCCGACGAGCAGCTGCACGACCTGCCGTTCTACCGGCCGTCGGAGGACACGCCGGAGATGCAGTACATGTTCGAGCGGCGGCGTGCGCTCGGCGGCTTCCTGCCGCAGCGGCGCACGCGCTCGAGCGAGTCGTTCACGATCCCCGATCTCGACATGTTCAAGGCGGTGCTCGAGCCCACCGCCGAGGGGCGCGAGATCTCGACGACGCAGGCCTTCGTGCGCGTGCTCACCGCTCTCACGCGCAACAAGGAGCTCGGCCCGCGCGTCGTGCCGATCGTTCCCGACGAGGCGCGCACCTTCGGTCTGGAAGGCATGTTCCGGCAGATCGGCATCTACGCGCCGGAAGGGCAGAAATACACGCCGGTCGACAAGGACCAGGTGATGTACTACCGCGAGGACGCGAAGGGGCAGTTCCTTCAGGAAGGGATCAACGAAGCCGGCGCGTTCTGCTCGTGGATGGCGGCGGCGACGTCGTATTCGTCGAACGACCGCATCATGATCCCCTTCTACATCTACTACTCGATGTTCGGCTTCCAGCGCGCGGGCGACCTGTGGTGGGCCGCCGGCGACATGCATGCGCGCGGCTTCCTGCTCGGCGGCACCGCCGGGCGCACGACGCTGAACGGCGAAGGGTTGCAGCACCAGGACGGCCACAGCCACATCCTCACGTCGGTGATCCCGAACTGCGTGTCGTACGACCCCGCGTTCGCGCACGAGCTCGCGGTGATCATCCATGACGGCCTGCGCCGCATGATCCAGAACCAGGAGGACGTCTACTACTACCTGACCGTCATGAACGAGAACTACCCGCAGCCGGGGCTGGTCGCCGGCGACGAGGAGGGGATCGTTCGCGGCGGATATCTCTTCCGCCGGGGCGAGAAGAAGGCGAAGCAGCGCGTGCAGCTGCTCGGCTCGGGCACGATCCTGCGTGAGGTGCTCGC
Organism: Zeimonas sp.; assembly: GCA_035303885.1. GTDB lineage: Bacteria > Pseudomonadota > Gammaproteobacteria > Burkholderiales > Burkholderiaceae_E > Zeimonas. Next base: position 2,258 of record DATGRE010000286.1, on the reverse strand, counting down.
CGCCGCCGAGCTGCTCGAGCGCGACTGGGGCGTCACCGCCGACGTCTGGAGCATGACGAGCTTCACCGAGCTGCGCCGCGACGGACTCGATTGCGTGCGCTGGAACATGCTGCATCCGGGCGAGAAGCCGAAGGTGCCCTACGTCGCCCGGATGTTCGCGAAGACCTCGGGCCCCTTCGTTGCGGCCACCGACTACATGAAGGCCTATCCCGACCAGATCCGGCCGTTCCTGCCCGAAGGGCGCCGCTATCACGTGCTCGGCACCGACGGCTTCGGCCGCTCCGACTTCCGGGCGAAGCTGCGCCAGCATTTCGAGGTCGACCGCTATTTCGTGACGCTGGCGGCGCTCACCGCGCTCGCCGACGACGGCGCGATCGAGCGCAAGCGTCTGGCCGAAGCGATTCGCAAATACGATATCGACCCCGAGAAGGCGAACCCGCATCACGCGTGATCCGCGTCGCTCCGCGGCGCGCGCGAGCGCCCCGGGCGGTTCCGAACGACGCCTGCGTGCCGCATCGCGGCACGCGGGTGCCCACGAATCTTCAGCGCAAGAGCGAGTCATGAGCGAGACGACGCAGGTGTCCGTGCCGAACATCGGCGACTTCGACCAGGTCGAAGTGATCGAGGTCCTGGTCAACGAGGGCGATACGATCGCCGCCGAGCAGTCGCTGATCACCGTCGAGTCGGACAAGGCGTCGATGGAGATCCCGTCGCCGGCCGCCGGGATCGTGAAGCGGCTGCTCGTGAAGCTCGGCGACAAGGTGTCCGAGGGAACGCCGATCCTCGAGTTGCAGGTGCAGGACGCAGGGCAGGCCGAAGCGCCGGCACCGCAGGCGGCGGGCCGGGCGCCGCAGCCCGAGGCGGCGCCGCAGGCGCCGTCGGGGCAGGAGATCGTGCCGCCCGCCGAGCCTTCCGAGACGGCGCAGGCGAAGACGGGGCTGCCCGAATCGGCGCCGTCGATGACGCCGCCCGCCACCGCACCGGTCGCCGGTGCACGGGTGCAGGAGCCGCCGCAGGCGACGCTGTCCGGACAGACCGACCTCGAGCGCGAAGCGCCCCGTCCCTATGCGGAGGCGGCGCCGCGCCCGGCGGGCCCGCACCTGTCGCACGGCGAGCCGTCGCCGACGGCGGGTTTCGACTACGACCGCACGCATGTCGTCAAGCCGCACGCATCGCCTTCGGTACGCAAGTTCGCGCGCGAGCTCGGCGTCGATCTCGCCCTGGTGCGCGGCACCGGACCCAAGCAGCGCATCCTGCACGAGGACGTGCGCAACTGGGTGAAGGAGGCGTTGTCGCGCGCGCCGGGCACGGCGGCCGAAGCGGCGGCCGGCGCGGGGGAGGCCGGCGCGGCCCTCGGCCTGCTGCCCTGGCCGAAGGTCGACTTCGCGCGCTTCGGCCCGGTGGAGACCAAGCCGGTGGGACGCATCCGCAGGATCGCCGCGGCGAACCTGCATCGCAACTGGGTGATGATCCCGCACGTCACCAACCACGAGGACGCCGACGTCACCGAGCTGGAGAAGTTCCGCCAGCAGCTGAACCGCGAGCACGAGCGCGACGGAACGAAGGTGACGCTGCTCGCGTTCCTGGTCAAGGCGTGCGTCGCGGTGCTGAAGGAGTTCCCCGACTTCAACGCGTCGCTCGACGGCGAGAATCTCGTCGTCAAGAAATACTGGCACATCGGCTTCGCGGCCGACACGCCGAACGGCCTGGTCGTCCCGGTGATCCGCGACGCCGACCAGAAGGGGATCCTGCAGATTGCGCGCGAGACGGCCGAGCTGGCGGCGAAGGCGCGCGAAGGAAAGCTCTCGCCGTCGGAGATGCAGGGCGGCACCTTCTCGATCTCCAGCCTCGGCGGTATCGGCGGAACGTATTTCACGCCGATCATTAACGCGCCGGAGGTGGCAATCCTCGGCGTGTGCCGCACCGCGATGCGCCCGACCTGGAACGGCAGCGGCTTCGAGCCGCGGCTGATCCTGCCGCTGTCGCTGTCGTGGGACCACCGCGTCGTCGACGGGGCGGCGGCCGCCCGCTTCAATGCCCGTCTCGCGCAGCTGCTCGCCGACTTCCGCCGCGTGGTGCTGTGAACACGGCCCCGTCGCGCGCGATTCCTCCTCCTCGAACCGGACACGAACGATGAGCGACACGATCGAGGTCAAGGTGCCGAACATCGGCGATTTCTCCGACGTCGAAGTGATCGAGGTGCTGGTGGCCGAAGGCGACACGGTCGCCGTCGAGCAATCGCTGATCACCGTCGAATC
>DATGRE010000285.1:0-8263 GCA_035303885.1 Zeimonas sp. | reverse complement strand
GAGAGCACGAACACCGTGCGCATCGACGACGCGCAGGCGTACGCCGCGCGCGAGCTGCAGCGCCTCGTGCTGGCGCGCTTTCGCGGCGAAGGCCGCGAGCCCTTCCATCCGGCCGGCTGGATCTCCGACGAGGGCGAGCTGCGCGACCTGGCCGCCTTCTTCTTCTGGGGCGCATGGGTATGCGGCACCGAGCGCCCGGGGCACGACTACACGTACACGCACAACTGGCCCTACGACGAGCTCGCCGGCAACCGGCCGAGCGCGCACGTCGTGCTGTGGAGCGCGGCTGCCGTGCTCGCGCTCGTCGCCGCGCTCGGCGGCGTGCTCTTCGCGTACGGCCGCTATTCGACGATCGCCGGTTGGCGGGCGTCCCGACGCGAATTCCGCGGGGTCGACGGCGAGGGAAGCGGGGCGGATGGCCGGGAAAGCGATGCGCCGCGGCGCGCCGCGCGGCGGGACGACTTCCCCGGCGCCGCGATCGTGCGTTCGCCGCTCGACGCCGCGCCGTCGGCGCTGCAACGCGCGACGTGGAAGTTCTTCGTCGCAGCCGCCGTGCTCTTCGTGCTGCAGATCATCGCCGGCATCCTCACCGTGCACGACTTTCTCGGCATCACGCACGTCTTCGGTGTCGAGCTGGCGGAGCCGCTGCCGATCCCCGTCGTGCGCGGCTGGCACCTGCAGCTCGCGCTGCTGTGGATCACCGCGTGCTGGATCGGTTCGTCGATCTTCGTGATCTCCACCGCTTCGCCGCATGCGATCGCCGGCCAGCGACGGCTGGTCGACGCGACGTTCACGATGCTCGTCGTGACCGCGGTGGGCGGGCTCGTCGGCGTCGCGCTCGGTCCGCACGGCCTGCTCGGCGAGCACTGGAACTGGCTCGGCAGCCAGGGATGGGAATTCGTCGAGCAGGGTCGGCTGTGGCAGGCGATGCTCTTCGTCGTGATCGGGATGTGGGCGATCGTGCTCGCGCGCGCGGTCATCCCCGTCTGGCGCACGGGCGACGCATGGACGCTGCCGAAATGGCTCGTCTGGTGCGTGCTGTGCGTGCTGCTGCTGTTCGTCTCCGGCTTCGTCTCCACGCCCGAGACGAACTTCGTCGTCGCCGATTTCTGGCGCTGGGCGGTGATCCACATGTGGGTCGAAGCCTTCTTCGAGGTGTTCGCCACCGCGCTGCTCGCCTATTGCATGGTGCTGATGCGCCTGGTGAGCCACGCGGCCGCCGCGCGCATCGTCTACCTCGCCGCGCTGCTCTTCCTCGGCTCGGGGCTGCTCGGCATCGCACACAACTTCTACTGGAACGCCAAGCCGGTCGTCACGCTGGCGATCGGCAGCGTGTTCTCGACGCTGCAGGTGGTGCCGCTGATCCTGCTCACACTGGAGGCCTGGCAGTTCCGCAACGCGCCGCAGCGCGCCGGCGCCGCGTTCGCGCACGTCGACGCGTTCCGCTTCCTGCTCGCGGTGAACTTCTGGAACTTCCTCGGCGCCGGCATGTTCGGCTTCCTGATCAACCTGCCGATCGTCAACTACTACGAGCACGGCACCTATCTCACCGTGAACCACGGCCACGCCGCGCTAATGGGCGTCTACGGCAACCTGGCGATCGCGATGATCGTCTTCTGCGCGCGCTGCCTCATCGCCCCCGAACGCTGGAACGCACGGTTGCTGCGCTGCGTGTTCTGGTCGATCAACGTAGGGCTGATGGGGATGGTCGTGCTCGACCTCTTCCCGGTGGGCATCGCACAGCTCGTCGACGTGCTCGAGAACGGCCTGTGGCACGCACGCTCGCAGGTCTTCGTGCAGGGCGATCTGTTCCAGGCGCTCACCTGGGCGCGCATCGTCGGCGGCGCGATCTTCGTGCTCGGCGGCGTGCTGCCGCTGGCGTGGTTCGTGGTGACGCGGTCGTGGTGGCTGAAGGCGGCGGGCGACGAAGCGCAGGCGCCTGCGCCGGTCATCCTGCCATCAGTGCACGAAGCGTTGCGCTGACTGCGGCAAACGAGCGCCGGGCGTGCGCCACGGCGCCCTTCAAAGTGCCGTGAAACGCTGCATTTTTCGTCGCGAGGATCGGTACAGACCCGGAAATGCTGCGTTTCACGGCAAGAACCGCGCAGTCGGACTCGTTTACTGGCACAGATCCTCCTCCCGCGCCAACGGGCCCTTCACCACCGCCGGAATGCGTCCCTCGGCGACCCATCGATCGAAGACCGACAGCGCCGTGTCGACGAACGCATCGTCGTTGATGTGCAGATCGAGGTCGTGCAGCTCGACCGGCGCACGAAGGTGACGGCGGAACTCCTCGACGTACTGCGCATGCACCCGCGGATCGTGCATCGGCTGTCCCTCGTGATCCCACGCGTGGATGCCGCGCCTCGGAAGGAAGAACGCCACCGGGCCGGTCGCGCGGGCGAGCTTCGCGGCGATCTCGCGCGCGATCGCCCGCCGCTCGTCCGGCGTCGTGTTCACCGAGCCGATCAGGCGGTTGTGCGCGTGGTACGTGCGATCGGCGTACGCCGCATCCAGCGGCTTCCAGCTCTGCACGTCGATCATGTCGCTCGCACCGGGCGCCACCAGTTGCGGAATGCCGCGGCGGCCGGCCGCTTCCAGGCGCGAAGCCCCGGCGCTGACGACCGAGCCGTGCAGATGATTGCTGACTTCGGCCTGCGCGAAATCGAACACCGCGACGAACTCGCCCTGCTCGATCAGCGCCTCCATCGCCCGGCCGCCCATGCCCGTGCAGTGGAAGACCACCGGCTCGTAGCCGCGCGCCTCGAGAGCGGGCGTCAGCCGCACCATGTAGCTCAGGCAGGACTTGCCCAGTGAGCTGACGGCGACACGCGGACGCTGCGTCTGCACCGGCACGACCGTGCGGCACGCGCCCAGCACGGCGCCCGCCGCCTGGCTGAGGATCGAGCGGCAGATCGAGTTCAACCCATAGAGGCCGCCGGCCCAAAGGATCATCATCAGGTCGGGCGCCAGCCGCTCCGGCGGAATCAGGTGCGAGTAGGCGACGGTCGAGACGATGAACTTCGGCATGCCCAGCGGCAGAGCCGCCGTCACGTCGAGCGCCAGGTCGGTGCCCATCGTCCCGCCGAGCGCGAGGACGCCGTGCACCTGGCCGCGCCGGTAGCGATCGATCGCGATCCGTACCGCCCCTTCGGCCATCTTCGCCATCGCAAGATTCTCGTCGCCCAATGCGGCGATCCGCTCGAGCGTCGTGCCGGCTGCCTCGGCCACTTCCCGGTTGCTGATCCCGACCCGGAACGACGCGGTTCCGAGGACGCCCACGTCCATGAGCGTCGCCCGCGCTCCTTCGGATTCGATGCAGCGCTTCATGAACAGCAGCTCGTCGGCCTTGGTGTCGGCCGTTCCGATGATGAGGATCTGTCGCCCCACCTTCATGTCTCCTCCTGGCTCCCCCGCACTGCGAGGGACGCGTGCCCGACGGATTACGCCAAACAGGCGGCGAGCGCCCCCTCGATCGCGTCGACCAGCACGTCGACCTGCTCGCGCTGGATCACCAGCGGCGGCGAGAGGATGAGGTTTCCGCCCGAGACCCGCACCATCGCGCCGTTGCGGTACGCGTGCTCGGCCACTTTCGCCGGCAGCGGCGCCTTGCGATCGAGCGGCGTCCGCTTCGCCTTGTCGGCGACGAGCTCTACGCACGCCATCAGCCCGATGCCGCGCACGTCGCCGACCGCGTCGAAGCGCTCGACGAGCGGTGCGAGCCGCGACATCAGGTGCTCGCCCTGCACGCGTGCGTTCTCGACCACGTTCTCGCGCTCGAGGATGTCGAGCGCCGCGAGCGCGGAGGCGCACGCCACCGGGTGTCCGCTGTAGGTGTAGCCGTGCATCAGTGCGCCGCCACCCGACTCGTCGGCGTGGAATGCGGCGGCGACGCGCTCACCGACCGCGGTGGCGCCCAATGGCACGTAACCCGAGTTGATGCCCTTCGCCAGGCACATCAGGTCGGGCTTCACGCCCCAGTGCCGCGAGCCGAACCACGAGCCGGTGCGACCGAAGCCGGTGACGACCTCGTCGGCGATCAGCAGCACGCCGTGCCGGTCGCAGACCTCGCGCACCAGCGGCCAGAAGTTCGGCGGCGGCACGACGACGCCGCCGGCGCCCTGCACCGGCTCGGCGATGAAGGCGGCCACCGTGTCGGGGCCCTGGAAGCGGATCTCGCGATCGAGCAGCTCGGCGCAGATCTCGCCCAGGCGAAGCGGATCGTCGGTGTACGGATTGCGGTACGTCCACGGCGTGTCGATGTGGAAGCACCCGGGCAGCAGCGGCTCGTAGGCGCGGCGGAACGACGTGTTCCCGTTGATCGACATGCCGCCGAAATGCACGCCGTGATAGCCCTGCTTGAGCGCGATGAACTTGTGGCGGTCGGCCTGGCCGACGAGCTTCCAGTACTGGCGCGCGATCTTCAGCGCACTTTCCACGGCATCGGAGCCACCGCTGGAGAACGCGATGCGGGACATCCCCTCGGGCGCGAGCAGCGACACGAGGCGGGCCGACAGCTCGATCGCGCGCGGATGCGTCGTGCCGCGAAAGCACGAGTAGTAGGCGAGCTCGTCGAGCTGCTCGACGATCGCGCGCTTGATCTCCTCGCGCCCATAGCCGAGGTTGATGTTCCACAGCCCGCCCACGCCGTCGACGACGCGATGGCCGTCGACGTCGGTGATCCAGACGCCGTCTCCGCGCTCGACGATGATCGGCGGGTGCTCCTGCATCTGGCGCGGGTGCGCCATCGGGTGCCACAGGTAGCGCGCGTTGTCGGCGCGCAGCGTCTCGCTTCGCTTCACTTCGCCTCCTCGCATTCGTTCGGCTCGAGTCCGAGCCGCCGGCGTACCGACGCGAAGCACGCGTCGGCGGCGGCGACGTCGAAATGCACGGCCTCGATGCCCAGCCGACGCGCGCCCTCGACGTTGCGCAGCTGGTCGTCGACGAACAATACGCGCTGCGGGCTCGCGCCGAGCGCCTCGAGCGCGAGCGCATACGCGCGCGGATCGGGCTTCAGGATGTGCGTGTGCGTCGCGTCGACGAGCACGTCGACGTCGCGCAGCAGGTCGAGCCGGTCCATGAACGGGCGGCCCCAGTAGAGCTCGAGCTCGTTCGACAGGATGCCCACCCGCAGCCCCGCGCCACGGGCGGCGGCGACGGTCTGCCGCGCCGACTCGCGAATTGCCAGGTTCGGGTCGTCGCCTCGGATCGCCTGGAAGAAGTCGAGCGGCGTCCACTCCGGCTTCCCGACCATCGAGCCGACCTCGGCCGCGCGACGCGACCAGTAGTCGCGCTCGCTGATCTCGCCGCGCTCCATGCTCCGCCACAGCGGATCCGTGTCGGGATCGACCGGACCGAGCCAGGCGAAGGTGCCGTGCGCGAGACCGAGCGCGCGCTCCGAGTCTCGATGCCGCTCGAAGGCGGTGAAGGTGACGACGCTGCCGAAGTCGAGCAGCAGCGCATCGAAGCGGCGCGCCTGCCCGCCGTCGGCGGTCCCTGCTCCCGTTTCCGACACCGCGACCGCGCTTCCGATCCCGCTCGAGCCCATCCTCGCTCCGTCATGCAAACCAGTAGATGCCAGCGGCGTCGCGACCCCAAGACAACAGGGTCGTCGCGAGCCATGCGATGCGGCGTTTCGCGGCAAGGCGGCACCCGAGTGTGCCGCAACGCGCAAATGGTTGTCAACGAAACGAATCGTCGAGCCGTGCTGTCGAAAGAATCGCTGTCGATCTTCGCTTGATAGCGCGAAACATTCTCGAATGCACTGCCGTGCCGGCAGGCGAGGCATCGGCAGAAATCTGTTGCGACGACAACGATCGAGTGGTAGAACGGCACGGCAAAGCGTTCGCCCGAAACGCACGCCCGACAGGAGACTCCATGACCATCGAACTTCCGGACGCACATCGCGGCGGCCTGCGGCTGCCCGCGCTGGTCGCCACCGCAGTCGGCGTGGTCGTCGTGCAGAGCACGATGATCAGTATGCTCAACGGCGCGGGGCTCGGCGCGGTCAACTATCTCGTCGCGATCGGGCTCGCCGCGCTGCTCGCATTGAGCTACGTACTATCGTTCGCCGAGCTCTCGCTGATGCTGCCGCGCGCCGGATCGGTGAGCGCGTACACGCAGGCGGCGATCGGGCCCGGTCCGGCGATCATCGCGGCGCTCTCCGGCTACGTCGCGGTGGCGATGCTCGGCATCCCGGCGGAGCTGATCCTCGTCGACACGCTCGTCGAACGGCTCGCGCCGGAGATCGTCGCGACCATCGGTCAGCCGAGCCTGCTGCTGCTGGCCCTCTTCTGCCTGCTGAACCTGCGCGGCATCGACATGTTCGCCCGGCTGCAGACCGCGCTCGTCACGACGATGTTCGTCGGCATCCTCGTCATCGGCTTCGCCGGCGCCTTCAGCGGAAACATCGGCACGGTGCTCACCGGACAGCCGCTGCTGCCGGCGGCGGCGCTGTCGCTGGTCGCGCTCGCCATCTGGGGCCTGGTCGGGCTCGAGTTCGTCTGCCCGATGATCGGGGAGGCCCGCAACCCAAGGCACGACGTCCCGCGCGCGATGTTCATCGGTCTCGTGCTGATCGTCGTCGCCTACGGCATGTACTGCGTGGCCGGCCTCTCGATGCTGGCGCCGCAGGCGCTCGAATCGGCAACGCCGCACGTCGAGCTCGCGCAATCGATCTTCGGCGCGCCGGCGCGCATCTGGTTCGCGCTGCTCGCGATCCTCGGCAGCGCGACGCTGCTGAACACCGTGCTGGCGAGCGTCTCGCGGATGGTGCAGGGGATGGCGCAGAGCGGCCAGCTTCCTGCGCTGTTCGCGCGCGAGAATCGCGCCGGCGCACCGGCACCGGCGCTGGTCGCACTCGCACTCGGCATCGGCACGGTGCGCCTGCCGCTCGGCATGGACGCGGGTTCGATTCTTTCGTTGACGGTGGCCGCGGCCGGTTGCTGGCTGATCGCGTATATCATCGTGCACGTCGACCTGATCGTTCTCCGCTATCGTTTGCCCGATACGCCGCGCCCGTTCCGCTCGCCGTGGTTCCCGGTTCCGCAGCTGCTGGGCATTCTCGGCATGGGCTACGTCTTCCTGAACATCTCTCCCACCCCCGAGCTCGCAGCGCCCATCTACCGCAACGTCGCGTGGATGCTCGGCATCACCTGCGCCTTCGCACTGTTCTGGACGCTCGGCGTGCAGCGCCGCAATCCGTTTCGCGCCGTGCCGCTGCAAGCGCACGCTCCCGCCGTCGCCATCACCGGCGCGGTGGCCGCCGAATGACCGGATCGCGCCCGGGGCGCAACGCCGCGCCGCGCCGCCGCCGCGGCGTCGCGCAGGCGTTGCCGAGCGACGCGGACGCGCTGTGGCTGCACGAGTTCATCCCGTACAAGCTCGCCGTCGTCGCCAACCGCCTGAGCCAGTCGATCGGCGCGCTGTTCGAGGAGCGCTTCGGCATCCAGATCCCGGAATGGCGCATCCTGATGACGCTGCACGCCCACGGCCCGACGTCGCCGAACGAGGTCGTCGAGCACACCAGCATGGACAAGGCGCGCGTCAGCCGCGCGCAGCGCCGCCTGGTCGAGCTCGACCTCGTCGCCGTCAGCGAGGACCCGCGCGACCGCCGGCGGCTCGTGCTCTTCCTCACGAAGAAGGGCGCCACGATGTGCCGCTCGATCATCCCCGAAGTGCGGCAGATGGAAGCGTGGTTCCTCGACGTGCTCGATGCGCGCGAGCGCGAGACGCTCGACCGGGTGCTGACGCGGCTGTTCGACCGCAGCCAGGAGCTGCGCGCGGCCCGCGGGCAACGCCCGGCCGGAAACGGCAGCGGCAACCGCCCGGCGGGCTGACCCGGCGAGGCCGGCTCCCCGCGATCGTCAGACCATCCGCGACGGCAGCCAGGTCGCCAGCCACGGGAAGGCGGCGAGCACGACGAGCCGCACCATGTCCACGGCGGCGAAAGGCGCGATGCCGCGCACGACCGTGACGAGCGGTACGTTGGCGATCGACTGGATCACGAACAGGTTGATGCCCACCGGGGGCAGGATCATCCCGATCTCGCAGACCGTGATCAGCATCACGCCGAACCAGATCGGATCGAAGCCGAGCGCGGTGATCAGCTGGAACACCGGGCCGACGGTGAGCAGGATCATCGACAGCTCGTCCATCAGCGCGCCGAGCACGACGTAGCCGAGCATCAGCACGAGCATCACGGTCCAGCGGTTCCACTCGAGCCGCTCGACGGCGCCGATCAGCGCGTCGGTCAGGCCGGTGG
>DATGRE010000284.1:0-3618 GCA_035303885.1 Zeimonas sp. | reverse complement strand
CTCGAGCTTCACCGCGTGCGTGAGCAGCGGCGCGGTCACCATGAAGACGATCAGCAGCACGAGCATCACGTCGATCAACCGAACCATGTTGATCTCGACGATCTCGTCGTCGGCGTCGTCGTCGCGCAGCGGCGCCATCTCAATGCGCTCCCGAGGCCTGCAGACGCGGCGCGGATGCCGCGCAGGGCGCCGTCGCCGCGTGCATCCCGGCAGCGCCAGGCGCGGCATGCACCGCGCGGGTCGCCATCGTCGCCGTACCCGTGTCGCCGGATTCGGCCGGCGGGCCCGGCGCATCGTCCACACAGTGCACGAGCAGGTCGTGGGCGAAGGCATCGAGCCCGATGCGCAGGTTGCGGCGCGCACGCGCGAAGGCGTTGTAGGCCATCGAGGCGGGGATCGCGACGGCCAGGCCGATCCCCGTCATGATCAGCGCCTCGCCGACCGGCCCGGCGACCTCCTGCAGGCCGGCCGCGCCTGCGTCGCCGATCGCCAGCAGCGCGTGGTAGATGCCCCAGACGGTGCCGAACAGCCCGACGAAAGGCGCCGTCGACGCCACCGTGGCGAGCAGCGTCTGGCCGGCCTCGAGGCGGGCGCACTGATGCGCGATCGAACGCTTCAGGGCACGCGCGACGAAGGCCTCGCGCGATTCCGCGTCGGCGACGTCGCGCGCGCTCGCGCGGTGCCGCTCGAGTGCGTCGAACGCGGTCCGCGCGAGCCGCGCATAGGGGTCGGTGCCGGCGAGCTCGCGCGTCCGCCCCTGCCGGCCGGCGCCGACGAGGTCGGGGAACGAGGCGAGGAAAGCGCGCGAAGCACGATACGTTCGGAGCCAGTGCAGCCCCTTCAGGCCGATCCAGTACCAGCTGGCGAGCGACATCGCGGTCAACAGCGCGAGCACGCCCCAGGCGATCGCGTCGGCGTGCTCGAGGAAATGCGCGAATCCGAGACTGGACCCCATCGGTTCGGTTCTCCGTAGTTCAACTGTCGTTCAGGCGGAATTCGAGCGGCACGAGCACCCACGCGGCGACACTCTCGCTGCCGCGCCGCGCGGCGACGAAGCTCCAGCGACGCACGGCGTCGAGCGCGGCGTCGTCCAGTCGCGGCGAGCCCGAAGACGCCTGCACCTCGAGCCGCGACGGCCTGCCGTTCGCCTCCACGCGAACGCGCAGCACGACGCGTCCCTGCTCGCCCAGGCGACGCGACGCGCGCGGATAGGCGGGCGGCGGGTTGCGCAGGTATGCGGCGTCGTAGCGCGGCGCCTCCACGGGCGCGGCGGCCGGCGCGGCGGGTGCCGCCGCGACCTGCGCCGCCGGCGCGGGCTGCGAAGACGGCGCGGCCGGCATCGGATCGGGGCGCGTCGATTCCGCCGCCACGACGGGCACGCTCGGCTTCGCCGGCGCGGCCGGCTCGACGACGGGCGGCTCCTCGGTCCGCGGCCGTGGCGCAGGGGCCGGTTTCGAGCGCTCCTGCGGACGGGGCTGCGCCTTGGCGGCCGGTTTCGGCTTCGGGCGCACACGCGGCCGCGCCTGTGGCTCGACCGCCGGCTGCAGGGCCGCTTGCGCCTTCAACTTCGGAGGCGGCGATTCCTTCTTCGGCGGCTCGGGCTTCGGCGGCTCGGGCTCCGCCGATTCAAGCTTCGCAAGCTCGGGCTTCGGCGGCTCGACGAGCGGAGGCTCGACGGCCTGCTCGGGCGGCGGCGGCTCGACGAGCGGGGGCTCGACCACCGGCTCGATCGGCGGCGGCTCGATCGGCGGCGGCTCGGCGCGCGGGCGCTCGACCGGCGGCGCGTCGACCGGCTCGATCGGTGCCGGCGAAACGCGCGCCGGCTCGGCCGGGGACGGTGTCGCGGGCGCGACGACCGCGGGAGCCAGCTCGACGAAACGCACCGCGAGCGGCATCGGCTCGGTCGTCTCCGGCGCGCTCAACCCGAACCACGCCGCCGACGCAACGCCCGCGTGCAGCGACAGGGTCAGCACGAGACCGATCCCGCGCCCCGAACGCGTGTCGGCCAACCCTTTCGTACCGGCTCGATCCATGCGCCCGAAGTCTAATACGAACCGTTCTCATTCTCGTTGATCGAAAGCAATTTCCCGGAATGTCGCCCCGTCAACCGCGCGGGTGATGCGCCGCGTGCAGGGTCTTCAGCCGCTCGCGCGCGACGTGCGTATAGATCTGCGTCGTCGAGATGTCGGCGTGCCCGAGCAGCATCTGCACGACGCGCAGGTCGGCGCCGTGATTCAACAGGTGCGTCGCGAAGGCGTGCCGCAGCGTGTGCGGCGACAGCGGCGCGTTCACGTCGGCCGCGCGCGCGTAGCGCTTGACGAGCGTCCAAAACATCTGGCGCGTCATCGGACCGCCGCGCTGCGTCACGAAGAGCGCGTCGGCGGCACGCGCGCCGAGCAGCGCCGGGCGGGCCTCGCGCAGATAGCGCACGATCCATTCGCGCGCCTCCTCGCCGAGCGGAACCAGCCGCTCCTTGTCGCCCTTGCCGACGACGCGCACGACGCCCTCGTTCAACCCGACGCGCACCGTCTCCAGCCCGACGAGCTCGCTGACGCGAAGCCCCGTCGCATACAGCGTCTCGAGCATCGCGCGGTCGCGCAGCCCGAGCGGCGTCCGCACGTCGGGCGCCGCGAGCAGCGCCTCGACCTGCCGCTCCGAAAGCGTCTTCGGAAAGCGCGGCGGCTGGCGTGCCGACCGGATGTGCAGCGTCGGGTCGTCCTCGCGCACGCGCTCGCGCACCAGGTAGCGGTAGAAGCGGCGAAAGACGGTCAGGCGTCGGTTGCTGCTCGAAGGCCGCGAGCCCGCGTGGCGTGCCGCGATGTACGCCTGCAGGTCGGCCGCATCGGCCTCGTGCAGCGCGGGGCGCCGGGACCGTCCGGCGGCGGACCGTGGGGGCGCCTCGAGCCACGCGGCGAGCGCGGCCAGGTCGCGCCGATACGCGGCCAGCGTGTTGCGCGACAGGCCGTCCTCGAGCGCGACCGCATCGCAGAACGCATCGATCCAGCGCGCGCCTTCGTCGTGCTTCGCGCTCACCGCGTGCTCAGGTTCCGGGGTCGTCCTGCAACAGCGGCCGGCCGAGCAGCGCACGCTCGAGCGCCACGTCGATCGGCCGCTCGCCGATGAAGGCACGCAGCACCGCGTCGAACACGTCGGTGCCCGGAACGTCCACGGCGGACAGACGCCCGTCGACGCTCAGGCGGGTCGCTGCGCCGACCGCGTCGAGGTCGATGCGATCGCCCTTCTGCAGCCGTTCGAGCGCGAGAAAAGGTTCGACGAGCCGTGCGAGCCGCGGCTCGAGCAGTGCGAACGAGTCGTCGCCGACGTTCGCACGAATCGCCTCCAGCAGGCGTGCGACGATCCACTCGCTGGACAACGGCGCGAGCATCGTCAGCGAGAGCCGACGCGGCCCCGGCTGCCCGAGCAGTGCGGAGGCGTGCGCCGAAGGTCGCGCGACGTACAGCGCGGCGACGTAGGTGCGCACCACGTACAGCGTGCGCTCGCCCGCGCCGTTCAGGCGAAGGGAGACGCCGTCGAGCTCGATCGTGTCGGCCAGTGCGACGCCCGCGACCTCGGCCGCCCGGGCGGCAGGCCCGGCGAGCGCAAGCGCGACCCAGAGCG
>DATGRE010000283.1:0-9366 GCA_035303885.1 Zeimonas sp. | reverse complement strand
CCGACGGATTCGGCACGCTCGCGCAACCGCTCAACGCGACCATGAGCACGCAAGCGCAACTCAACAGCCATCGATATGGGTTGCGCGCAACGCGATTCGCATCCAAGACGCAAACGCGCCTCGTACCTCTGGGGGCAGCCGATACACGCATTCGAAGGTTCTCCGGTTCTTGCGCCGACCGCAGCCCGCTTCGGTGATCTCGTATCGAACGGGCCGAGTCGGCACGCCCGATTCTGTTCTCGTCGAACGGCACGCGAATCCGTCATTTGACGGATCGAGTCGTCCGGTTGCGTCCGGACAAACCACTAGAACGAAAGGTGCTTAACGGATGCGGTCCGGGCTGGCACGACGTGTGCGCGTGCGCTATCTAGCGTCGCCCGTAGTTGTGGATCCCGTGCCACCCGTGGTGTCGCTCGAGGCGAGCCAGCCGCGGGAGGTGATGGTCGGGCATGCGTTGGTCTCAGGCGGAGGTGTCTGGAAACCAGCGTCGTCGACGAGGAGCAGGGCCTGCTCCAAGGAGCCGGTGCCGATCGGTGCCGGCGTCCGCCGAGACGCGCAGCGGAAGGAGCTGCGAGCCGGAGTCGCCTGATTCCGGTCAATGCGAAACCGGTCTTCGTCGACTAACGTCGACGTTTCGCCTCACAGCCGCATCGGGGGTTCCGAGCCGAGGAATGAGAATCGAATGAAGCGCATCAAGGCGGCGTTCTGGGGGGTGCTGGCCCTGCTCAGCGCCCTCTGGCTCATGGCAGATCCTTCGGCCCTGCAACCCTCGAATTTCCTGGCGTTGCGCCGGTCGGTGGTCCAGTACAGCGGCATCCTTGCCATGGCGTGCATGAGCATCGCGATGATTCTCGCGCTGCGGCCACGTTGGCCGGAACGATGGCTCGGCGGCCTCGACAAGATGTACCGGCTCCACAAGTGGCTCGGCATCGGCGCGCTGGTCGTGGCCATCGTGCACTGGCTGTGGGCAAAGGGTCCGAAATGGGCCGTCGGTCTGGGGTGGCTCGAACGACCGCAACGCGGCCCGCGGCCGCCCGTCGACAACCCGATCGAGCAGTTCCTGCTCGAGCAGCGGAGTCTCGCGGAGAGCATCGGCGAGTGGGCCTTCTATGCCGCGGTGTTGCTGATCGCGGCGGCGCTCATCCGACGCATTCCGTATCACGTTTTCTACAAGACGCACCGCCTGCTTGCGCCCGTCTATCTGGTGCTGGTCTTCCACTCCCTGGTGCTGATGACCTTCGGCTACTGGGCTTCGCCGCTCGGCTTGGCCATGGCCGTTGTGCTGGCGTATGGATCCTGGGCCGCGATCCTGGTGCTGCTGCGCCGGGTCGGCGCCCGCCGCAAGGTGGACGGAACGATCACGCGGCTGCACTACTATCCGGAGCTTCGCGTGCTCGAAGGCGAGATCGAGGTTCCGAAGGGATGGCCCGGACACGAGGCGGGCCAGTTCGCGTTCGTGACGACGCATGAAACCGAGGGTGCTCATCCGTTCACGATCGCCTCGGGGTGGAATGCGATCGAGCCTCGACTCACCTTCGTGGCCAAGGAGCTGGGCGACTTCACGCGACGTTTGCCCGAGACCCTCCATGTCGGCCGGCCGGTGAAGGTCGAAGGTCCCTACGGTTGCTTCACCTTCGACGATGATTGTCCGCGACAGGTGTGGATTGGCGGCGGCATCGGCATCACGCCCTTCATCGCGCGGATGAAGGAGCTCGCGATGCGGCGACAGGCGCTTCCGACGAAGCCGCTTTCGCAGGAGATCGATCTGTTTCACACCACGGCCGACTACAGCGAGGAAGCCCTGTCCAGGCTTCGGGCCGACGCGGAGGCGGCAGGCGTGCGTCTGCATGTCCTTCACGACCCGCGCGACGGGCGGCTGACCGGCGAGCGCATCCGTGCTGCCGTGCCCGACTGGCGCGACGCGAGCTTCTGGTTCTGCGGCCCGTCCGGATTCGGCGAGGCGCTCCGTGTCGATCTGGCCAGCCATGGCTTTCCGGTGGCCGAGCGCTTCCATCAGGAGCTGTTCTCGATGCGCTGAGCGAGGCGGCGATCGGGCGCTGCGGCATCACGCACCGCGCCCGTGCGGCTCGCTCCAGTCGACGATCGGACCCAGCGGAACGATTCCGTTCGGATTGATCGTCGGATGGCTGCGGTAGTAGTGCTGCTGGATGTGCGCGAAGTTCACCGTATCCGCCACGCCGGGCCACTGATACAACTCTCGCGTGTACGCCCAGAGCTTCGGGTAGTCGACGAGACGCCGCAGGTTGCATTTGAAGTGGCCGTGATAGACGGCATCGAAGCGGACCAGGGTCGTGAACAGCCTCCAGTCCGATTCGGTGATGCGATCACCCAGCAGGTAGCGCCGTCCCGACAGGCGCGACTCGAGTTCGTCCAGCGATCGGAACAGCGCCGCCACCTCGCGTTCGTACACGTGCTGCTCCGTGGCGAAGCCGGCCTTGTACACGCCGTTGTTCACGGTGTCGTAGATGCGTGCATTGATCGCGTCGATCTCGGGCAGGCGTTCCGCCGGCGCGTAGTCGCCGGCCTTCGCTCCGATCCCGTCGAACGCGCTGTTCAGCATCCGCACGATCTCGGACGACTCGTTGCCGACGATCGTCGCGCGCTTCGAGTCCCACAGGACCGGCACCGTGACTCGGCCGCTGTAGTCGCGCTTCGCGCGCAGATAGACCTCGTACAGGTATTGCGCGCCGCCGGGATCCGGGACGACGCCCGGCGCGGGCTCGAACGTCCATCCGTTCTCCGCCATCTGCGGATGGACGACCGATACCCCGATCGATTCGCCGAGTCCCTTCAGCGCGCGAAAGATCAGCGTGCGATGCGCCCAAGGACAGGCGAGCGACACGTACAGGTGATAGCGGCCGGCTTCGGCGGGGAAGCCGCCTTCGCCGCTCGGACCCGGACGGCCATCGGCGGTGATCCAGTTGCGAAATTGCGCTTCGCTGCGCACGAAGCGCCCGCCCGTGCTCGCCGTGTCGTACCACTGGTCGAGCCACTTTCCGTCTACGAGCAGACCCATTTCATCTCCTTTCGTGCGCCCGTCCCTCGTGCGCGCGTGCGCCGTCCCGACGATACGCCCCGCGCAGGACGCTGCACGGGGCGCGACTTTCGTCCCTGTCCTTGCCCGGGTCGTTCAGACCGGATCGACATCCGGCGCACGCAGGAAGCGAACCTGCGCTTCGGTGCGCACCGGCTCGTTCGAGACCTGCGCATCGCGCTGGCCTGCGATGACCTTCGGTCCTTCCGCGTTCGATTGGACGAGCGCCGGCTCGACCGGTTGCAGGTCGCGGGAATCGATCACGCGCTCTGCGGCGATGGCGGTACCGCCGACGAGCGGGTAGTCCGTCTCGATCGTCTGTGCCTGGCTGCCGATCGCGGCAAGGGCGAGAGCCGCGGCGATGCCGAGTGGGTGAATGCGGTTCATGGCGTTTCCTCTCGTTTCCGTGTTGCGGTGAATGAAGACTACGGGGAAACGATCGAGCGATAAACGACGTGCGGGTGGATGAACCGTTTACTGTGGAAAACGATCTTCATGGCGGTGTCGCACGCGCCGGCCTCGCTGGTCGTCCGCCTTGTCGTTTCCGGACGGAAACGTTGAGTTCGATCTTGCCCGTCTAAT
Source organism: Zeimonas sp. (assembly GCA_035303885.1). Classification (GTDB taxonomy): domain Bacteria; phylum Pseudomonadota; class Gammaproteobacteria; order Burkholderiales; family Burkholderiaceae_E; genus Zeimonas. The sequence continues at coordinate 5,729 of DATGRE010000283.1, read as the reverse complement.
CGCCGTATCGTTGCCGCGCTATTCTCGAGTCGCGGCGGAACACCGCCGCCAGATCGACGTCAGTCGCACCGTGCTCGAAGCGCGTGATGGCGCAGCGGGTCGCGACGAGGACGAGCTGCGGATGACCGCCTTCGAAGACGCCGCGCTCGTGCTCGTCGACTGATCTCGTTCTCGACGAAACCGGCAGTGCGGGCTCGTCGGGATCCGTGCTCGCGATCGTTCCGAGCGCTCGGCAAGCCGAGCGTCCATCCCCGTCCTTTTTTTCGAACAGGAGCAGGCAAATGGCAAAGGTTTTGGTTCTCTACTATTCGTCGTACGGCCACATCGAGACGATGGCGAAGGCCGTCGCCGAAGGCGCTCGCGAAGCCGGTGCGAAGGTCGACATCCTGCGGGTTCCGGAGCTCGTCCCGGAGGACGTGGCGAAGGCTTCGCACTACAAGCTCGACCAGGAAGCGCCGATCGCGAAGGTCGAGCAGCTCGCCGACTACGACGCGATCATCGTCGGCACCGGCACGCGCTTCGGGCGTATGGCTTCGCAGATGGCGAACTTCCTCGACCAGGCCGGCGGCCTTTGGGCGCGCGGCGCGCTGAACGGCAAGGTCGGCGGCGCGTTCACGTCGACCGCCACGCAGCACGGCGGCCAGGAAATGACGCTGTTCTCGATCCTCACCAACCTGATGCACTTCGGGATGATCACCGTCGGCCTGCCCTACAGCTACCAGGGCCAGATGACGCTCGACGAAGTCGTCGGGGGCAGCCCGTACGGGGCATCGACGATCGCTGGAGGCGACGGCTCGCGCCAACCTTCGGAGAACGAGCTGGCCGGCGCGCACTACCAGGGCCGGCACATCGCCGAGATCGCGAACAAGCTGTTCGGGTGAGCGACGCCATGCTCGCAGGCGAGGAGAAGCGCGACGCGGGTTCCGACGTGCGGAGGGAGCCGGGCGAGCGTTCGTCCGGTATCCGATACGCGGGATCCTGCGCGCTTCCCACGCGGTGGGCCGAATTTCGGCTGCACGGCTTCGTCGACCAAGACGACGGCCGCGAGCATCTCGCGCTGACGCTGGGCGACATCGCCGATGGCGCTCCGGTGCTCGCGCGCGTGCACTCGGAGTGCCTGACGGGCGATGCGCTGTCCAGCCTGCGCTGCGATTGCGGCGCGCAATTGCACGAAGCGCTGAAGCGGATCGCCGCGCAGGGACGCGGGCTGGTGCTGTACCTGCGCCAGGAAGGGCGCGGCATCGGGCTGATCAACAAGATCCGCGCGTACGGTCTGCAGGACGCCGGCGCCGACACGGTGCAGGCGAACCTCGCGCTCGGCTTCGCGCCGGATCTGCGCAGCTATGAAATCTGCAAGCCGATGCTCGAGCACCTCGGTGTCGATACCCTTCGGCTGATGACGAACAACCCGGCAAAGGTCCGGTCACTGGAGTCGACCGGCATCCGCATCGTCGAACGCATCGGTCTCGTCGCCGGTCACAACGCGGTGAACCACCGCTACCTTTGCACGAAGCAGGAGAAGCTGGGGCATCGCTTCGTCCTCGCGTCCGAGGCGATGCATCCCGAGGATTGACGAGCGCCCGGCTCGGGCCGGGCGCCTGGAGCGCACTCGACTCGTCAGGACCGGGCGTCCGGTGCATTCCACTGCACGTGAACCTTGGCGTCGGCCTGGACCTCGCTGCGCGTCAGGGAGCGCTCGTCGTCTGCGTAGGCAGGATCGATTCGCGGACCTTCGGCGTTCGATTGGATCAGAACGAGCGCAGTCCGGTCGACTCCTTCGGCCGTCGGCGCCAGCGGGGCCACCGTCGCGGCCACCGGCCCTGCGGGTACTGCGCGCGGATAGTCGGTTTCGATCGTCTGCGCCTGGACCGAGAGGGCGGTGAGGGCGAAAGCCGCGGGTGCGGCAAGTTTGAAGAAGGTGTTCATGAGCTCTCCTTTTGTCGATGTCGCGTGTCGTTGTTCGGCACGGATTCATTCTATTCGTGACACATTGACGGAAAAATCCAGGCAAACAGGAAGATGAGTTTCCACCTGGAAACAATCCGCGGCGGGTGGAATGCGGCACGGACGGCGCCCGCGCATCGGGTATCTAGAATGTCCTCGTCGACTCGGCGGCCGCGTCGAGCGCGAACGACGAGAGTCGAAATCGTTTGCGGAGAAGCGTCATGCCCGATCGCGAAGCGCAACTCGTCGTCACGCGCGAAGAGACGCCGAACAGGGGTCGTTACGTCGTTCGACTCGACGGTGCCGAGGCGGAGATGACCTATTCCCGTGCGGGCGAGCACACGCTGATCATCGACCACACGGGTGTGCCCGATACGCTGCGCGGTCGTGGCGTAGGACAGGCGCTCGTGCAGCGCGCCGTCGAAGACGCGCGCAGCGAGAAGCATAGGATCGTGCCGCTCTGTCCGTTCGCCAAGGCGCAGATTGCCCGTCATCCCGAATGGCAGGACGTGCTCGGGTCGTCCTGACTTCCGGCACCGGGCTCGCGCCGATACGACAAGTGATCTTCATCGCAGGCGACACGGCGCGAGTCACGGCACACTCCGGCTTTCCGATTTCGATCGTCCTCCAGGAGATTGCATTGAAGCGCCATTCGGGAATCGCCACTGTCGTCGTCGCTCTCGCTCTCGGTCTGGGGTTCACCGACGCCTGGTCCCAGAAGCTGCCGCAGCGCGAGCCGGGCCTCTGGGAGATCAAGGTCGACATGAAGGGGGCGCTCGCGCAGATGCAGGAACAGATGCGGGCCGCGATGGCGGCGATGAGTCCCGAAGAGCGCAAGCAGATGGAGCAGGCGATGGGCGCGCAACCCCTGGCCCTGTCCGGAGAACCGCAGCTGGAGTGCCTCACGCCCGAGGAGGCGGCGCGCGATCCCTTCGAGTCGGACGAACCCGACGAGGAGTGCACGCACAAGATCACGCCCGTGTCGCGGAGCGAGGCGAAGTTCACGTTCACCTGCAAGGGTCCCGACGGCACGAGCACGGGAAGCGGGCGCATCTGGAACATGACTTCGAAGCGCTACGAGACCGAAATGACGATCACGACCGAGACGCCCGACGGGCCCCAGGAAATGCAGCTGGCGCACTCGGGGCGCTGGCTCGGCGCGGACTGCAAGGGCACGAAGCCGATTCGATAGCGCGGGCGCGTCGCCGGCGGACGGGATGTGGTCGTAGCGCGCATCGGCCATCGAGGGCCGCGAGGCGCGCTGGCAAAGATGTCCTGAATCGATTAAGGTTGCGCCTTCCGTGCACCGCGCGGGAACGCAGGCTTTGCTTGGCGCGGTCTCATCGCGCTGCGACGACGCTTTCGTCGCCTGAGCCTGCAGCGTGGCGGAACGGGTTCGCGCAGACGCCCCGTTCCCGCCGCGAGGGCGGGCACTGCCCCCAGGCCATGGTCCCCGTCCTGGCCGCGCAGCCGATGGCTTTCGCGGCGATCGAGGCGCTTGCGGGCCGAAGCAGCCGAAGTACACCGAAGCGATCAGCGCTTTCGCGCCGGTCCCGCCCGCTCGCCATCCTGGCCTGTACGGGAAGCCGTCGCACTGCGGCGCATCCCGCTTTTCGGAGGGAGAACAGCGCATGCTCTTGGCCACGGATCTCGATGGCACCCTGCTCGCAGGTGAACCAGACGACCGTCAGCGCCTGTACCAACTTCTCAGCACGCATCCGGAGATCCAGCTCGTCTTCGTGACCGGCCGTGGACTCGAGGCCGTGCTTCCCGTGCTGTCCGATCCGACGATCCCCACTCCCGATTTCATCATCTGCGACGTGGGCGGGACCGTGGTCCACGGTTCCACGCAACAGGCGGTGCAGCCGCTGCAGTCCGACATCGACGTCCGCTGGCCCGGGGAGCGTCCGGTCGCCGAGGCGATGGCGGGATTCGAGGGGCTGCAGCGCCAGGAGGTTCCGCAGCAGCGACGCTGCTCGTACTTCTGTCGCGCCGAGGCCGTCACTCCGGCGATCGAGACGCGGGCTCGTGAGCTCGGGTGCGACGTTCTCCACTCGGCGGATCGCTATCTCGATATCCTTCCGCGCGGCGTGAACAAGGGCAGCACGATCCGTGCGCTGGTACGCCATCTCGGCGTCGATCCGGAGTCGGTGCTCGTCGCCGGCGACACGCTGAACGACCTCGCGATGTTCGAGTGCGGATTCCGCGGCGTGTGCGTCGGCGGGTCCGAGCCGGCGCTGCTGGCGGCCACGCGCGGTCGTGCGCGTGTGCTGCATTCACCGCATGCCGGGTGCGGCGGAATCCTGGACGCGATCGAGCACTTCGGTCTGCTCGGTTCCCAGGGTTCTCGCAGTGCCGTCCGCGACGCCGAAGGGCCCGGCAAGGCCGAGCTCGTGATCGTCTATCACCGGTTGCCCTACGACGAAGTCGTCGAGAACGGCCGCATCGTGCGCCGGCGCCCTTCGTCGCCCAACGGCATCATCCCGACGCTGCTCTCGTTCTTCGGCAAGGGCCAGAAAGGCTCGTGGGTCGCCTGGTCGACGCGTGAATCCGGGAAGGACGAGCCGTTCGAGGTGCACACCGAGGTGGACCGTGCCCGCTACCCGCGGCTCACGGCCGCGTGCGTCGAGCTCACGAAGGAGCAGGTCGATACGTTCTACAAGCGCTTCTCGAAGGAAGCGTTCTGGCCGACGCTGCACACGTTCTGGGAACGCGCCTCCTTCTCCGAGGAGGACTGGAACGTCTATCTCGAGGTCAACCGGCGCTTCGCCGAGCGCACCGCGGCCGAAGCGGCCGAAGGTGCCCTGGTATGGCTGCACGACTACAACCTCTGGATGGTTCCGGCGTTCCTGCGGGAGTTGCGGCCCGACGTGCGGATCGCCTTCTTCCATCACACGTACTTCCCTTCGGCCGATCTGTTCAACGTGCTTCCGTGGCGCCGCGACATCGTCGGCAGCCTGCTTCAGTGCGACTACATCGGCTTTCACATTCCGCGGCAGGCCGAGAATTTCATCGACGTCGCGCGAGGCGTCGCGCCGGTGACGATCCTCTCGCAGAAGAGCTGCGCGCCGCGTTTCCTCACCTACGGGTGCGCCGTCGGTCTCGACGAAGTGACAACGGCGATCGAGGTCAACGGGCGGCGCATCGGCCTGGGCGCGCATCCGGTCGGGCTGGACGTCGATCGGGTCGAGCGCATTCTCGACGAGTCGCGGGTCCGGTCGCGGACGTCCGAGCTGCGTCGCAGCCTCGCCGGCACGCAGGTGATCCTTTCGGTCGAGCGGCTCGACTATACGAAGGGAACGCTCGAGAAGCTGCTTGCCTTCGAGAGCCTCCTCGAGACGCATCCCGAGTTGCACGGCAAGGTATCGCTGTGCGCGGTCTGCGTTCCGGCGGCGCGCGAGATGAAGATCTACGATACGCTGCAGACGCAGATCGAGCAGGCCGTCGGCCGGATCAAGGGTCGCTTCTCGCGCGTCGGCTGGATGCCGGTGCAGTTCTTCTTCCGTGCGCTGCCCTTCGAGGAGGTGGTCGCGTGGTACGCGATGGCCGACGTGATGTGGGTCACGCCGCTGCGCGACGGCCTGAACCTGGTCGCGAAGGAGTACGTGGCCGCGCAGGGACTCACCGGCGGCAGCGGCGTGCTCGTGTTGTCGGAGTTCGCGGGCGCCGCCGCCGAGCTGCACGGCGCGGTGCTGACGAATCCGCACGATCCGAACGACCTCGTCGCCAAGCTGCACCACGCGATCACGATGCCGCGCGCCGAGGCGCAGTCGCGCCTGCGCACG
>DATGRE010000282.1:0-3002 GCA_035303885.1 Zeimonas sp. | reverse complement strand
CGTGCTCTACCTGCCGGCGCTGCTGCACTACGAGAACTACACGGTCTCGATCTTCTATCGCTGGTGGACGATCCACCTGTGGGTCGAGGGCGTGTGGATGATGATCATGGGCAGCTTCCTCGCGTACCTGCTGATCCGCCTGTCGGGCGCCGATCGCGAGGTGATGGAGAAATGGCTGTACGTGATCGTCGGGCTGGTCTTCATCGCCGGCGTGCTCGGCACCGCGCACCACTATTACTGGACCGGCGTGCCGTACTACTGGCTACCGCTCGGCGGCTTCTTCAGCGCGCTCGAGCCGCTCGCGCTGATCGGGATGGCGATCTACGCCTACGGCGCGATGCGCCGCTCGGGCCTGGCGCATCCGAACACGCTCGCGCTGCACTGGACGCTGGGCAGCGCCGTGTTCGCGCTGTTCGGCGCCGGGCTGCTCGGCCTCGCCCACACCTGGCCGGGCATCAACAAGTGGACGCACGGCACGCTGATCACCGCGATGCACGGGCACGCGGCGTTCTACGGCGCCTACGCGATGATCGTGCTCGCGATGATCCGCTACGCGCTGCCCGGGATGACCGGCGAGCGTCCCGAAGAAGGCAACCACGTCGGCTATCTCGCGTTCTGGATGCAGCTCGCCGGGATGTTCGGCATGACGATCTCGTTCGCCACCGCCGGCATCGCGCAGGTCTATCTCGAGCGCATCCTCGGCCTCGGCTATCTCGACACCCAGCTGAAGATCCAGGTGCATTTCCTGATGCTGGTCAGCAGCGCGTCGATCTTCGCCACCGGCGTCGGACTGTACATCTACGACTTCTTCCGGCGTGCGCCGCTGTTCCGCACGATGGACGAAGCCGGGCCCGAGCCGGCACGACAGCCGCCTTCGCCCGTGCAGGCCCAGCCGACGGTGGCCCGCACCGGGATCTGAGCCCGCAGACGTAGCGGTTCATGTCGCCAGGAGAAGGCATCGCGCTCGCCGACGTTTCCGGACCCGCCGCCGAGGGCCCGTACTACGTGCCCTCGGGCGACGAGATCGCGATCTTCGAGCGCTGCCACGCGCGCGAGCTGGCCGTGATGCTCAAGGGCCCGACGGGCTGCGGCAAGACGCGCTTCGTCGAGTACATGGCCTGGCGGCTGCGGCGCCCGCTCGTCACGATCGCCTGTCACGACGATCTCACCGCGAGCGATCTCGTCGGGCGCTTCCTGATCCGGCACGACGGCACCGTCTGGCAGGACGGACCGCTCACGCGCGCCGTGCGCGAGGGCGCGATCTGCTATCTCGACGAGGTCGTCGAGGCGCGACAGGACACCGTCGTCGTGCTGCATCCGCTCACCGACCATCGCCGCGTGCTGCCGATCGATCGCACCGGCGAGACGATCGTCGCGGCACCCGGCTTCCAGCTCGTCGTCTCGTACAACCCCGGCTACCAGCGCATGCTGAAGGACCTGAAGCCGAGCACGCGGCAGCGCTTCGTGGCGCTCGAGTTCGATTTCCCGCCGCCCGAGCGCGAGGCGGCGATCGTCGCGCACGAGGGCGGCGTCGACGAGCCGCTCGCGCACGCGCTGGTCGCACTCGCCGCACGGCTGCGCGGGCTGCACGACCGCGGTCTCGCCGAGGTGCCGAGCACACGGCTGCTGGTCGCGGCGGCGCGCCTGGTCGCCAGCGGCACCGACGTGCGCGCCGCGTGCCGCGCGGCGATCGTCGCGCCGCTGTCCGACGACGCATCGCTCGCCGCGGCGATGCGCGATCTCGTCGACGCCACCTTCGTCTGAGGCACGAACCATCCCGTGGCCGAGCCGGAAGAGCTGATCAGCGACGCCGCCCGGCACCTCACCGTGCACGTGCGCGAGCTGTGGTGCCGGCACCGTGCGCATCGAGACCCTGCACGCCCGGCCGCCCTCGCCGACGTTGCGCAACGCCTGGACCTGCTGCTGTCGGCCGCTTTCGGCGGCGGCTTCGCATTGCGCGTCGCGCAGCCGCCTGCGCCGGAGACGCTGCTCACGCGGCTGTTCCGCCGCGCCGAGCTGCCGCGCGCACCCGTCGCGGTGCCCGCCACCGACGGAGCGTCGATCTGGCTTCCGGCGCAGCTCGACGTCGACGACGACGCGGCGTCGCTGCGCCTGTACCGCGCGATGGCGCTGCAGCAGGCGATGCGCGCGCGGCGCGGCAGCGCGCGCACGCTGCCCGTGTCGGCGCAGCCGCTCGTGCGCGACCTGTACCTGCTGCTCGAGGCGCACGCCGCCGATCGCGATCTCGTCGAGGCGCTGCCGGGCATGGCCGAAGCGCTCGCGGCGCTGCGGGACACGGCGGCGCGGCGACGGCCGCCGCTCGAGGAATTCGCGCCGGCTCGCCGCCCGCTCGAGGAGTTCGCGCGACGCGTGCTCGCCACGTCCGCACGCGCGTCGCCGCCCGACGTCGCGCACTGCGCCGAGCCGGGCGATTCGCTGCGCGAAGCCGAACGGCTGTGCGCCCGGCTCGCGATCGACGCGCGCGCGGCGCGCACGCTGGGTGCGAAACCGCTGCTGCGCGACGAATGGCTCGGCGAGCTGCATTCGCCGCCGGAGGAGCCCTCGTTCGTCGACGGGCCGGCGCAGCCGGTGCACGATCTCGACGCACCGCCCGCGCGCGGCGCGCGGCTGCGCCGCCGGCCCGAGGTGCGCACGCCGCGGCCCGACGAAGACGAGCGACAGGAGCCCGGCGTCTGGATGGTGCAGCTCGATACGCCGCACGAACATGCGGAGGATCCCTTCGGGCTGCAGCGTCCGGTCGACCGCGACGAGGAAACGAGCGCCGACGAGTTCGCCGATTCGGTGGCCGATCTGGCGCAGGCGCGCCTCGTCGCCGCGCCGGGGCGGCCGAAGGAGGTGCTGCTGTCGGACGACGCGCCGACCGGACGCACGCGGCGCGACGAGCCCGCGCCGCGCGCGGCCGAGGCGCTCGACTACCCGGAGTGGGACTACCGCACCGGCGGATACCGGATGCCGGGCGCACGCGTGCACTGCCTGGACGC
>DATGRE010000281.1:0-11584 GCA_035303885.1 Zeimonas sp. | reverse complement strand
GCCCTCGTTTGCCACCGATGGGGCGACGTCGAGGATCTCCGGATCGAAGACGTCCCCGTACCCGAGCTGCGGCCCGGCTGCGTACGACTGCAAGTCGCGTACGCGGGCCTGAATTTCGCGCTCAGCCTGTTCGTCGCCGGGAAATACCAGGTCAAGCCGCCGCTGCCGTTCGTTCCCGGTTTCGACGTCACGGGTACGGTCACCGAGGTCGCTGCGGGAATCACGCGAATCAAGCCGGGCGATCGCGTCGTCGCCATACTCGACTGGGGCGGGTTCGCCGAGTCCGCCGTCGTGCCCGAGGAAACGGTCTATCCGCTACCGCCCGAACTCGATCTCCAGCGCGCCGTCTGTCTGCCGACTTCCTATGGCACGGCATACGGGGCGCTCGCGTGGCGCGCCCGTGTGCGACCCGGGGAGACGTTACTGGTGCATGGCGCGGCGGGTGCGATCGGCCTGGCGGCGGTCGAGCTCGGCCGTCAACTCGGTGCCCGGGTGATCGCCTGCGCCAGCACCGAGGAGAAGCGCGCGGTCGCCTTGGCGCGCGGCGCCGAGGTCGCGCTGCCCTCGGCCGGATTCCGGGAGAAGGTCAGGGCACTCACCGACGGGCGTGGCGTGGACCTCGTCTTCGACCCGGTCGGCGGAGACGTCTTCGACCAGTCGCTGCGCACCCTGGCGCTCGAAGGCCGGATCCTCACGATGGGTTTCGCGAGCGGTCGGATACCGCAGATCCCGGCGAACATCCTGCTCGTGAAGAACATATCGGTGCTCGGATTCAACTACGGAACGTACGCCGGCTGGGGTCCCAGGGACGAGCGCCGCATCCATGCGCCGCGGATGCAAACGATGATGAGCACCCTGATCGACTGGATGCGATCGGACCGGATCCAGCCGCGAGTGTCGCACTGCTTCGAGCTGTCGCAGTTCGCCGAAGCCATGCGGACCGTGCTGCAGCGCAGGAACGCGGGCAAGGTCGCCCTGCGGATCGCAGCGCCAGGGCGTGGTCAGCGCGATGGAGAATCCGAAGCCGCTCTGATCCGATGACCGGGCGGTTCCGCTCCACGGAACGACGTTCGCGTCCGTTGACGTCCGCTTCGGCGGGATCCGATGATCGCCCGCGTCTGAACTCCTGAACATGGACGAGAGCGTGGCTGAACCGGTCCTTCGACTGACCAAGCGACTCCTGCGCAAGGGTCGGCATGTCGGCCGCGACTGACATGCTCATGGACCGATCTGCGCGCGTCTCGCACCCGTCGTCGCGGCGCCGCCTCGTGTCGGCGGGCGTAGGCGCGTTCCTCGCATCCACGGCGCTTCGCGTGCCCGCTCGTGCGGGCGCCGCCGACGCCGGGCCGTTGCACAGACCCTGGTCGCGCCCCACACCGCCCCTCGCGCTGCCGCTGCACGACGGCGGCGGGCGCTGGAGTCTCGACGAAGCACGCGGACTCGTGGTCGTGCTGAACTTCTGGGCCGGCTGGTGCGAGCCTTGCCGCACCGAGATGCCGTCGCTCGAGCTGTTCGCGCAGCGCCACGAACGCGACGGCCTCGTCGTGATGGCCGTCAATCATCGGGAAACCGACGCGGCGATCGACCGCTTTCTCGCGCAGATGCCGATCTCGCTGCCGATCCTGCGCGACGTCGACGGAGCGGCCGCGCGCGACTGGGGCGTGCGCATGTTTCCGACCACCGTGCTCGTCGGGCGCGACGGCCGTGCGCGCTTCTCCGTGATCGGAGAGGCCGACTGGCTCGCGCCCGCGATCCGCACCCTGCTCGCTCCGCTGCTGGCGGAATCGGGCGCATCGCGATTTGCATCGAAGGAGAAATCATGAACATTCGTCATTCACGCCGCGCATTCGTGCAGGGCGGCGTTGCGGCGGCCGCGTCGTCGTGGCTGCCATCGACGCTCGCGGCCGGCGAGCGGCGATTCGCGCCGCGGGTCGGCCCGTGGCGCAGCTTCGAGGTGACGACCGAGGTCGCGGTCGCCGACCACCAGGGCACCACGCGCCTATGGCTGCCGCTGCCCAACGTCGAGACGGACTACCAACGCTCGTTGGGCAACGAGTGGTCGGGCAACGCGACGGCCGCGCGGGTGGTGTCGGACTCGACGCTCGGTGCGCGAATGCTGTACGCCGAGTTTCCCCCGTCGGTCGCACAGCCGACGCTGCGCCTGGTGAGCCGGGTGCAGACGCGCGACCGCGCGGTCGACTGGCAGCACCCGCAGTCCGCCGTGCACGAGGACCCGGTCGTCCTGCGCGACTGCATCGCGCCCACCGAGCTGATTCCCACCGATGGGATCGTGCGCGAGACCGCACTCGCCGCCACGCGCGGCGCCACGGACGATCTCGAGCGTGCGCGCGCGCTCTACCGCTGGGTGATCGCGAACGCGCATCGCGACCCGAAAGTGCGCGGCTGCGGCACGGGCGACGTGCGCACGATGCTCGAGACCGGCAACCTCGGCGGCAAGTGCGCCGACCTGAACGCCGTGTTCGTCGGCCTGTGCCGCGCGGTGGGGATTCCGGCGCGCGACGTCTACGGCCTGCGCGTCGCGCCGTCGGCCTTCGGCTATCGGGAGCTCGGTGCCAATCCCGGGAAGCTCACCGGCGCGCAGCATTGCCGCGCGGAGATCTTTCTGCGCCGCTACGGCTGGGTGGCGATGGATCCGGCCGACGTGCTGAAAGTGATGCGCCAGGAGACGAAGGAATGGATCCGCGATCCCGCGCATCCGCTCGTCGCCCCGGTGAACGAGGGGCTGTTCGGCGCCTGGGAGGGCAACTGGCTCGCGTACAACACGGCGCACGACCTGCTGCTGCCGGGTAGCGTCGGGAAGCTGCCGCTGCCGTTCCTGATGTATCCGCAGGGCGAGAACCGCAGCGGACGCTTCGACGAGCTGTCGCCCGACACGTTCCGCTACTCGATCCATGCGCGGGAGCTGCGCGTGTGACGTCTTCGGTGCGGGCGACGGCTGCGCCGCGCCGCCCTCCGCGAGACGCGACCCCCGTTCCTCTCAAGTCCGTTCCGAGACGTCAGGCTCGCTGAAGACGTCGCGGCTCGACCGGAGAACGCGGCGTCGTATTCCCTGGCGGCGCGTCAGGCCGATGCGGTCGAAGTATTCGAGCACCTCGATCGTCATGTTCCGGCCGATCTCGGATGCGTCCTTGTAGGCGGACGCGGTGAAACCGGCCGCTTCCGCGCCGCCGAGCCCCGACATCCGCTCCGCGATGCCCGCGAGGCCCGCCATCTGGCGCATCGTCAGGAACCGGTTCCGGGCGACGCTCACGAGAAGGCCCAGATCCTCGAAGCGACGAAGCTCCTTCGCCACCTCGGCGGGCTCCCTGCCGAGCGATTCCGCGAGGGTGCCGACGGAAGGCGCCCGGAGGCCGTCGCGCTGGATCGCATCCTCCAGGGTCCGCCATGCGGCGAACTCGGTCGCGCTCAGCATCGGGCGGTGCCCCGGAAGGTGAAGCCAGGGGCCGGCTCGGGCGATCCGCCGTTCGGCCAGCAGGTTCCCGAGCAAGGCTTCGAGGACGATCGGAGACTGGCGCGAGCCGATGCGCCTGCCCAGGTCGTTGCGCTTGATGCCGCGTTGCTGCGGAGCTTCCCGGTGAGCGGCCGCCAGAGCGGCGAGCAGCCGGTCCTGCAGCTCGCGCCACCGGTGCGCGGCGATGCCGAAATGGGTATCGCGCACCGTGAAGCGGGCGAGATTCGCACTCGCATAGAGCTGCTCGGCTTCCTCGCGTTCGAGGTTTCGCGCGATCGCGAAGCGATCGAGGTCCACCTCGCCGGGCGCGACTGCGAGCAGGGATTCGAGCGCGCGTCGTGCGTCCGGATGTGCCAACGCCTCGGCCATCGCGCGCCGAGACGGCCGGGTGCGCCCGCGAGCCGGCGGGAAGGGGTCGACGATGCGGCCGCCGCCGATGGTGCGGGTCGCCGATTGATCACGCACGATGAACCGGTCGCCGGCGAGGGCATTGATCGGCTCGTTCAGGATCAGTTCGACGAAACCTCTGTCGCCCGGCTCGATCGGTCGATCACCGAGCAGGGCGAGGTGTCCCGTGACATGGCGGGCGCCGAGATGCACGTGCACCGGAAGCCAATGCGTGAGTGCCTTCGCGGCGGACGGAAGCAGGCGAAAGCTCGCATCCAGTGTCCGGGTCGGAGCATGCAAGGCTTCGTCCAGTACCCAGGCGCCGCGCGGCACGTGCTGCCGTTCGAGATCGTCGCCCACCACGTTGAGCGCGGCCCGGTCTCCTGCGCATGCCTGCCTCGCCGGTTCGCCGCTGACGCGCATGTCCCGGATGCGGACTCTGTGGCCCGAGGGCGAGACCGTCAGATGGTCGCCGATGCGTGCGATGCCGGAAGCGACGGCCCCCGTCACCACCAGCCCCGCTCCGGTCATGTGGAAGGAGCGGTCGATCGAGAACCGGAAGCGGCCGGTGGCCGCGGCCCGGCGATGGCGTGACGCCTCGGCGAACAACGCGGCTCGCAGTTCGTCCAGTCCGAGCCGGCTCACCGCCGAGACGCCGTGAACGGGCGCGCCGGCCAGCGAGGTGCCGTCGAGCAGGCGAGCGACCGCCGCCTCGACCTCTGCGACGCGGTCCGTACCGACGCGATCGACCTTCGTGAGCGCAACGATTCCGCGGTCGACCTGGAGAAGATCGAGAATCGCGACGTGCTCGATCGTCTGCGGCATCACGCCATCGTCCGCGGCCACGACGAGCAGGACGAAGTCGATCGATGCCACGCCCGCCAGCATGTTGGCCACGAACCGTTCGTGTCCGGGAACGTCCACGAATCCGAGGGCGACGTCGCCAGGGCCGCGTACGTAGGCGAAGCCGGGTTCGATCGTGACGCCGCGCCGCTTTTCTTCGACGAGGCGGTCGGTGTCGATACCGGTGAGTGCCCTGACGAGTGCCGTCTTGCCGTGGTCGACGTGACCGGCGGTGGCGACGATCATGCGTTGTCGGCGAACGAGTTCACGGGGGCGGTAGCCGGAATTCGGCCAGCTGCGCGGAAAACGCCGCTTCGTGCCGTGGATCGAGGCAACGCAGGTCGAGAAACAGGGCGCCACCGGCCATGCGCCCGATCACGGGCGTGGCGAGGCGGCGAAATCCGCGCTCGATTCGAGTCAAGGTCCTGCGCGGCTGCCCGCCCTGCGGGCGGACGACGAGTGCGTACGAAGGCATCCGCTCGACCGGAAGAGCTCCACTGCCGATCTGGCTTCGGCAGGCCTCGACGGTCACGTTCGCCACTCCGGACATCGCCTTTTGCAACATCGGAACGAGTCTTTCGGCCTGCGCCTTGATTTCATGCTCCGCACGAGTCAGTGCGCGCAGGGTCGGCAGTCGTTCCGGAAGCCGATCGGGATCGAGATACAGACGCAGCACCGACTCGAGGGCGGCCAGCGTCAGCTTGTCCACCCGCAGTGCACGCTTCAGCGGATTCCTTCTGATTCTCCGGACGAGGTCTCGTCGCCCGACGATGATTCCCGCCTGCGGTCCCCCGAGCAGCTTGTCGCCGCTGAAGGTGACCAGATCGATTCCCGCACGCAGCGCCTCCTGCGGTGTCGGCTCCTTCGGAAGGCCGAATCTGCCCAGGTCGACCAGCGTTCCGCTGCCGAGATCCTCGACTGTCGAAAGTCCCCGGGCCCGAGCGATGGCGGCGAGATCGGCCCGCGAAACGCCGGAGGTGAAACCGACGATCGCGTAGTTGCTGGTATGGACCTTCAGCAGCAGTGCGGTCTTCGGTCCGATCGCGTTCTCGAAGTCCGTCTTGTGCGTCTTGTTCGTCGTTCCCACCTCGACGAGCCGTGCCTGCGCGCTGCGCATGACGTCGGGAATCCGGAAGGCGCCGCCGATCTCGACCAGCTCGCCGCGCGAGACGAGGACCTCCTTGCGCGCCGCCAGCGTATTGAGCACGAGCAGGACGGCCGCGGCGTTGTTGTTGACCACCGTGGCGGCCTCGGCCCCGGTGATTCGCCGAAGCAACGGCTCGACGAGGAGATCACGGTCGCCGCGAGCGCCTGCGCCGACGTCGTACTCCAGCGTGCAGGCCCGTGTCGCCGCATTCTCCATCGCCTCGACGGCGACATCCGGAAGCAGCGCGCGCCCCAGGTTCGAATGAAGGACGGTTCCGGTGAGATTGAACACGGGCACGAGCGACGCACGGCTTGCCGCCGCGACGCGCTGCTCGATGCGGACCAGCAGGTCGGCGAGGTCCCCGGGTGCGATCCCCGACGCGGCCTCTTCGCGTACCGCCTCGAGCTCCGCGCGTATGGATTCGGTCACCGTCTTCCGTCCATGCGCCTCGATCATCGATCGGCATTCGGCGAGTCCGAGCAATCGGTCGACGGAAGGCAGTCGGGCCAGCAGATGGTTCATCGAGCCGTCGGCAGATGCGCCGTCCCGTGCATGCGAAGTCATCGTCTTCCTGCATCGATGGGCAGGTCGCGGCGAAGTGCGGTCATTGGCGGAGGGGGTGGGAGTCGAACCCACCGAAGATGCTTCAGCACCTTCTGCCGGATTTGAAGTCCGGATGCGCCACCGGGCCGCATTCCCCGTCCGTTCAGTCAATGAATTCGAAACGCGCTCGTGAATCTAGACGACGTCGGCGTCACGAAGCCGAGCGTCGGCCGTCGTCGTTCCACGGGAAGATGCAGTCGCTCGTGCGCATTCGACGACCGCCTCCGACTCGAGTCGGCCGATCTCGGATTCCTCGAGACCCAGGCTCTCGGCGAGCACGGACCGGGTGTGCTGGCCCAGTATCGGAGGTGCCGCCCGATACTCGACGGGCGTTGCCGAATAGCGGAGCGGGCTCGCCACCCCGGGCGCCGATGAGCCGAGCGCGTGAGGCAGATCGATGCGAGTGCCTCGGTGCAGCGCCTGCGGATGCGCGACGGCGCGCGCATAGTCGTTGATGGGACCGCAAGGGACTCCGACCGCCGAAAGAATGCTCTCCCACTCCATCTGCCCGCGCTCGCGAAAGACCTCCGTCAGAAGGGCTTCGAGCTCCCCGCGATGAGCGAGCCGGAACGCGTTGCTCCGGAACCGTTCGTCCGAGATCCACTGCGGCCGCTCGATCGCCCGGCACAGCGATTCGAACTGCTGCTGGTTCGCACACGCAACGATCATCTCGCCGTCGGCACAGGGGAAAACCTGATACGGCGCGATGTTTGGCGAGGAGTTGCCGATACGACCGGGTACCCGGCCCCCGAGGAAATAGTTGGATATCTGGCCGGCACCGAGCGCCATCACGGAATCGAACAGCGAGACATCGATGTGTTGCCCTTCCCCGGTGGCATCGCGATGGTGCAGTGCGCCGAGGATGGCGACGGTCGCATACATCCCGGTGAACAGGTCGACGACGGGAAGGCCGACACGCTGCGGACCTGCGCCTTCGAGGCCGTCCGGTGCGCCGGTGACGCTCATCACGCCGCCCAATCCCTGGAACAGGTAGTCGTAGCCCGGGCGGTCCGCGTAGGGGCCGTCCTGTCCGAACCCGGTGATCGAGCAGTAGATCAGCGACGGATTGCGCTCGGACAACGTCGCCCAGTCCAGGCCGAATCGTGCGAGATTCCCCACCTTGAAGTTCTCGACGAGCACGTCCGATTGCTCGGCCAGACGGCGCACCAGCTGCTGGCCCTCGGCCTTGCCGATGTCGATCGCAACCGAGCGCTTGTTCCGATTCGCCGACAGGAAATACGCCGATTCGCCCGTCGGGTTGCCGTCTGCGTCCGAAAGCCACGGAGGCCCCCAATGGCGCGACTCGTCACCGGTTCCCGGGCGTTCGATCTTGATGACCTCCGCTCCGAGATCGGCGAGGTTTTGTGTGCACCATGGTCCCGCGAGCGCTCTCGACAGATCGAGAACGCGCACCCCCTTCAGAGGGCCGGGATCCTTTTTCTCCTGTTCGCCCGCCTGCATTACGACTGTTCGATTCCCAGCAACTCCGCGAGCGACTCGGGCGCGAGTTGTGCCCCCGTGTAAAACCGTCCGTCGATCTCGAGCACCGGCGAGGATCGAATGCCCAGGCCCTCGAGGCGCTCGGCTGCATCCTCGTCCATCATCAGATCCTTGGCTGCGAACTCGATGCCTTTCTGGGTAAGGAACTGCTTGAGACTCTCGCACGGGCCGCAAAGCGGCGTCGAGTAGACGGTGATCCGAGACATGTTTGACTCCAGTTCAGTCGGGACGGGCAGCTTCCTGCATCCGATGCGAGGGGGCGCGGATGCCGGCGATTCATTGCAGATTGCCAGCCGATCATCTTCAGCGGGGTAGGGTCGCGTCAACGAAGCTGAAAAAGATTCTGCAGTGCAGAACGCTTCCGAGAAGGGTTCGAACGTCGGGCCGCCGCTGATCTACAGTGCGAAGAGTCGGCGGATGCAACGCGCCGTATTCGCGTATCACGGCCGCGTATCACGGGCGTGCGGTTCGATGGACGTCTGCGTGCGATACCATGCAGAACGTATGCAGAACGAGAGCCTGGGTTTGCCTGAAACTTCACGATAATGCCTCGCACAGATCGCGTTAAACCGGCAGGCCCGGTCGCTTCGGCGTTCGGACTTCTCGAGCTGCTCGTCGGGTCGGGAGGAACATTGACGCTCGCCGAGATCGCGCGGCAGTCGGGGCATCCGAGAAGTTCGGCGCACCGCATCCTTTCGTCGCTGGTCCGCTTGGGGTACGTTCAGCAGGAGCAGCCGGGGCATTACCGGTTGACGTTCAAGCTGGTCGAGTTGGGGATGGAGGTGCTTTCGTCGATCGACCTCGCGAAGGTTGCCCGACCCCATCTGGAAGCGCTCGTGCAGGCCACGAACGAGAACGCCTACCTCGCGGTCCTCGATGAGGATGGCAACAGCATCTATATCGCGAGAGTCGAGACGTCGCGCGCGGTATGCGTGCATTCCCCGCTCGGCCTCCCGAATCCCAGCTGGAGCACGGCCACCGGTCGGGCGATGCTGGCGTTCCGGCCCGATGTCCAAGACAAGGTCTTTTCGCGGAAATTGAAAGCGATCGTGCCGTCCACCGTGACGGACCGGAGGACGCTTCGGGCCCTGCTCGGCGATGTCGAGCGACAGGGCGTAGCGATCGCCCGCGCGCAGATCAGCGCCGACACCGGAGGCATCGCGGCTCCGATTCGAGATTTCAGCGGCGCCGTCGTCGCATCGTGCGGCATCGCCGTACCCTTGCACCGGATGAGCGATCGCTTGGTGAGGAGGTGCGTACCGATGGTCGTTCGTGCGGCGCACGAGATCTCGGTCGCGCTCGGCATCCCCGATGCGCATCAGGGGCGCGGCCGGCTCTGCGCCGCACGAACGGACGGGACAGGAGCTGCGCGGAAGCAGATCGCGGGTGCGACGCGAGAGCGCGAAGCCCGAAGCCGATCGCTACGTGCCTCGTAGTCCAGGTTCGGGCGACGCAGGGCGAGCGCGCTCGGCGTCGTGCGGCGGCCGAACGAGTGACGATCCAGGGATCGCCGGCCGCCGCATCGCGGGCCTTCAGGGGACGTCGGCCGGAGTCCGTTGCGAAGGGGCTTGCCGTGTCATCGCGCGCATCGCCTGCACTCTCCGGCGCGCCTCGAGCACCATCCGGTCGATGAGGTCCTTCGTCGTCGGGACGTCGTCGATCAACGCCGCCGCCTGTCCTGCCCAGAGCAGGCTGTTCTCGACATCACCGAAGAACACGCCTCGCTCGTTCGCTTTCGCGCCGACCATCTCGAGCAGCGCCTCGCGCGACGTCCCATCGGCTTCTGCCTGAAGGTAGTCGGCGGTCCATCGGTTCGCCAGTGCGCGTCCGGGCTGGTCGAGACGCCGTTTCACGATCGTGGTTTTCGTCGCCCGCAACAGCGCCCGCTTGTAGTTTTCGTGCGCATGCGCTTCCTCGACCGCGATGAAGCGCGTGCCGAGCTCCACGCCCTCCGCACCGAGCGCGAGGGCGGCGGCCAATCCGCGGCCATCGCCGACGCCGCCTCCTGCAATGACCGGAATGCGCACTGCGTCGGCGACCAGCGGGACGCCGACGAAGGTCGTCAGATCGTTGCGCCCAAGATGGCCACCCCCCTCGTATCCGACCGTCGCGACGGCATCCGCGCCCGCCTGCTCCGCCTTCTTCGCCTGCTCCGGGCCGGAGACGAGCACGAGGACGCGAATACCGCTGCCGGCAAGCCGGGCGATCGCAGGCCGAGGGTCGCCTCGCGTCAGGGAGACCGCCGGGACCTTCTCCTCCATCACGACATCGAGCAATGCCTCGATGCTCAGGTGGCCGATCGGGAAGTTCACCGCGAACGGCGCCCGGGTGAGAGATTTCGCCTTTCGGATTTCGGATCGCATGCGTTCCGGCGTCGTACCGACGCCCGCCATGGCGATCTGTCCCAGTCCTCCGGCATTCGATACCGCCGCGGCGAGTTCGGCTCTCGCGATGCGTGCCAAACCGCCCTGGATGATCGGATACCGTATCCCGAACAAGCGGGTTACCCGCGTATCGAACCCGTCTGTGTCTGCAGACTCCACCTTGCGCCCACGATTGACGATCGGTTGTCGGACGACATCCGGCCCGAGACGACGACGATTCCGATTCGCCGTCTCGTCCGGCCGCCGACGCGCCGACCACTCAGGTCTTCGAATAGCTCACCGCCAGCCCTGCACGTACGTCCTGTTGAATGCCGTACTGCGGGAACGGGTAGCGCAACCCGTTGCCGGCAAGGGCTCGCATGCCTTCGATCGCTTTCACGATCATCTGCGGCGGCAGCGCCATCAACATCTCGTCGTCGAGCACGCCCCCGTAGCGCCGCTCTGCGAAGCAGGGGATGGACAGGCTCGGCTCGCGCGTGGACAGAGCCCGCCCCCAGGAGTCGGCGCAGGAGGACTCGCCTACGACGCTCCAATCGAAGGGCTTGTAGTTCTTCCACTGCAGTCCGTTGATGAAATAGATCATCGCCCCGGGCGTTGCGTAGAACAGGGCGATATCCGGATCGCCGAGCGCGCTTGGCTTTTCGCCCTCGCGCCTGCCCCACTTGACCAGCGGTGCGACGACGAGCGCTTCGTACTTTCCGCGGGGGACGGTGTGCATCGCACGCTGGTGCGCTCCGGCGTCCTCGACCGTGGCGAACCAGACCCCGGCCATGTGCTTGCCCGAGAGCCATTTCTCGTCCTGGCCGCCCAGGCCGACGACCGACCGGCACTGGTCGCCTGCCAGATCCTCGGCGGTGACCCCGACGGTCCAGCCCAGCCGCGAGGCCTGCGCGACGATCTGATCGAGTGTATGCACCGCGGCCGGTCGCCGCAGGCGCGGTATCGCCGACATCGTCTCGGCCGACTCGACGAGCTTCATCCCGAACGGAAGCGCACGCAGCTTGAGCGTGCGTTCGAGCGATTCGGTGATCGAAGCGTAGTCCAGTGCCGGACTCGCATTCGCGTTCTGTTCCCGGTTCATCGAATGTCTCCGTGGGTCGCCTGCTGCCGATTCAGACCTTTCCTTCGGCCTTGAGCTGGCGATAGCGTTCCTTTCTGGCGAGCCAGGCCTTTTCGCTCTCCTCGCTCTGGAACGGTTGCTCGGCGGTGAGGATGAGGTCCTTCCACGCCTCGCCCTTGCTCCAGCGA
>DATGRE010000280.1:0-3494 GCA_035303885.1 Zeimonas sp. | reverse complement strand
CATGCTCCGTGACACAAGTGCGGGCTGAGCTTGCAGCGAGCAGAATTTCAGAGACACGAGCTCTCTGCGTGTAATCCTGATACGCCGGCAGCGCGACGGCCGCCAGAATGCCGATGATCGCCACGACGATCATCAGTTCGATCAGCGTGAAGCCCTGCTGCACCTGCCTACGGACCTGAGTCATCTTCATCACGTACTCCTCGATAAGTGATTGAGTCGGCCGAGATCGTCGGCTCGTATTCAATGACGCAGGCACCGTGCCATCGGGGATCGTCGGCACGATCGGAGCGACGAACGGCAAACCCGGATCGCCGAGCGTGAACTTCGTCACATGCGCTTCACGCACGGGCGGTGCAACCGCCGCGCTCACGACCGTGAGCGCGAATCGAGGACGCCCCGGGTGACGCTGCGCGTCACCCGTACTGACGCTTCCCGGCACCTTCCGCGTCCCGCACCGAGACGCAATGCCCCAGGAAGGCAGCCTCCTACAGCTCCAGCACGTCCCCCCGCTCCAGCATCCTCGGCGTGAACCTCCCCGCCCACGCCTCCACTTCGCGCGCGATCGTCTCCCGATCCGAGGGCTTCAGATGCGTGATCAGGATCTCCGGGTCCCGCTGCAGCTTCGCAAGCTCCTGTCCCAGCTGGATCGGAAACAGGTGCTTCGCCGTCACCGCGAGATCCTGGTCGCGATTGGCGAATGCCGTCTCGATGATCAGGTACTTCAGGTTCGGCACGCCGTTCACCTGCCGCCAGAACTCGTCGTTCGGGCCGGTGTCGCCCGAGAACACGAGCCCGGCCTGCTCGGTATACGCGTGGAACGCGAGCGCCGGCACCGTGTGGCTCGCGGCGAGGCTCCTCACCCACCGCCCGTCGAGATCGACGATCGATCCGATCGACAACGGTTCGAACACCATCCACGGCCGCTCGTAATGCGGGATCTCGGTGAAGTCGGGCCAGATCACCCAGTTGAAGATGTGCGTCTTCAGCGCGACGATCGTCTCGGGCAGCGCGTGCACCACGATCGGCTTGGCGCGCAGGCCGCCCACCGAGTCGACGAGCAGCGGCAGCGCCGCGATGTGATCGAGATGCGAATGCGTGAGAAAGACGTGGTCGATCGCCGCGAGCTCCTCGACCGAGAGGTCTTCGACGCCGGTGCCGGCGTCGAGCAGGATGTCGTGGTCGACCAGGAAGGACGTCGTCCGGGCGCGTGCGCCGATGCCCCCGCTACAGCCCAGGACTCGAACCTTCATGGAGGCTTGCCGTCACTCTCTTGTTCGTTGGCATCGGCGCGGGCACCGGAATCGTCGGATGCTCCGAATGCTCGACTTCGTCGTCGCCCGGCGGCCTGGGCACGAAGATCCGCACCGGTTCGCTTCGGCCCGCGATCATCGTGCGTGCAAGCTCGCGAAAGCTCTGCAGGCGGCAGCGCTGAGCCGTCGTCTCGCCGACGATGATGGGCACTTCGTAGCGCCGGGTCAAACTTTCCAGACGGGAGGCGAGATTCACCGCATCGCCGATCACCGTGTACGCGCGGCGCAGCTTCGAGCCCATGTCGCCGACGCGCACCACGCCGGTGTTGATGCCGATGCCGACGGCGAGCGGCGGAAGCCCTCGGGTGACGAACGACGCCGACAGCCGGGCGACCTCGCGCTGCATCGCGAGCGCCGCCGCGACCGCGTGATCCGCATGGGCGGGATCGCTCACCGGCGCGCCCCAGAACGCCATCACCGCATCGCCCATGTACTTGTCGACGGTGCCGCGGTGCGCGTGGATCACCTCGGTCATCGCGGTGAGGAAGGCGTTGATGTATTCGCGCAGCGCCTCCGGCTGCATCGTCTCGGCGATGCGCGTGAAGCCGCGGATGTCGGCGAAGAGGATCGTCAGCTCGCGGTTGCTGCTCTCGAGCGTGCGCCAGCTCAGCGGATCGTGCGCCATCTGTTCGACGAGCGCCGGCGAGACGTACTCGCCGAAGCGGGCGATCACCTCTCGCCGCGCGCGTCCCTCGGCGAACCAGCCGACGACGAGGTTGAAGAGCCCGAGCGCGAGCAGCGCGGCGAGCGACGCGGCGATCGGAAGCACGAGCCCCAGGTTCGACCACGCGATGGCGTTCGCGCCGAGCAGCACGAGCGCGCCCACCGAGGTCGCCGCGACGGCGCCGACGACGCCGAGCGCCGGCAGCGCGATCGCGAGAAACCCGCCGACGAGCGCCGTCGACAGCGCACCGATCGCCCGCGCCTCGTCGGGACGGCGTCGCAGCTTCCCGTCGAGCGCACCGGCGATCAGTGCGGCGTGCACCTCCACGCCGGGAAACACCTCGCTCACCGACGTCGCGCGCAGGTCGGTCTGGCCGGGCGCCGTCGTTCCGATCAGCACGATGCGATCGTGCATGCGCGTCCAGTCGACGCGCCCGGCGAGCACGTCGCTCGCCGACACGTAGTCGAAATGCCCGCCGCTCGGGCCGCCCCGTCCGGCGACCGGAACCATCGCCGTGAAGCCCACCGACACCGGTATCTCGACGCGCGCACGCGTGCCGGCCACGACCAGCGTGTCGGCGCGCGGATCCACCTCCATCGACGCGTTGCCGAGGTACTCGCGCAGCACCGCGACGGCGAGCGATTCGTAGACGGCGCCGCCGTAGCTCGCCAGCAGCGGAAGCGCGCGGATCACGCCGTCGGGGTCGAGGTCGGCGCCGAGAAACGGATTGAAGAAGCCCGACGCGCGCGCGGCGTGCTGCAACGGCCCGAGATTGGCGCCGTAGCCGTCGGCGTACGTCAGCCGCTCGCGCAGCTCGCCCACCGCCTCGCCGTCGAAGAGCGGCGCCGGCAGCGCGCCGCTCGTGCGTCCGCCCTGCCCGCTCGTGAAGTAGTAGCCGAGAACGACGGGCCGGCCTTCGATCGCTTGCGCCAGCCGTTCGTCTCCGCCGGGGTCTGCCTGCTCGGCGAAGACGACGTCGAAGCCGACGACCGCCGGGCGTCCCTGCTCGACGAGCGCATCGACCAGCTGCGCGATCTTCGAGCGGTCCCACGGCCAGCGGCCGTGCTCGCCCAGGCTGCGCTCGTCGATGTCGACGATGACGATGCGCTCGTCGCGCTCGGGCGGGACGCTGCGCAGCCGCCCGTCGTAGAGCTCGCGATCGAGCGCACCGAGCCCGCCGATACGCACCACGCCGAGATCGGCCGAGACGAACGCAAGCACGATCGCCATTCCGGCGATCGCACGCAACAGGCGGGAGCGCTGCAGCGGCGTCACGGCCGAGCCCCGGAAATCAGGCGTCGATGCGGAAGCGGAGCATCGCGCCGGCGAGCTCGATCAGGTCGCCGTCGGCGAGCGGACGGGCGACGAGCCCGATCGGCTCGCCGTTCACCTGCGGCAGCGTCGGCCCCTCGAGATGGGTCAGGTGGAAACACCCGTGCCGGCGCGACAGCACCGCCACCTGCTCGGCGAAGCCGTCGATGCGCGTGATCGCGCGCTCGATGCGCTGCGAGGTGCCCGCT
>DATGRE010000279.1:0-8070 GCA_035303885.1 Zeimonas sp. | reverse complement strand
GATGACGCCCTGCTGCAGCCCCAGGTAGACCTCGCCGAAGGCCATCGGCGTGGGGCGCCCGCCCATCGCCGAGACATTGGCCAGCATGATCGGCGCGTTCGGCACGCGCACCTTCAGGCCCTTGAGGTCGTCGGGCGTGCGGATCGGCTTGTTGGCGGTCATGTGCCGCGTGCCGTACAGCCACGTTCCGATGATGCGCACGTTCGTCTTCTTCAGGACGTCGTCGTACAGCTTGCGTCCGCGCTCGCTCGCGACGAACTTCTCGACCTGGGAGAAGTCGTCGAAGGCGTAGGCGGCGTCCATCACCGACATCGGCTCGAACCACGCACCGAGGTCGGCCGGCGTCGCCATCGCCATTTCGAGCTCCCCGATGGCGAGCTGCTCCACCATCTCGGGCGCCGTCCCGAGCTGCGCCGCCGGGAAGATCGACAGCTTCACCGCGGCTCCGGCTTCGTTCACCTCCTTCGAGATGAAATCGGCGCCGCACTGGTTGTTCGGGTGGTTCGTCTCGTAGTGATTCCCGAAGCGAATCTCGACCGGCGCCTGGCTCCACGCGGGCGCGCTCGCCGCGGCAGCCAGTGCGAAAGCCGCACCCACGCAGAACCTGCCCATGATCCGTTTCATGCCTCGTCTCCTTCCGTCGAATTGAAGGTTCCTGGAAATGAAGGTCGCGTCATTCCGCGATCGACCGCATCACCTCGTACAGCGCGGACTTCGCCTCGAAGCCGACGCCGGGTATGTCGGGCAGCCCGACGAATCCGTCCTCGACGGCGATGCCGTCCGCAAAGCCGCCGAAAGGCTGGAACACGTCGGGATACGACTCGTTTCCGCCCAGATGCAGGCCGGCCGCGATGTTCAGCGACATCTGGTGTCCGCCGTGCGGGACGACGCGCCGCGACGACCAGCCCAGCTCCTTCATCACGTCCAGCGTGCGCAGGTATTCCACGAGCCCGTACGAAAGCGCACAGTCGAACTGGAGGAAGTCGCGGTCGCTGCGCATGCCGCCGTAGCGAAGCAGGTTCCTCGCGTCCTGGTGGCTGAAGAGGTTCTCGCCCGTGGCGAGCGGCTTCTCGTAGCACTGCGCGAGCTCGGCCTGCAGCGCGTAGTCGAGCGGATCGCCGGCCTCCTCGTACCAGAACAGGTCGTAGGGTTCGAGCGCCTTCGCGTAGGCGAGCGCGGTCTGAAGATCGAACCGCCCGTTCGCGTCGACCGCGAGATTCCGGCCGCTGCCGACGACTTGCAGCACCGCGTCGATGCGCCGCAGGTCCTCGTCGAGACTGGCGGCGCCGATCTTCATCTTCACGACCTTGTAGCCGCGGTCGAGATAGCCGCGCATCTCGTCCTGCAGCTTCGCGTGGTCCTTGCCCGGGTAGTAATAGCCGCCGGCGGCGTAGACCCACACCTTGTCGTCGGCCACTCCGTTCCGATAGCGGTCGGCGAGCAGCCGATAGAGCGGCTTGCCCTCGATTTTCGCGACGGCATCCCAGACCGCCATGTCGATCGTGCCCACCGCCACCGAGCGTTCGCCGTGACCGCCGGGCTTCTCGTTGGTCATCAGCGCGCGCGAAATCGCGAAGGGATCCAGGTTGTCGCGCTCCGGGTCGATCAGGGTCTGCGGATCGGCCGACAGCACCCGATCGATGAAGCGTTCGCGCATCAGCGCGCCCTGCCCGTAGCGGCCGTTAGAATTGAAGCCGTAGCCGACGACCGGCTTGCCATCGCGCACGACGTCCGTCACCACGGCCACGACCGAACAAGTCATCCTCGAAAAGTCGATGTAGGCGTTGGCGATGGGGGAAGCAATCGAGACCGTCTTTTCTCTAATCGCTGTGATGCGCAATGTTCATCTCCGGCACGGAAGCAGCCCGAAAGGCTAGCGTCGAGAAACGGATGCGGCCAATGCCGAATGCTTTCGGCGCGATGCACATCCGGCATCGCTGATGGAACTGGTTTGGCTGCAGGATTTCGTCGCACTGGCGGAGACGGGGAACTTCTCCCGCGCAGCCGAGCTGCGCCACGTCACGCAGCCCGCCTTCAGCCGACGGATCCGTTCACTCGAGAAATGGGTCGGGGCGCAGCTGTTCGACCGCACGGCAAACGGCGCCACCCTCACGGCCGCGGGACAACGATTCCGGGCCGATGCGGAGCGGCTGGTGCAGCAGGCGCTCTCGCTGCGCGAGGAAACACGCGCAGTGGCGAGCCGGGAATTCCGAACCTTGCGCTTCGCCGTGACGCAGACGCTCTCCTTCACGTTCTTTCCCGGATGGATGCGCGACTTCGGGCAACGCACCGATTTCGGCGAGATCCAGCTGAACACCGGCAGCCTGGTGGTGTGCCAGCAGATGCTGGAACGCGGGCAGGTGCACTTCCTCGTGGGTCATCGTCACGGCGAAAGCGACGACACGCTGCCCGGCGACGAATACCCGTCGCGCGTGGTCGGGCAGGACCGCCTCGTCGCCGTGTCCGGCGTCGACGAGAACGCCGCCCCGTTCTGGAGCGCGAAAGGCGATGCCGGAAAGACGGCTCCGTACCTCGGATACAGTGCCGACTCGGGTCTCGGGCGGATCCTGTCGTCGCTCCGCGCCACCGAACGGCTGCGGCGCTCGCAGCATCCGGTCGTCACTTCGCACCTGGCCGCGGCCCTGGTTCCGATGGTGCGCGCGGGGCATGGCATCGCCTGGCTGCCGTTCAGCCTCATCGAGAGCGAGCTGAAGGCCGGGCATCTGGTGCCCGTGCTGAGCGAGGACGAAGAAATCGCGCTGGAAGTCTGTCTCTTTCGCTGCGCCACGCCGCTGACGCCGGCGGCCGAGCGCTTCTGGGATCTTTTCGGGAACGAGGACGGATCCGCATGACGGCCCATGCGTCGCGCGCATTCCCACGCGCCGGACGCATCAGGAGGAACCGACGATGAAGCTGATCGAGACACTCCAGGACGAACACGCACTGATCGATCAGGTGCTCGGATCCTTCCGCGCGTACGTCGACGGACTCCTCGACGGAACTGCGGACGCCGAAGACGGCCGACGCTTCACGGCGTTCTTCACCGAGTTCGCCGGCCGCTTCCACCACGACCGCGAGGAGCGGGTGCTCTTCGAGGCGCTGGTGACGGAGGCGGAGCTGCCGCGCGAGCGCGGACCGGTGTACGCCCTTTGCCGTCAGCACGCCGAGATGGAGGGGTGGATGAACGAGATGGCGCCGCTTCTCCAACAAGGACCGCAGTCGGAGGACGATCGTGCCCGGCTTCGAAGCCTGGCAACGCGCTACTCGCAGACGCTCTGGCGCCACATCGACGCGGAGAACTCCGTCATGTTCACCGAGGGTCCGGAGCGGCTTCGCCGGTCGGGGATTCGCGAGCTGCCGGATCGGGCGATGACCGAATCGGAGGCGGCCGCGCGCGAGCATGCCGCGACACTGCTGGATCGTTACCCGCCGATCGAGGACGACGAGCTCGCGCGCGGGGACGGTTGCTTCATGTGTCCGGCCTACGGCGAGACCTGCGACGGACTCGAGGCCGAGTGGTGGTCGGAGCTCGAGTGGGATGAGTTTCGCTACAGGGATGCGAGCGACTGAGGCTGGCACGAACCGGCGTTGACGCCCTCACGCCCGCTTGCGCGCCAGCAGCGTGGCGAATTGCCTCGTCGGTGTCGGCGGCACGTCGACCCGGGGCACCGGCCCCACGACTTCGCACGCGCTTCGGTGCGCTCTGCCGCAATCCGGGACATGCGCCACAGTGCCCGCGTCCGGCCGGATCTCGACAATCCACTCGCGTCATCCGACGCAAACCCTGTCGAGGATCCGCCATGCAAACCACCGTCCCTTCCGCCACGACGCCCAGCTACGCCAAGTGCATCGAGGTATCCCGGCGCATCCGCTGGGACATCGACCGCGACGTCATCCGCGACCGCCTCTTCGAGCCGGACCGGAAGTACCTACCCGATGGCCTGTCGTGCGTCGACGAAATCGACTTTCTCGGCCTCGACGAGCAGCGTTTCCTCAGCCAGGTGCAGGGGCGCACCTACGCCAACATGTTCGGGCTCGTCGAGCGGTTCATCGGTGCGAAGATGCTCGAAGTGAGTCGCGACCACTGGCTCGGCGACCAGACGGCGCTCGAAGCGCTGGTCCGTTTCACCGACGAAGAACTGAAGCATCAGGAACTGTTTCGCCGCATCGAATCGCTGGTCGCCGAGCGCATGCCCCCCGGCTACGCGTTCGTCCCCCGGCCGAACGACGTCGCATCGTTCGTGCTCGGCAAGAGCACGTGGGCGGTGCTGGCGCTCACATGCTGCATCGAGCTCTTCACCCTCGCGCACTACCGCGCCAGCATCGGCGCGGCCGAAGACATCTCGGAGCTCTACCAGGACGTGTTCGTGTTCCACTGGAAAGAGGAATCGCAACACGCCGTTCTGGACGAGCTCGAGTGGGTCCGCGAGGACGGCAAGCTCACGCCGGCCGGGCGCGACGCCGCCGTCGACGACCTGATCGTGCTCGTGGCGGGTGTCGACGGAATCCTGCAGGCGCAGGCCGGGTCCGACGCCGCCTACTTCCTGCGGCAGACCGGCATGACGGGCGACGCCGCACGGTCCGCCTCGGTGGCCGCCACGTTGCTCAAGGCCTATCGTTGGCAGTACATCGTGTCGGGCGTGCTCGAGCCGCGGTTCCAGAAGATTCTCGGCGGCCTGATCGACGAAACGCAGATGCAGCGGATGCTCGCGGCCCTGGCACCGTTGATGCACGCGCAACCAGCGGCGATGCAGAAGGCGATGTCCTGAGCCCGCGCCTCACGAGGACCTGAACCGGCGGCAGGGACGGATCGTGTTTTTGCGGGACCGGCGCAGGCGTAGCATGAATGCCTCGCGAGGAAACCCCGCATGGCCGTCCGGCAGAAGATCCGTCTCTGCACCGCGCACGATGGCGTGCGACTCGCGTACGCACTCAGCGGCAGCGGGCCGCCGCTGGTCAAAGTCGGCAACTGGTTGACGCATCTCGAGCTCGACCTGCAGAGCCCGGTCTGGGGCTACCTCATCGAAGCGCTGTCGAGGGATCGGACGCTCGTGCGCTACGACCAGCGCGGCACGGGCCTGTCGGACCGGGACGTCGAGAGCATGACCTTCGAGGACCACGTGCGCGACCTCGAGACCGTCGTCGCGACCGCGAAGCTCGGTCGCTTTCCGCTGCTTTGCATCTCGCAGGGCACGACCGTCGGCATCGCCTTCGCCGTTCGCCATCCCGATCGGGTCAGCCACTTGATCCTGCACGGCGGCGCCGCCCGTGGTCGTCGTCGGCGCAGCACCGACCCGGCCTATGTCGAGGAAGAGGAAACGATGCTGAAGCTGATGGAGCTCGGCTGGGGCAAGAACGACCCGGCCTGGCGACAGTTCTTCACCAGCCAGTTCATCCCGGGCGGCAGCATCGAGCAGCACGAATGGTTCAACGAGCTGCAACGCCTCTCGACTTCACCCGCCACTGCGGTTCGACTGCTGCGCAGCTTCGCGAACGCCGACCTGACGGCGCAGCTCGCCGAGATCCGGTGCCCGACGCTCGTGCTTCACGCAGCCCGCGACCGCCGGGTGCCGTTCGCCGAAGGCCGGCGGATCGCGGGCGGCATCGAGAACGCCCGGTTCGTACCGCTCGACAGCGCGAACCACCTGATGCTCGAGGCCGACCCGGCGTGGCCGCGCTGGCGCGAAGAGGTGCGCGACTTCCTCGGCTCGACCGACCCGGCGCCCGACCCGCGATTCGCCGCGCTCACGCCTCGCGAGCGCGAGTTGCTCGAGCTGATCGCCCAGGGTCGCGACAACGCGCAGATCGCCGCGGTGATGGGGCTGACCGACAAGACGGTGCGAAACCACATCACCAGCGTGTTCGCCAAGCTGCAGGTGGAGAATCGGGCGCAGGCGATCGTGCTCGCGCGGACGTGCGGGTATGGCGGTGGGTGAGGGCGGAGGCGGCTCGAGAACCCGACGCTTCTCATCTCGCGTAGCCGGCTTCCTTCTGACTTCGCACTGCGAGCACGAAGACCGTATCGATCGGCTCGACATAGCGATACAACGCCACATATCCGCGCGACTTGCGCCCGATGACCAGCTCCCGGAGATCCCGCTCGATCGGCCTGCCGATCCGCGGACTGTGCTGCAGCACATCGATCGCATGGACGATCTCACCGATCCGCGACGCAGCGTGCGCTGCATCGTGGTGCGCCAGGTGGTCGAAGATCCGATCAAAGTCCTCCGCAACAGCCGGCGCGAACTCGATTCGCGTCATTTGTCGGGTGCGAGCTTCCGGGAACGGGGACGACGGGGAGCGGCCCCCTCCGCTCGCGCCTCCAGGTAGCGGCGCATCTCGCTCCAGGGGATCGTCTTCCCGCTAGCGACGATGTCGCCGTACCGGCTCTCCGCCTCTTCGACGAACTCCTGGCGCTGCTCCATCTCGCGGGCTTTCTCGCCGATCGCTTCCACGATCAGGGCATGCGTCGTGATACCAGAGCGCTTCGCGAGGCGGGCGACGCGAGCCTTCAGTTCTTCCGGTAGGCGAATGGTCGTCGTTGGCATGGCGAGTCTCCGATCCAGCGTTGAATGTAGCACGTAGGTGTCACATTGCCTGCACCCACGCGATGCGTCCTGTTGCGCTGGGGCTGGCACCCGAGCACCACGACGTCGCCTGTGCGACGCGGGCAATGGGAATGCCACCGGACGAGGCGGCACGGATCGCCAAGCGGCCGCTCCCCCCGTTGAAGAGCGGTGAGCAGCGAGCCGAGACGACGCCTGCCCCGAAGTATTCTCGGCTGCGCCCACAAAAGCGTGCGCTCGTTCTCTGCTTGCTCGCACCACGCACCAGTAGCTCATCGCCCTTGCGAACCTGCGCGGCCGACGCGAAGCAAACCGCCTAACTCAGCCCGCGATCGGCGCTCGCACTTCGACCCATGCCGCCGACGCCAACCCGGTGTGCAACGCAATACCCCGACGCGTCCACCACTTCGCCATCAACGCGTACAAGCGCCCGCGAAGCACCCGAAGCCGGCGCCGCACAAAGCAACCCGATGCCGATGCCGGAAGCGCCCAGGCCGAGCGCCAATAGGAACATCGTCTCCCGCGTCAGGCGCACGGCCGCAAGCGACCATCCGCTTCCTTCAATGGCTCTGCGGCCTGCGATTGGCTTTCCGTTCGTGTACATGGCCGACTCCCGCGAAGCACTCGCCGACCAATCTACGCGCACGTTGCGGCGCCGAAAATCACGCGAATTCGGGGCACCCTCGCGCGTTCGTGGCGGCATCGGCTCGCATCGCACGTTTCATCTCGGCAACTCTGCCGCGCCTCCAGTACCCCATCCCATGATCACGGCGTGCGAGCGAGCGACGCCGCGCGCCGGCGACACGCAGCCACGCCTTCGGCCCGCACCGATCCTTTGTTGTGGCCAGCCCCCGACCGGCGCACACTACCCCTACCGTGAAGCCCCGGCCGGCTTCGCCGCCGGGTTCTCTTCATCGCAAGCACACGGCGGAGGCACATCATGTCGATCTCCAATCGCCTGACCGACTACCTCGACCGGCACGGCGCGCAATACGAGATCTGGGAGCACGAGCCGAGCCGCACCAGCGCCGAGACCGCACGGAGCGCCCACGTCCCGGCCCGCCAGCTCGCCAAGTCGGTGCTGCTCGAGGACGATTCGGGTTGCATGCTGGCGGTCGTGCCGGCGGACAAGTCCGTGATGCTCGGACAGTTGTCGACGATGCTCGGGCGCAAGGGGCTGCACCTGTGCGACGAGCGGCGCATCGCGTCGCTGTTCGACGATTGCGTGCCGGGGGCCGTCCCGCCGTTCGGCATGGCCTGGGGCGTCGAGACGATCGTCGACGACGAGCTGGAAGACAACGACGTCGTCTACCTGGAAGGCGGCGACCACGAGCAGCTGCTGCGGATGTCGGCCGAACAGTTCCGCGAGCTGATGATTCCGGCGCTGCACGGGCACTTCTGCCAGGCGCGCAGGCACTGACGCACTGAACGGCCGAACGCGGGCGCGGATTCGGCGGTTCCGCGCCCGCCGCCGGTTGCCCTGCAGGTGCCGGCGCAGCCGGCG
>DATGRE010000278.1:0-3766 GCA_035303885.1 Zeimonas sp. | reverse complement strand
TCCCGCCTTCTGCTACGCTTGCGCGCGTGAGCGCGAGCGTTTCCCCAGACGACTCCTTCGATCTTCACGCAGTCAGACAGCGACTCGGCACCCGGGCCATCGGTCTCGATCTCGAGAGCGCTTTGACTCGATGGCGCGCGGCCGGAGGTGCCGGCGACGAGCAGGCGTTCGTCGACTGGATCCTCGCCGAGCAGGCCGGCGAGGCCGTCATGGTGACGGCGGTCCTGCCGCCGCGGCTGCAGGCCGCGCTCGCGTCGCCCGAAGCAGCGGCCACCATCCTCATGGCGCCGCCTGATGCCGAGGGGCTCAGCGAGCGGACCATCGTCGGCAGCGTGGAGGCCGACAGCGCCGACGCGACGGTGATCGGCGCGTCGACTGGAGCGCTGGCGCCCGGTGGCGGTGATGTGTCGGCGACGGATCGTGACGCCGATGCGTCGACGCCGGGTGGCGGCCGTCAGTCAGTGGCGGCCGGTGCGGGCGGCTCGCTGCCGCCCAACGCGCGCTACGTGATCCTCGGTGAAGCGGGCAAGGGTGGCATGGCCGTCGTGCACGTGGCGCGCGACCTCGAGCTGATGCGCCGGGTCGCGCTGAAACGGCTGGCCGGGAGCGCCGCGGCGCACGCCGGGATTCAGTCGCGCTTCCTGCGCGAGGTCCAGATTTCGGCCCAGCTCGATCACCCCAACATCGTCCCAGTGTACGGGCTCGAGGTCGGTCCCGACGGGCTGCCGGCCTACGCGATGAAGCTCGTCGAAGGGAAGACGCTCGAGGCGTACCTGCACGAGGCGCGCGAGTTCTACGAGCGGGGCGGCCGGCCGCCCGACACGCACGACCTGCCGGCGAGGCTCGAGCACTTCCTCAAGGTGTGCGATGCGATGGCGTACGCGCACCGCAAGGGCGTCGTGCACCGCGACCTGAAGCCGGCCAACGTGATGATCGGCCGCTATCACGAGATCTACGTGATGGACTGGGGCATCTGCCGCGTGCTCCAGCTGCCCGACGACGACACGGTCGACGGCGTGGAGGTGCCGGGCGCCGATGCCGATGCCGACACGCGCACGCGGATGGGGACCGTGGTCGGCACGGCGCGCTACATGGCGCCCGAGCAGGCGATGGGGAAGACCGAAATGGTCGGCCCCTGGAGCGACCAGTACTCGCTCGGCCTCATCCTGTACGAGATCGCCACGCTGCAGTCGCCCTACGCGGGGAAGACGATGGTCGACGTGCTCGCGCAGGCGGCAAAGGCGGAGATTCGCCCGATCGAGCACGCCTTCGGCGATCGCATTCCCGACGAGCTCAAGGCCATCATCGCGAAGGCGACGTCGCTCGAGCGCCAGGCGCGCTACGCCGACGTCGGCGCGTTTGCCGACGACATCCGGCGCTTCCTGCGCGGCGACGAGGTCGAGGCGCGGCCCGACACGCTCTGGCAGAAGACGGCACGCCGGCTCGCGCGGCACCGGCAGGCGGCGCTGCTCGCGCTCGTCGGCCTGATTGCGCTCGCGTCGCTCGTCACCGCCGGGCTGCTCTATCGACACGAGCGGGCGCTCGAGGCCGCGGCCGTGCGCGAGCGCGAGATTCTCGAAATCGTCGACTATGTCGCCACGCGCGGCGACGTGCTGCAGCGCCGGCTCATGGAGCTGCAGGGTGAGCTCGACGCGCTGACGTCGGCATCGGCGCTCGCGCTGCAGCACACGACGCCGGCGCCGGGGGCGCGCTTCTACTGGGTCGAGGACTTCTCGTCGGCGTCGAGCCGGCCGCCCGACCTGGTGCAGGTCGACTATCTCGACGAGCCGGTCAGTCTCGAGTTCGGCGCGTGGAGCCTGGCGCCCGGCGTACCGCAATCGCGCATCGTGCCGCTCATCGGCCGGCTCGTCAGGACGCGGCACCTGCGCAACGAGCTTTTCGCGCGCGCGCGCGTGCTGTTCGGGGCCGGTGATGCCGGGGATGATTCGGCCGGTGATGCGACGCTGCACCTGCACGATTCGGGGGTGCAGGCGTTCCTGATCGGCCTGGCCGACGGCGGCGCGCTCCATCTGCCCGGCCGCAGCGGCCTGCCGCCGCAGTTCGATCCGCGGAACACGCCGTGGTACCGGCTCGCCGCCGGGCGCCAGGGCGCCCACTGGGGCGAGCCGTACATCGACGCCGCGTCGCGCCAGCTCGTCGTACCCGTCGCGCAGGGCATCTACGCCGAAGACGGGCGCGAGCTCGGCGTGGTGGCGGTGCTGCTGCGCCTCGATGCCGTGATTCAGAACCTGCTGCGCGACGCCTCCGATACGAAGGTGCGCGCGACGCTGCTGCTCGACGCCGAGGGGCGGGTGATCGCGTCGAGCGGCCTGCTGCATCCCGAGCTGGCCGAGGACGGCTCGGATGTCGTCACGCTGCAGACGTTCCCGGAGCCCGCGCTGCTCGAGGCGATTGCCGCACGCGACACGGGCTACGTCGAGAGCACCGTCTTCGGCGTGCCCGACGTGCTCGTGTTCGACACGATTCACCCGATGGACTGGGTGCTCGTGAAGGTCGTCGAAGAACGGCTCGTCGAGGAGGATTAGCGGATGGCCGCCGGAGCGAGCCGGCGGCCATCGCCACGTGCGGTGCCGCCTGGCGTTATCCGCGCAGGTGCCGGTTGAACCAGTCGAGCGTGCGCTGCCAGGCGAGCGTTGCGGCGGCCTCGTCGTAGCGCGGCGTCGTGTCGTTGTGGAAGCCGTGCTGGGCGCCGGGGTAGATGTAGCCTTCGTGCACGACGCCGGCCTTCTCGAGCGCGGCCTGGTACTCGGGCCAGGTGCCGACGAGCCGCTTGTCCATCTCGCCGTGGTGCACGAGCACCGGCGCCTTGATCTTCATCGCGTCCTCGGCCGAGGGCGGTGAGCCGTAGAACGAAACGGCCGCGCCGAGATCCGGCATCCGCACCGCCAGGCTGCTCGCGACGCCGCCGCCGAAGCAGAAGCCGACCGCTCCCAGCCGGCCCGTGCTGGCCGGATGCGACTTGAGCCATGTAGCCGCCGCGACGAAGTCCTCGAGCATCTTCATGCGGTCGACCTGCTGGAACAGCCTGCCGCCTTCCTCGTCGTTGCCCGGGTAGCCGCCCACCGACGTCAGGCCGTCGGGCGCCAGTGCAATGAAGCCCTCGACGGCAAAGCGCCGTGCGACGTCTTCGATGTACGGGTTCAGCCCGCGGTTCTCGTGAATGACGATGACGGCCGGGAACCGGTCGCCCTGCGCGGGGCGGGCGAGCAGCCCGCCGATCGAGCCGTTGCCGCGCGGCGACTGCACGGTGACCCGCTCGGTCCGGATGCGCGGGTCGTCGGGGGCGACCTGCTGCGCCCACGCGTAGTTCGGCCGCAGCGCCTCGAACAGCATCGCCGTCGTCACGCCGCCGACGGCGAAGGTTTTCGCGCGGTCGAGGAACGTCCGGCGGTCGATGTCGCCGTGCTGGTAGAGGTCGAACAGATCGAGCAGTTCCTGCGGAAACTCGGTGGCCTTCCTGCGTTCCATGGCGGACTCCTGGTTGTGACGAGCGGGAGGACACGATACCGCAGGAGGGGATGATCAGGACGTGAAGAAGGAGGATGGTCGTCCCACGCGCTCCGCGGAGCCACGCCGGGGAATCACGCCTCCGTTCGCGCGGTTTCGTCCTGACGCCCTCGCCCGCGGTCCCAACGGCGTGGAGCAGCGCGAGCCGATGACCGTCGTGCTCGTTCCGCGGCGCTGCGTCGGGGAATCGCACCTCCGTCCGCTCGCGTTCACACTGACGCCCACGCCTGCGGTCCCA
>DATGRE010000277.1:0-4372 GCA_035303885.1 Zeimonas sp. | reverse complement strand
GCCGCCCTGTGCGGGATCGAAGGCGGCCACCCCGCCGATGGGAAAGCCGTAGCCCCAGTGGGCATCGGGCATCGCGTACGATGCCTGCACGATGCCGGGCAGCGTCGCGACGTTGCTCGCCTGCTCGAGCACCTTGTCATCCATCTCGCGCAACAGCGCCTCGCTCGCGAAGAAGACGGCGGGCACGCGCATCGCGCCCCGTGCCGGCGCTTCCCATTCGAACTCGCCGCGGCGCACCAGTTTTCCGATGTCCATTGCCTCTCCGTGACGTTCGACCTCAGACGTCGACGACCGTTTGCGCGAGCCAGCGCCCGTCGGGCAGCTGCGCGACGCGCAGCGTCGTATAGGTGGCGGCCTTGATCTCCGCGGCGGGAGCGTGGCGCTTCGGCGAGGTCGCCTCGCCCCAGGCGCGAGCCGCGAGCCGCATCCCGTCGCTGCCGGCTGCGTCGATGCGTACCTCGAAACGGCCGAACAGCATCCGGCGCACGGCCATCTCGTAGACGATCGCGTTCAGCCATTCGGCGAACAGCAGCTCGGCGTCGGGCGCTTCGCAGGCGATCTCGACCGGCCGTTCGCAGCGCACCGACGCGGGATCGGTGACGACCGCGGTGAGGGCGAGGCCCGCCTGCTCGAAGGCGCGGGCCATCGACGAGCCGATGCCGCGCACGCCGACGTCGGCGTCGTGCTCGTAGTGCTCCCAGCGGTCTTCCATGAATCGGTCCGTCCACTCCGGGTAAAGGTCGTCCGGACGATCCTACTGCGGGCGCGAGGCGAATCGCAGGGACCCCGCCGCACGACGCTGCGACTTGGCGGGGCGCGCCATTGGCGGCACGATGGCGGAATGGACGATCCGCGATCCGCAGCGCCGAGCGGCGTGCGCTTCGATGTCTGCAACGGCGACGCCGACGGACTGTGCTCGGTGGTGCAGCTCCGGCTGCACGAGCCGGGCGCCGCGACGCTCGTCACGGGCCTGAAGCGCGACATCGCGCTGCTCGAACGGGTCGATGCGGGCGCCGGCGACGAAGTGCTCGTCTGCGATCTGTCGATGCAGCGCAATCGGGACGCGCTGCTGCGCCTGCTCGAGCGCGGTGCGCGCGTGCGCTATTTCGACCATCACGCGGTGGCCGACATCCCGCGCCATCCGCGGCTCGACGCGCGCATCGACCTGTCGGCGGGCACCTGCACCTGCGCGATCGTCGACCGCTTTCTGGACGGCGCGTTCCGCGCGTGGGCGGCGGTGGGCGCATATGGCGACAACCTGCGGGCACTCGGCGATCGTCTCGCCGGCGAGGCCGGCGTCGCGCCGCGCGATCGCGAACGATTGCGCGAGCTCGGCGAAGCGATCAACTACAACGCCTACGGCGAATGCGAGTCGGACGTGCGCATCGCGCCCGCCCGGCTGTACGAGAAGCTCGTGCGTCACCGCCATCCGCTGCATTTCGCCGATGCCGAGCCGATCGCCGCGGAGCTGGTCGAGGCGCGCGCCGCCGATCTCGCACAGGCGCTGCAGGTGACGCCGTACTGGAGCGGCGAGGCGGGCAGCGTGCTGATCCTGCCCGATGCGCCGTGGAGTCGGCGCGTGATCGGTAGCGCGGCCAACGAGTGGGCGCAGTCCGAGCCGTCGCGCGCCTGGGCCGTGCTGCGCGATCGCGGCGACGGAACGCTGGTGGCGAGCGTGCGCGCGCCCCTGGCTGCTCCTTCGGGCGCGGGCGCACTGTGCGCGCGCTTCGGCGGCAGCGGGCGCAAGGCGGCGGCGGGCATCGATCGGCTGGCCGCCGACGACCTGGATCGATTCGTCCGCGAGTTCGCGTCGATGCGATGGGGTGGGGCGTCGACGGGCGCCGACGGCGCGTCGGAGAATGCGCCGTGATGCTCTTCTGCCTCGAAGCTGGCGAGAGCGCGCTCGCGCGCGAGCTGTCGGCCGCGCTCGGCGTGCCGATCTCTCCGCACGAGGAGCGCCGTTTCGTCGACGGCGAATGCAAGCTGCGTCCGCTCGTCGAGGTTGCCGGCGCCGATTGCTGCGTGCTGCTCGGCCTACACGGCGGGCCGGTCGACAGCCCGCACGACAAGCTGTGGCGACTGCTCGCCTTCGTCGCAACCCTGCGCGACCACGGCGCGGCGAGCGTGACCGCACTCGTGCCGTATCTCGCCTACGCGAGGAAGGATCGGCGCACGAAGCCGTACGACCCGATCGGCTTGCGCTACGTGGCGCAGCTGTTCGAGGCCGTCGGCACCGATCGACTCGTCGTGCTCGAGGCGCACAACGTCGCGGCGCTGCAGAACGCGTTCCGCGTGCCGACGCTGCATCTCGACGCGTACCCGGCCTTCGACGGGCTCGCGCTCGAGCGCGGTGCGCAGGGCCCGCTCGCGGTCGCATCGCCCGATCCGGGCGGCGTGAAGCGCGCGCAGCTGTGGTGCGAGGCGCTGCAGGCGCGGCTCGGCGTCGCGGTGGGCTTCGCGATGGTCGACAAGCGGCGCAGCGCCGGCGTCGTCACTTCGGCCGGCCTGGTCGCCGGCCACGTGGCCGGCGCGACGGTTCTGCTGTTCGACGATCTCGTCGCGAGCGGCGAGACGATGCGGCGCGCGGCACGCGCGCTGCGCGAGGCAGGCGCGGCCTCGGTGATCGCCTGCGCGGCGCACGGGTTGTTCATCGAACCGGCCGCCGAGGTGCTGCGCGACGATGCGATCGAAGCAGTGTGGGTGAGCGACAGCGTGCCGCCGTTTCGGGTGGCGCAGGACGATCCGTTGCGGGCGAAGATGCGGATCGTTTCGTGCGCGCCGCTGTTCGCGCGCGCGCTCCGATGAGGCGTGCCGGCGGCGAGCGCCCCCGCTCTCCGGGCGGCTACGCCCCAGCCCTCCGGGCGGCTACGTTTTCCCGGCGTCGAGCGTGTCGAGCGCGTCCAGTGCAGCGGCCATCCGGCGCAGGTAGCGCTGCGCCTGCGGCAGCCAGCGCTGGGGCGTGCGAGGTGCGTCGTCGAGCAGGTGCGCGGCGGCGAGTCGGGCGCGCAGCGCGGCGCGGTTGGCCGTGTACAGCGCGACGAGCGGTGGCGGCGCGGGCGCGTCGAGCGCTTCGCCCACCTTCTCGAGAAGGCGCGGTCCGATCCATTCCGCGCCGGCCACGGCGCATTCGAGGCCGAGGAACGCGAGTTCGTCGATGGGATCGACCTGGCGCAGCTCCTCGTCGAACTCCAGGCAGTCGATGACGATCGGTCGATCGAGCAGGCAGACGTGCTCGGGGCGCAGGTCGCCGTGGCCCTCGACGACGTGCCCTTCTTCCACCCGCCTGCGCAGCGCGTCGTCGTGCGCGTCGAGCGCCGTCGACAGACGGTCGAGGGGGCGCGCGGCCCCGAGCGATGCGAATCCGGGCATCGACAGCACGCGCACGGTGACGTCGTGCTCGCGCCGCAGGCGGGCGAGCCAGCCGGCGGCGCTCATCGTCGTGCGCGGCGCGCGCCGGTAGAACGCCGCCAGCGTAGCCGCCAGTGCGTCGACGTCCGCGGGGTCGACCCGGCCTTCGGCGATCCGCACGTCGAGCATCTCCCGGGCAGGCAGCCGCCGCATCTCGACCAGCCAATCGACGATCGTGCCGGGCGCCGGAAGACGCTCCTCGGGCACGAGCCGTAGCGCGCCGTCGTGCCAGACCAGCGCCACGAGGCGCAGGTACACGTCGGGGGCGAGCCGGCGATTCAGGCGCAGCTCCTCGCGGCAGTTGCGCTCGCGCGCCTCGAGCGTCGTGAAATCGAGGAACGGAAAGCGCACGGGCTTCTTCATCTTCAGCACGCGGTCGCCGGCGATGGCCACCCATGACATGTGCGTCTCGATCCACTGTACGGCTCCCGCTTCGCAGCCGTGCGTCGCATGCGATCGCAGGAAGCGCAGCTTCCCGTCGATGTCCGGCAGGTCCGCGGGCGTCTCGGCGCCGGCGTTGTGCATTGCGTGTTCGTTCACGGCTCTTCAGTGCTCGAGTGCGTCGAACCGCTGCGCGAGTGCGCGCAGCTCGTCGGAAATCACGACACGGTACGGGGTTTCGGCCGCCGCGAGGGTTCGCAGCGGATCGGGCAGCGCCGCCAGCTCGGCTGCGCAGTGCGCCCTCAGCTGCGCGATCGAAGGCTGCGGCAGCACGCGACGGCCCGCGCGCATGCACGGTCGCAGCAGCGGCTCGCCGTCGGAGCCTTCGGTGACCAGGCGCACGACGTCGCCGGCAAGCCGACCGTCGCGATCGTGACGACGGTAGACCTGCTTGGCGCCGGGCCAGGTCGCCTTGCCCTCCGAGCGCTTGCGCCGCGGTTGCCCCGCGTACGACTGCAGCTTGTAGACCATGTCGAGCGAAGGCGCGTCGCTCGACGTGTCGAGCGCGGTGCCGACGCCGAAG
>DATGRE010000276.1:0-2806 GCA_035303885.1 Zeimonas sp. | reverse complement strand
CGGGTCGACGAACAGTCCGTTGGCGACCGCCGCGAACCGGTAGCCGGTCGTGCCGTGGATCGCCCATTGCTCGGGCACGCGCTCGTGCGCGGCGGCGATCTTCTCGATGACGACGTACAGCGGTCGGGGCGGACGCCCATCGCCGGATTCCAGCGGCGCGCCGCTGCGGCGCGCATACCCCTGCTGCAGCCGCGTGAAATACTCGCCGGGGTCGTAGAGGCCGTCGGGATGGTCGATGCGAAGTCCGTCGATGCGGCCGTCCGCGGCCAGCCCGAGCACCCGGTCGTGCGTGGCCTCGAACACGGCCTCGTCCTCGATGCGCAGCCCGGCCAGGTCGTTGACGTCGAAGAAGCGGCGGTAGTTGATCTCGTCGGAGGCGACGCGCCAGTAGGCCAGGCGCCACGCCTGCTGCTCCATCAGCGCATGCAGCGCATTGCGCGCGGCCGGCGAGCGCGCGTTGAGCGCTTCGACCTCGGCGTCGATCGCCGAGCGCACCGCCGGCTGCGCGGCGGCGAGTCGTGCCAGCGCGCGCTTGTGCACGGCCGCGTCGCGCGCCCGCTCGGCCGCGCTCGCCTCGTCGATCGCATCGCGCGGCGGCAGGTTCGCGAAGGCGTCGGCCAGCGCGGAGAACTCGTCGCGAAGCTCGGCGTCCGGCACTGCGGCGTCCAGCCTCTCGCGGGCCCGTCGCAGCAGCGACGCCGACTCGCGCGGGTCGATCGGCACGCGGTGCTCGTGATAGCGGATCGCGAAACCGCCGGCGTCGGGCTCGAAGGCCAGCACCAGCTCGCCGCGCTCGAGCACCAGCCCGTAGTGGTCGCCCAGCAGCGGCACGAGCACCTTGCCGTCGAGGTCGCCGTTCACCGGATGCCAGTCGATGTCGAAGAAACGCGCGCAGGGCGACGCCTCGCCGTGCTCGAGAACGTCCATCCACCAGGCGTTGTCCCCGCCCAGCACGCCCATGTGGTTCGGCACCATGTCGAACAGCACGCCCATGCCGCGTTCGCGCAGCGCCGCCGACAACGCATCGAAGGCGGCTTCGCCGCCGAGCTCCGGGTTGATCGAACGGTGATCGACGATGTCGTAGCCGTGGCTGCTGCCCGGGCGCGCGCGCAGCACCGGCGAGCAGTACAGGTCGCCGACGCCGAGCCGGTCGAGGTAAGGCAGCACGCGCAGCGAGTCGTGCAGGCCGAAGTCGCGGTTCAGCTGCAGCCTGTAGGTCGAGCGGGGAATGCGCGCCTGCGACACGCGGCCGGCCGCCTGCGCGCTGCGCGGGCTCTCGCGTTCGGCGGCCAGTGCCCGCGCCAGGCGCGCGGCGGCCGGGTCGTCGGCCAGTTCGTCGATCGTCGCGGACAGCCGCCTGCGCCAGTTCGGATGGGTGTCGACCGTCCCCGGCAGGTTGGCCTGCTCGATCACGCCGAGCCAGTCGTCGGGCTGCACCATCATGAGCCGTGCAGGAGTCCTCGCGAGGTAGACGTGCACCGCGTCGACGAGCGCGGCGGCGAGCGCTCCTCGTGCCACCGCCTGCGCGTCGGTGCCCGGCGGGAGGAGTCCGTCGCGGCTCAGCGCGGCCACAAGGCGCGCTCGATCGTCCGCACGCGCCTGCACCTGCGCCGCGTGCGACTTCTCGTCGGGGAACAGGCCGAGCTCGTGGCGCAGCTGCAGGTCGCGGCCCGCCCACCATCCGGCCAGCGTCGGCAGGTCGTGCGTGCCGATGGAGACCAGCGCGTCGTGCGGATACGCGCCAGGCGGCACGAAATCGCCCGAGTCGTCGCGCTCGAAGTAGAGCAGGCGATACGAGAGCACGCGCGCGCGCGCGAGCGCTTCGCGCACCGCGTCCGGTACCGTGCCGAGGTCCTCGCCGACCACCAGGCACCGGTTGCGGTGACTCTCGAGTGCGACGATCGCCAGCAGCTCGTCCAGCGGATAGCGGACGTAGCCGCCGTCGCGCGCGGTGGCGCCGGGCGGGACCCAGTAGAGCCTCATCAGCCCCATCACGTGGTCGATGCGCAGCGCCCCCGCATGCCGCATGTTCGCGCGCAGCGCGAGCACGAACGGCTCGTGCCCGCATTCGCGCAGTGCATCGGGGATCAGCGGCGGAAGCCCCCAGTCCTGTCCGGCCAGATTGAAGTCGTCGGGCGGCGCGCCGACGCTCGCCGAGGCCGCGTAGCAGTGGTCGAACGACCAGCAGTCCGAACCCGCGCGGTCGACCGACACGGCGAGGTCGAGATAGAGCCCGATCGCCATGCCGCGCTCGCGGCAGCGAGCCGCTGCGCGCTCGAGTTGCCGCTCGGCCTGCCATTGCAGGTACTCGTAGTACTCGATCGCTTCGATCGCCTCGACCTCGAAGCGGACAACCTGCGCGCCGCCGGGATCGCGCCATCCTTCGGGCCAGACCGGCCAGCCCCAGATCGAAGGGTCCTGCGCGTGAAAGCGCGCCTGCAAGGCCTCGAAGAGCGCGTGGCGCCGCAGCGGCGCGCCCCGGCTCGACTGGAACGCGCGGAACGCCGCGGCGCGCGGCGTCGCGCGCTCGAGGTGCGCGCGCCGGAAGTGCGCGTACAGTTCACGCAGCGCCTCGTGCTTCGCGGCGGACACGCCCTCGAAATCGACGAGCCTGGCGTCGCGCAGCCGCTGCAGCCGGGCGCGAAACGCGTCGGATCGCAGCCGCTCGCGGACCGCGTCGGCTTCGGCGAAGTCGTCGACCGATTCGACGTCGATCGCGAGCGCATCCAGCCACAGCCGCGACGACGGCGCGTAGGGGCTCGCGTGCGCCGGGTTGTGGGGGAAGCGCGCATGCAGCGGGTTGAGC
>DATGRE010000275.1:0-5048 GCA_035303885.1 Zeimonas sp. | reverse complement strand
CCTGTGGATCGCGATCGCCTTCATCTGGTGCCTGATCATGTTCTTCATGATGCCGTACTGGCACGTGTACGGTAATCAGAACCTGTCGTCCGAGACGTATCGCGTCAAGCCCGAGCTCTTCGCGAAGGCCGCGCAGGACATGGTCGACAAGTACACGGTTCGCATCGAGACCGACGAGAAGATCCCGGTCGTCGCGCCGCCCGCCGGCAGCGACATCTACCTGATCGCGCGCCTGTGGTCGTGGTGGCCGATCCTCGAGCTCGAGAAGGGCAAGACGTATCGGCTGAACCTCACGGCAATGGACTACCAGCACGGCTTCTCGCTGCAGCCCGAGAACATCAACATCCAGGTGCTGCCCGGCTATCAGCACGTCGTGACGATCCAGCCCAACCGCTCGGGTACCTACGCCATCGTGTGCAACGAGTTCTGCGGAATCGGGCACCACAAGATGGTGTCGCGGCTGTACGTGAAATAAGGAAGAGGCACTCATGGCCACCGCCCAAGCGCTGTTCCGTATCTGCCCCCGCTCGGGGCTGCAGTTCCACAAGTCGGCCGAGACGCTGATCAAGGCGAACGCCGTCGCCGGCATCGTGATGCTGCTCATCGGCGGCGTGCTCGCGCTGCTGATCACGCTCACCCGCTGGCAGGCGATCCACCTCGTCGACGCCGACAACTTCTACCTGTTCCTCACCGCGCACGGGCTCGACATGCTCGTCGCGTGGATCATCTTCTTCGAGATCGCGGTCCTGTATTTCTGCTCGTCGACGCTGTTGCGAAGCCGCCTGGCGACGCCTCGACTGGCCTGGGTCGCGTTCGCGCTGATGGTGATCGGCACCGTGATGTGGAACACGACGATCTTCCAGGGCAACGCGACGGTGATGATGACGTCGTACGTGCCGATGCCGGCGGCGCCCTGGTTCTACCTCGGGCTCATCCTGTTCGCCGTCGGCGCGCTGATCGGCTGCTTCATCTTCCTCGGAACGCT
This sequence comes from Zeimonas sp., assembly GCA_035303885.1. Taxonomy (GTDB): domain Bacteria; phylum Pseudomonadota; class Gammaproteobacteria; order Burkholderiales; family Burkholderiaceae_E; genus Zeimonas. The sequence goes on along the minus strand of DATGRE010000275.1, from coordinate 4,063 downwards.
CGTCGTCGCGCGCGCCGAGAAGACCTACGAAGGGTCGATTCCGCTGGTGACCTTCGGCGCGCTCACCGCGTGCATCATCGCGATCTACACGATCGCCTCGGGCGCGATCATCCTGATCCCGACGTACCTGTGGTCGATCGGCTACATCAAGCACATCGACCCGGTGATGTACCGCGTGATCTGGTGGGCTTTCGGCCACTCATCGCAGCAGATCAACGTCGCCGCGCACGTCTCGGTCTGGTACGCGGTGGCGGCGATCGTCTTCGGCGCCAAGCCGATGTCCGAGCGCGTGAGCCGCGTCGCGTTCCTGCTCTACATCCTGTTCCTGCAGCTGGCCGCCGCGCACCACATCCTCGCCGACCCGGGCGTGGGCACCGAGTGGAAGGTGTTCAACACCAGCTACGCGATGTACCTCGCCGTGCTCGCCTCGATGATCCACGGCCTGACGGTGCCGGGTGCGATGGAAGCCGCGCAGCGCGAGAAGGGCTTCACGAAGGGCCTGTTCGAGTGGCTGCGCAAGGCGCCGTGGAGCAATCCGGTCTTCTCGGGCGTGTTCATCTCGATCATCGGCTTCGGCTTCCTCGGCGGAATCTCGGGCGTGATGATGGGCACCGAGCAGCTGAACATGATCATCCACAACACGATCTACGTTCCGGGCCACTTCCATGCGACGGTCGTGCTCGGCACCACGCTCGCGTTCATGGCGATCACGTACTTCCTGCTGCCCACGCTGTTCCAGCGCGAGGTCATCCTGCCCGGCTGGGCGAAGTGGCAGCCGTACATCTTCGGCATCGGGATGGGCGTGTTCACGCTGACGATGATGGGCGCCGGCACCCTCGGCGTTCCGCGCCGCCACTGGGACATCACCTTCGCCGGCACGTCGCTGCCGTACGAGTTCCCCGGCACGGCGCTGCTGATGATGACGCTGGTCGGCATCTCGGGCGTGATGGCGATCATCGGCGGCGCGATGTACATCATCATCGCCGTCGGCACGGTCTTCTTCGGCAAGCGGCTCGACGCCGGCGCGTACACGACGCAGATCAGCCCGCTTCGGCTGCCGCCGGTGGCCGCGGCGCTGCGCGGGCATGGTACGCATGGCGGCGGCTTCGAGGCACCGGGCACCTTCGTGTTCGCCCTCGTGTTCCTCGTCGCCTTCGTGCTGTACTACTTCGTCAACTGGAAATACCTGTCGACGGTATGGGGCCTGAGTTGAGTTGACCCGTCGCAGTCGTATCTTCCGCACTTCCTTCGGCCGGACGATCGTCGCCTGCGCGGCGGTCGTTTCGGCCGTTCTGTTGGGGTCCCCGGGCGCTTCCTGGGCGCAGCCCGACTACCGCAAGGCGCTGGCCGACAGCCAGGCGGCGATCGGCCGCCCGCTGCTCGACGTCTCGATGCGAGACCACACGGGCAAGCCGGTGCGCTTCAGCGACTTCGCCGGCAAGCCGCTGCTCGTGAGCCTCGTATACACGGGCTGCTTCCAGGCCTGTCCGGTCGCTACGCAGTTCCTCGCGCAGGCGGCGCGCACCGCACGCGAGGCGCTGGGGAACGATCGCTTTCGCATCGTCTCGATCGGCTTCAACCAGCCGTTCGACGACCCGAGCGCGATGGCCGCGTTCCGCCGGCAGAACGGCATCGACGATCCCGACTGGCATTTCCTCAGCCCCGATCCGGCGCAGGTCGACGCGCTTACCGCCAATCTCGGCTTCACCTACGAGGCGACGCCGAAGGGCTTCGACCACGTCACGCAGGTCACGGTCGTCGACGCGGACGGCGTGATCTACCGCCAGGTGTACGGCGAGAACTTCGACCTGCCGATGCTCGTGCAGCCGCTCAAGGAGCTGCTCTCGGGCCAGGCGTCGCGCAACCTCACGCTCGAGAACGTCTGGGAGAAGGTCAAGCTGTATTGCACGGTCTACGACCCGAACACGGGTGGCTACCGCGTCAACTACTCGCTGTTCTTCGAGATCTTCGCCGGAATGACGACGCTCGGCGCGATGTTGTGGTTCGTGCTGCGCCAGTTGCGCCCGTCCGGGCGGAGCTGAGTCGGGGAAGGGCAGCTTGAAGGCGCCCCGACGACACGTCGTGCCGGTGCCGGACTTCGCCGTGCCGGCGACTCCGGCGGGCAGGGCGGGGCTCGCCGGGGGCGGCATCGTCGCGGTGGACGAGCTTCGCGCGGTGCGCACCCGCGCCGCCGGTGCGGTGCGCGCGATCGAACGGGCCTTCGATCGTGTCTTCGGCATCGCGGCCAATCCGCTGCGCCAGCTGGGCGGCGTCGCGTTCGACCTGTTCTGGCTGATCGCCGCCACCGGCGCCTTCCTCTACGTGTTCTACGACACCCGCGCCGACGGCGCGTACGCGTCGGTGCAGGGCGTCACGGATGGGGCGGTCTTCGGTGGTGCCTTCGTTCGCAGCCTGCATCGCTATGCGTCCGATGCACTGGTCGTGGTCGTCGTCGCGCACCTCGTGCGCGAATGGGCGTACGGGCGCTATCGGGGTTTTCGCTGGTTCAGCTGGCTCAGCGGCGTGCCGACGCCCTGGCTGATTCTCGCCGCCGGCGGCACCGGCTTCTGGCTCGTCTGGGACTCGGTCGGGCTGTTCGTCGCCACGATGGTCGCCGAATGGTTCGGTGCGCTGCCGGGCTTCGATCCGGCGCTGGTGCGCAACTTCCTCGACGCCGACGCGGTCTCCGACCGTCTGTTCTCCCTGTTGATCTTCCTGCACATCGGCGTCTCGCTCGCGCTGCTGCTGGCGATGTGGCTGCACGTGAAGCGGCTCACGCGACCGCGCACCAACGCCTCGCGTGCGGTGCTGCTCGGCACGCTCGTCACGCTGTCGGCAATCTCGCTGCTGGCGTCGGCGCCGTTGCCGCCGCCGGCGGATCCATCGCAGGTCGGCGGTGCGCTCGCCCTCGACTGGTTCTATCTCGCGCCGCTCGCCGCCGTCGACGCGATCTCGCCGCTCGCGGTCTGGGCGGCGGCAGGCGCGCTCACGCTGCTCGGGGCCGCCGCCCCGTGGCTATCGCGCCGTGCGCGCGCTCGCGCGCCGGCCGCCCGCGTCGACGCCGAGCATTGCAACGGCTGCGAACGCTGCTTCGCCGACTGCCCGTTCGCCGCGATCGAGATGGCTCCGCATCCGTCGGGCCGTGGCCGGATCGCCGTCGTCGATGCCGATCGGTGTGCTTCGTGCGGCATCTGCGCCGGTGCGTGTCCGTCGTCGACGCCGTTCCGGTCCGATGCGCACCTGACCACCGGCATCGATCTGCCCGACCTCGGCGTGGGCCTGCTGCGCGACGCGCTCGCGTCGGCGCTCGGGGCGCACGCCGGCGTGGCGCCGATCGTCGTCTTCGGGTGCGCGCACGCCGCCGGCGCCGGCACGGAGGACGATCTCGTGCCGATCGCGCTGCCCTGCGCGGCGATGTTGCCGCCGTCCTTCGTCGAGTACGCGTTGCGTCTGGGCGCGCGCGGGGTGGCCGTCGTCGCCTGTCCGGGCGACGACTGCGAATACCGCTTCGGGTCGCGCTGGGTCGCGCAGCGGCTGGCCGGCGAGCGCGAACCGCGCCTGCGCGCGGCGGCCCAGCGCGAGCGCCTGCGTTTCGTGGAGGCGGCGCACGAGGATTTGATCGCGCTCCAGGCGCAACTGGCGCGCTTCCGGCACGATCTCGATGCGCTCGACCGGTTGCAGCCGGCGCAGGCGTCGGCGAAGGTGCCGCAGGTTTCGACGGAGAGCTCCCATGTCACGGTCCACTAGTCCCGTCTTCCGCTATGTCGGACAGGCGATCCTGTACGCGCTGTTCGGAGCCTTCGTCATCTATTTCTCGAGCTCGCCCACCTACCGGCACCTCGACGACGACCAGGGCTTGCTGCGGCTGTCCTTCCGCCATCCGGGCAAGGTCGCGACCGACTGTCGCAAGCGCACGCCCGAGGAGCTGGCGAAGCTGCCGCCGCAGTTGCGCACCGAGATGGAATGCGAGCGCGAGCGTTCTCCGGTGAAGGTGCGGGTCGAGCTCGACGGGACGGTGCTGTTCGACCGCGTCTACGAGCCGGCCGGGCTGCGGCGCGACGGC
>DATGRE010000274.1:0-2324 GCA_035303885.1 Zeimonas sp. | reverse complement strand
GCGGTGTCGTTCCACTGAACGAGGATCCGGTCGAGTTCCCGGGCATCCATCAGCGGCAGCGCCGAGATATTCGCCTGCGGGTTCGCCAGGATGGCGTCGACCAGGTTGCGGAAGTGCCCGGCCATGCGCTCGATCGTCGCGTCGTCGAACAGGTCGGCGGCGTAGCGCAACGACCCGTGCAGTTCGCCGCCGCGCTCGACGAACGACAGCCCGAGGTCGAACTTGGCCGTGTCGTTGCGGCTTTCGAGCGGACTGGATTCGACGCCCGGCAGTTCGAGCGCGGTGGGCGGCACGTTCTGCATCGCGAACGCCACCTGGAACAGCGGATTGCGGTTGGGTTCGCGCTGCGGATTGAGCTCGGCGACGATGCGCTCGAAAGGCACGTCCTGGTTCGAGTACGCATCCAGCGCGGTCTGCCGGACGCGGCCCAGCAACTCGACGAACCCGGGCTCGCCGGCCAGGTCGGCGCGCATGACGAGCATGTTCGCGAACATCCCGAAGACGCCTTCGAGCTCTGCGCGGCTGCGTCCCGCCGCGGGCGTGCCCACTGCGAAGTGCTGCTGCCCGCTGTAGCGCATCAGCAGCGTCTCGAAGGCCGCCAGCAGGACCATGTGGAGCGTGGCGCGGTTGGCGCGGGCCAGCGTCTTCAGGCCGGACACCCGTTCCGCCGGAATCGTGAACGGCAACGAACCGCCGCGCAGCGAGCCGATGCGCGGGCGAGGCCGGTCGGTCGGCAGCTCGATCGGCTCGATGCCGGCGAGCTGGCGCTTCCAGTACGCGAGGGCGGCCTGCCCGACGCCGCTCGCCAATCTCCCGCGCTCCCACAGCGCGTAGTCGGCGAAGTCGACCGCGCGAACGCGCGCGGCGCTCGCCGGGCGCTCGCCGCGCCGCGCGCGTTCGTAGAGGAGCGGCAATTCCCTCGCGAGGATCCCCATCGACCACCCGTCGGCGACGATGTGATGGACCACGAATACCAGCACGTGATCGGTGCCGGACACGCGCAGCAGCCGGGCCCGGAACAGCGGCGCACGGGCGAGGTCGAAGGGCTCCATTGCGAGCCGTTGGATCTCGTCGGCCAGCGCGACGCCGGCCGATGCGTCGTCGGCCGCCACACGATCCACGACGGGCAGCTGCACGTCGACGCACGGCAGCACGGCCTGCACCGGGACGCCGTCGACTTCGTCGAAGCCGGTCCGCAATGCCGCGTGACGGTCGACGAACGCCTGCAGCGCGAGACGCAGGGCTTCGGTGTCGAGCGGCCCCTCGAGCCGGGTCGCCGTGGAGATGTTGTAGACCCCGCTCGGGCCGGCCAGCCGGTCGATCGTCCAGAGCGCCTGCTGGGCTGCCGACGCGGGAATCACGTCGGCGCCGGCGGCGCTGCCCGCAACGAGCGGCGCGCCGAGGTCCGGTTCGCCCGTTTGCGCTCCGGGCTGGATCCGCTGCGACAGTGCGGCGACCGTCGGCGCCTCGAACAGGACGTGCAGCGGCAGGTCGGCGCCCAGCACCGCGCGCACCCGTGACATCGCCTGCGTCGCGCTCAGCGAATGGCCGCCGAGATCGAAGAAGTTGTCATGGACGCCCACCCGCTCGCGCCCCAATACCTCGGCCCAGATCGCGACGAGCGCCTCCTCGATCGGCGTGCGTGCGGCCACGAAGGGCGATGCCCGCTCGCTGCCCGCGCCAGCCGGGGCGGGCAGCGACTTGCGATCGAGCTTGCCGTTGGACAGGCGCGGCAGCGCGGCCATCGGTACGAAGGCAGTGGGCACCATGTACGCGGGCAGGCGCGCGCGAAGTGCCGCCTCGAGGGCGTCCACGTCGACGCCGTCGCCCTCGACGTAGCCCACCAGGCGGCGATCGCCGGGCCGGTCCTCGCGCATCACGACGACGCTCTGGCGGATGCCGTTGCAGGCGTTCAGCGCCGATTCGATCTCGCCGAGCTCGATGCGCTGGCCGCGCAACTTGACCTGGTGGTCGGTGCGGCCGACGAATCCGACGACGCCGTCGGGACGCCAATACACGAGGTCTCCGGTGCGGTAGAGCCGCTCGCCGGGCACGAACGGGTTCGGTACGAAGCGCTCGACGGTCAGTTCGGGTCGGTTCAGGTAGCCTCGGGCCAGCCCGACGCCGCCGATGTACAGCTCGCCGATCACGCCGATCGGCACCGGCCGCAGCGCGCCGTCGAGGACGTGCACGCGCGCATTGGCGATCGGTCGCCCGATGGGCACCGGGCCGGGCGCTTTGGGCAGTCCGTTGACGTCGATGCTGGTCGTGACGTCGCTGGCCTCGGTGGGGCCGTAGTAGTTGCCGAGCGTCACGCCGGGCAG
>DATGRE010000273.1:0-5168 GCA_035303885.1 Zeimonas sp. | reverse complement strand
GCGCGCAACATCGAGGAAGGCGGCTCGCTCACCATCATCGCCACCGCGCTGATCGACACCGGCAGCCGGATGGACGAGGTGATCTACGAGGAGTTCAAGGGCACCGGCAACATGGAGCTGCACCTGAACCGGCGGATGATGGAGAAGCGCGTCTACCCGGCGATCGACATCAACCGCTCGGGCACGCGGCGCGAGGAGCTGCTGATCAAGCCCGAGGTGCTGCAAAAGATCTGGATCCTCCGCAAGCTGCTGCACGACATGGACGAGCTCGAGGCGATGGAGTTCCTGCTCGACAAGGTCCGCCAGACGAAGAACAACCAGGAGTTCTTCGAGATGATGCGGCGCGGCGGCTGAAGGTGCCGGCGCAGCGGCGGCTCCGGCCCGCGTTCCGGAGCCGCTTCCTTGCTGCTCCCGCGCTGCGCGACATATAATCAGCGGCTTTGCCGATCTCCCCCGGGCAGAATCATGAAACAGGGCATCCACCCCGAATACCGCGAAGTCGTCTTCATGGACATGGCGAGCGGCTTCAAGTTCATCACGCGCTCGACCGTGAACACGCGCGAGAAGATCACGATGGACGACGGCAAGGAGTATCCGTTGTTCAAGCTCGACGTCACGTCGGAGTCGCACCCGTTCTACACGGGCGCGCAGCAGCGCATCATCGAGACCGGCCGCGTCGAGAAGTTCCGCCAGAAGTTCGCCCGCAGCGGCAAGTGAGGCGGTAGACCCGGCGACGGGCAGATCCGAAGCCGATCCGCCACCGAAACCAGGCAGCCTCGGCTGCCTTTTTTGCAGCCTCGGCTGCCTCGTTCGCGGCCCCGGCTGCCCTCTTCCAGCCCCGGCCGCCTCTTGTCCCCCCACCCGTCCCTCCCGGAGCCGTCCTCTCCCGACCACGTCGCCGCCGGGCGGCCGGAGGCGACGTGTCGTCGATGAGGCCGTTCATCGTCACCGAGCTGCAGGCGGGAAAGCTCCCGCGCTGGGGACTGCTGCTCGTCTGTGCGCTGTACGCGGTACCGGGCTTCGTCGGCCGCGATCCGTGGCGCACGCTCGATGCCGCCGGCTTCGGCATCGCGCTGACGATGATGCGCGGCGAGTCCGCCGACTGGCTGATGCCGAACATCGCCGGCCAGCCGATCGTCACCGAAGGGCCGCTGCCGTTCTGGATCGGCGCCGCCGTCGGCCGCGCCACGCAGTGGCTGTTCGGCGAGCACGGCGCGGTGCGCCTGGCGGTGCTCGCCACGCTCGCGGCGGCGCTCGCGCTCGTCTGGTACGCGAGCTACGCGCTGGCGCGCCGGCGCGGCGTGCAGCCCTCCGATCCATTCGGCGCGTCGGCCTCGCGCGTCGACTACGCGCGCGCGATCGCCGACACCGGCCTGCTCGTCCTGATGGCCACCTTCGGCCTGCTGCTGCGCATGCACGAGACGACGGCCGAGCCGGCACAGCTCGCGTGGATCGCGCTGTTCCTGTTCGGCTGCGCGCACGCGCTCGAACGCCCGGCACTGGGCGGCACGCTCGCCGGGGCGGCGATCGCGGCGAGCCTGCTCACGCGCGGCGCCGGCCATGCGGCGGCGCTGCTCGTGGTGCTCGTCGCGCTGCCGATCGCCAGCCACGCCTTCCGCCTGATCGGCCGGCGCATGCTCGTCTTCGCGGTGTTTGCCGCGGTCGTGCTCGCGCTGCCGTGGCCGCTGATGCTGCTGCAGTCCTTCGACGGGCGCGGGCACTTGTCGGCCTGGCTCGCGTGGAACCTCGAATCGCTGTCGGGACCCACGCTCGATTCGATCGTCTATTTCGCGCGCACCGCGCCGTGGTTCTACTGGCCGGCCTGGCCGGTCGCGCTGTGGGCCGCGTACCGCTGGCGCGGCAGCTGGAACGAACCGGCCGTCGCGCTGCCGGCGCTGGCCGCGCTCGCGCTCGCGCTACGCGCACTGCTCGCGCCGCAGGGCGCCGAGGGCTGGCTGCTGCCCGCGACGGCGCCGCTCGCACTGCTCGCCGCGGTCGGCATGCCGACGCTGAAGCGCGCGCTCGTGAACCTGATCGACTGGTTCGCCGTCACCACCTTCACGCTCTTCGGCATCGTGATCTGGGCGTACTGGATCGCGCTGATGACCGGATTTCCGCCGCGCATGGCGTTCCGCATGCGGCAGATGGCGCCGGGCTTCCTCCCCGAGGGCGTCTTCGGCGAGGTCGTGCTCGGGCTCGCCGCCACCGCGGCCTGGCTGCTGCTGGTGCGCTGGCGCATCTCGCGCCAGCCGCCGATGATCTGGCGCGCGATGGTGCTCTCGTGCGGCGGCGTCGTGTTCGCGTGGTTCCTGCTGATGACGCTGTGGCTGCCGGTGTTCAACGAACGCAACACCTACCGCGACCTGTCGGCCGAGCTGCGCACGGCCTTCGACGCCGAGAGCCCACGCGGCAGCGATTGCGTCGCCGGCGAGAACGTCGAGCGCGCGGCGCGCGCGAGCTTCTACTACTTCGCGCAGCTGCCCTTCGCCGCGCCCCAGGTGCGCTGCCGCTGGCTGCTCGTGCAGCAGGACGGTGCGGCAGCGCGCCGCGAGCCGGACATCCGTCCCGGATGGGAGCTGCGCTGGCAGGGCCGGCGCCGCAGCAACCGCGACGAGCGCTTCCTGCTGTACCTGCGCGGCGGCGATCCCGTTGCGCAGACCGCCCGCGCGCCCGCTCAGCCGCCGGACGCGCCGACGAGGAAGTGCTGCCGGTAGTAGCGAAGCTCGTCGATCGACAGCAGCGCGTCGGCGAGCGCGGTGTGGTCGCTCTTCTTCGAGAAGCCGCGGGCGATGTCCGGACGCCAGCGCCTGCACAGCTCCTTGAGCGTGCTGACGTCGAGATTGCGGTAGTGGAAATGCTGCTCGAGTCGCGGCATGTAGCGCACGAGGAAGCGGCGGTCCTGGCAGATCGAGTTGCCGCACATCGGCGAGCAGTTCGCCGGCACGAGCGACGAGACGAAATCGAGCAGCAAGCGCTCGACGTCCGCCTCGGAGTACTTCGAGGCCAGCACGCGCTCGACCAGGCCCGAGCGCGTGTGCGTGGACGTGTTCCACGAGTCCATCGCGTCGAGCACTTCGCGCGGCTGGCGGATCGCGTAGGCCTCGCTGTGCGCGACCACCTCGAGCTGCGAGTCGGTGACGACGACGGCGGCTTCGATGATGCGGTCGACCGAGGGATTCAGGCCCGTCATTTCGAGGTCGATCCAGATGAGCCTCGACTCGTCGGGGGACGGCGCGGGTGACGCCGGGTGCTGTGACATAATTTTTTCTCCGGGGTCGATTCTCGCATAGTGGTCCCCTTGACATCGCAGTCCTTCACGCTGCTGTTCGCTTTCGCGCTGCTCGCATCGGTGGCGACGAAGCTGTGGCTGGCCACGCGGCAGATCCGGCACGTCGCGAGGCACCGCGAGCGCGTTCCCGCCGACTTCGCCCGCAGCATCGATGCCGCCGCCCACCGGCGTGCCGCCGACTACACCATCGCGCGCACGCGTCTGTCGATGGTCGACACCGTGTTCGGCGCGATCGTGCTGCTCGGCTTCACGCTGTTCGGCGGCCTGCAGTGGCTGCTCGACGCGCTGCAGGCGCTGCTGCCCTCGTGGCCCTTCCTGCGTTCGATCGCCTTCGTCGCCGCGGTGTTTGCCATCGCCGCGCTGCTCGAGCTGCCCTTCCAGTGGGTGCGCCAGTTCCGCATCGAGGAGCGCTTCGGGTTCAACCGGATGACGCCGCGGCTGTTCGTCATCGACACGCTGAAGGCCGCCGCAGTGTCGATCGTGCTCGGACTGCCGCTGCTCGCGCTCGTGCTGTGGCTGATGCGCAGCTCCGGCGGCCTGTGGTGGCTGTGGGTGTGGATCGCCTGGGCGGCCTTCAACGTCGCGGTGCTCGTGCTCTACCCCACCGTCATCGCACCGCTGTTCAACCGCTTCGAGCCGCTGCCCGAAGGCGAGGTGCGCCGCCGCGTCGAGGCGCTGCTCGCACGCTGCGGCTTCGCGTCGAAGGGCCTGTTCGTGATGGACGGCAGCCGCCGCTCGGCGCACGGCAACGCGTATTTCACCGGACTGGGCCGCGCGAAGCGCATCGTCTTCTTCGACACGCTGGTGTCGCGACTCGAGGCGCCCGAGATCGAGGCGGTGCTCGCGCACGAGCTCGGCCACTACGAGCGCCGGCACGTGCAGAAGCGCATCGTGCTGATGTTCGTCGCAAGCCTGGCCGGGCTCTGGCTGCTCGGTTGGCTGTCGCGGCAGCCGTGGTTCTACGAGGGTCTCGGCGTCTCCCCCGGCATCGGCGAGCTCGACGCCACCGCGCTCGTGCTCTTCCTGCTCGTGATGCCCGTGTTCACGTTCCTGCTGCAGCCGCTGTTCGCGGCCGTCTCGCGGCGCCACGAGTTCGAGGCCGACGCTTTCGCGGCCCGACATGCGCGTGCGCAGGACCTCGTCACCGCGCTGGTGAAGCTGTACAAGGACAACGCGTCCACGCTGACCCCCGACCCGGTGCACTCGGCCTTCTACGATTCGCACCCGCCGGCCTCGCAGCGCATCGGCCGGCTCGGCGAACTCGCGTCCGCGAGCGCCTGACCCGATCGATGTCCCCGACATCGACGCGGCTCGCCGCCTCGCCCTACGCCCGCCCGGCGCGAAGCGAAGGCAAGATGCCTGCGCAACAGGACACCGGGCCGGCGATCCGCCGCGGAGGCTTCCGATGAGAGAACCCCTTTCCCGCACCCGGCTGCTCGGCCGCAAGTCGCGGCCGCAGCCGGGCGGCGCCTATTCGCAGACCGAGATCGACGCGCAGCTGTCCGAGCTGCCCGGCTGGTCGCAGCGCGACGGCGCGATCGAGCGCAGCTACGCGTTCCGCGACTACTACGAGACGATCGCGTTCGTGAACGCGATCGCGTGGATGGTGCACGGCGAAGACCACCACCCCGATCTCGTCGTCGGCTACAACCGATGCACCGTGCGCTTCTCCACGCATTCGGTCGGCGGCATCTCCGAGAACGACTTCATCTGCGCGGCCAAGACCGATGCCGTTTTCGGCCGAAGCGGGAACTGAGGCGACGCACGGCGCGGCAAGGGTTGCGGGGGAGCTCCGCGCGGGCACTGCCTCGCAGTCTCGCCGGGGAACCGAGCCGCGGGCGCACGAGGGAACCGAGCCGCGGGCGCACGGGGGAACCGA
>DATGRE010000272.1:0-34220 GCA_035303885.1 Zeimonas sp. | reverse complement strand
CATCGTCGCGTTCGTCGCCGCGCTCGCGGTGCGCGTGGTCGCGGGCGCAGGCGGCAAGGCACTCGGCTGGCTCGCCGTGCACCGGCTGCACGGCGCACCCCGCAGTGCATCGGCGGCGATGTCGGCGATCGTCGCTAGCTTCGCGCTCGCCGCGGCGATGGCGATCATGGTCACCAGCTTTCGCGAGTCCGTCGCCGACTGGCTCGATACCGTGCTGCCGGCCGATGCGTACGGCAGCGTCCCCGGGGGCGCCGCCGCGGGGGCGATCGGCCCCGCGCTGCAGCGGCGGATCGCGGCGACGCCGGGCGTTGCGCGCGCCGAATTCCTGCGCGTGATCGACTGGAACCTCGACCCCGCGCGCCCGCCGGCGCGGCTGCTCGTGCGCCCGATCGACGTGGACGACCCGTCGTCGCGACTGGCGATCGTCGGCAAGATCCATGCAGCGCCCGCGGACACGGTCCCCGTCTACGTCAGCGAGGCGATGGTCGACCTGTACGGCTTCGCACCGGGGACGACGATCGAACGCCCATTGCCGCTGCCGCCGCCGAGCGAATCGACCGCGTATGCCGATGTCACGAACGGGAAAGATCGGGCGAAGTCGATGTTCGTCGCCGGCGTCTGGCGCGACTACGCGCGGCAGCACGGCAGCGTCGTCGTCGACTCGGCCGCATGGCGATCGCTCGGCGGCGACGACACCGCCAACGACGTCGCCGTCTGGTTCGACGACACGACACCGCGCGACGAGGCTTGGCGCAGGCTGCGCGAAACGGTCGACGAGGTCGCCGGATTCGCGTGGCGCAGCAGCGGCGAGCTGCGCGCGCTGTCGCTGCGGATCTTCGATCGCAGCTTTGCCGTCACCTATGCGCTCGAGGCGGTCGCCATCGCCGTCGCGCTGTTCGGCGTGGCGTCGACCTGGGCCGCCGAGGGGCTCGCGCGCCGGCGCGAGTTCGCGACGCTGCAGCACCTGGGGCTCACGCGCACGCAGGTCGCCGTGTCGTTCGCGATCGAGGCACTGCTGCAGATCGTCATCGCGATCGGATGGGGACTCGTGGCCGGCGCGGCGATCGCACTGGTGCTCATCCATCGCGTGAACCCGCAATCGTTCCACTGGACGATGGAGCTCGCGTGGCCCGTCGGCCTGCTCGCGGCCTCGGCGCTCGGCCTGCTTGCGCTCGGCACGCTGGCAGCCGTGCTGGCGGCCCTGCGCGCGGTCGGCAACCCGGTACGCACACTGGCGGAGGATGCGTGATGCGCGAAGCGCGCCGCCGATGCCTGCACTCGATCGGCCTGTGGGCACTGGGAAGCGGAGTGCCGGGTGCTTCGGCACGCGCATCGACGGCACGGTACGCCGACGTCGTGCGCGGCGTCACGCCTTCGTTCCCGCGCGACCACGGCGCACACGACGCGTACCGGACCGAGTGGTGGTACGTGACCGGCTGGCTGCGCCGCACCGAAGGCCCATATCGCGGCGAGCCGGCCGGCGTGCAGATCACGTTCTTTCGCTCGCGCACCGGACACGATGCGGCGAACCCGAGCCGCTTCGCGCCGGTGCAGCTGCTCTTCGCGCACGCCGCACTCGCGCTCCCCGAACGCGGCTCGCTGCTGCACGCGCAGCGCGCGGCGCGCGAAGGTCTCGGCCTCGCCGACGCTTCGCGAACCGACACGAGCGTCGCGATCGGGGACTGGTCGCTGCGACGCGAAGCGGCAGACGTCTATCGCGCGCGCGCCGTCGACGCATCGCTGGCGATCGAGCTCGTCTTTCGCCCGGGCGCGTCGCCGGTCCTGCAGGGCGATGGCGGCTTCTCGCGCAAGGGCCCCCGCGAGACGCAGGCGAGCTACTACTACAGCCGCCCGCAGCTCGCCGTGACCGGAACGATCGGCGACGCGACGCGACGCGACGCCGTCGAAGGTGTCGCCTGGCTCGACCACGAGTGGTCGAGCGAGATCCTCGATCCGTCGGCCTCCGGCTGGGACTGGGTCGGCCTGAACTTCGACGACGGCTCCGCGCTGATGGCCTTCCGCATCCGCAAGCGCGACGGCGGCACGCTGTGGACCGACGCGCGATGGATCGACGCCGTGCGCACCGGAGTGGGCGCGGTGGAATCGGCGGCCTCCGGCGCAACTGCCGCGCCTGCCGCTTCGGGCGCTCGCTCCGGGCGAGCCGGCGTGCACTTCGAGCCGCTACGGCACTGGAGCTCACCGCGCACCGGCGTGCGCTACCCCGTCGCGATGCGCGTCCGCGTGGACGAGCGCAGCTACACGCTCGAGCCGCTGTTCGACGACCAGGAGCTCGACTCGCGTGCGAGCACCGGCGTGGTCTACTGGGAGGGTGCGGTGCGCGTCCTGCGCGAAGGCGTCGAGGTCGGCCGCGGCTATCTCGAGCTCACCGGCTATCGGGCACCAGTGCGGTTCTGAAGGCACGGCCGAAGCATCGGAGACGCGCCCGCCGCTCCACGCACCCGGCTTCGAGACAGGCGATCGGCGAGCGTCACGAGATCTGCGCCGGGAGAGCCGGCGCTTGCAGCTCGAGCATGTGGCGTCGACCCGCTCTCGCGGACACCTGATCCTTTTTCAAGGAAGGGGAGTCCGCCATGTAGCCGCCGACCCGATCCCCCGGAGTTCCGCCAGCGGATGGTCGAGCTGGCGGCAGCCGGTCACGCGCCAAGCGAACTGGAGCGTGAGTTCGACGTAACGGCGACGTCGATCCGCAACTGGATCCGGCAGGCTGCGATCGACGCCGGTAAGCCGACACCGGCAAGGCTCGGGCAGTACACCGCGCTGGAATTCGGCAAGCGCTGCTTCGACAGTGAAAACGGCGACCTGTCCACGGAAACGGGTCAAGCCCGGGCGTGCAGAGCAACGCTCTGGCTTGAAGCGTTTACGCCCGTGGAACCCGTTCCGCGAACGGGAGCACTCCCGATTCGATCGGCGCGGATCGTCGCCCCCTCACCTCACCAGCTCGTTGATCTCGATGATCGGCAGCAGCACCGCGAGCACGATCACGAGCACGATGGCACCCATCGTCAGGATCAGCAGCGGCTCGAGCAGGCTCGTCAGCGTCAGCGTGCGCCGTTCGGTTTCCTGCGACAGCGTCGCCGCGACCCGCTCGAGCATCTGCGGCAGCTCGCCGGTGGCCTCGCCGCTGGCGATCATGTGGATCATCAACGGTGGGAACTGCCCGCCCGCCTTCAAGGCGCGCGCCAGCGACGAACCCTCGCGCACGCGCGAGATCGCATCCTGCACGTTCGCGCGCAGCGCGTCGTTCGACAACGTGCGCGCGCCGGCCTCGAGCGCGCGGATCAGCGGTACGCCGCTGCTGGTGAGGATGCCCAGGGTCGACGCGAAGCGTGCCGTGTTCAATCCGCGAATCAGGCGCCCGACCACCGGGAACGAGAGCGTGCGCCGATGCCACGACAGCCGGAAGCTGGGCGAGCGCAGCGCCGCGCGAAAGGCGACGAGCGCCGCCACGACGACGAGCAGCAGCGCGAGTCCCCATTCGCGCACGAAGTCGGAGGTCGCGATGAGTCCGACGGTCAGCGCGGGCAGCTCCTGCTGCGTCTGCGCGAACACGCCGACCACTTGCGGGACCACGTAGGCGAGCATCGCGACGATGACGGCCGCGGCGACCACGGTGACGATGGCGGGATAGGTGAACGCCAGCGTGATGCGCTGCGCCAGCGCCGTACGCGCCTCGATGTAGTCGGCCAGCCGGCTCATGACGAGCGCGAGGTCGCCCGACTGCTCGCCGGCCGAGACCAATGCGCGGTACACCTCGGGGAAGTCGCGCGGATGCTTCGCGAGCGCCTGCGCGAGCGTCTGCCCGCCGACGACCTCGCTGCGCACGGCGGCGAAGCGCTCGCGCACCGACTGGCGCTCCGCCTGCTCGACGACCGCGTCGAGCGCCTGCTCGATCGGCAGACGCGCCGACAGCAGGCTGGCGAGCTGGCGGGTGGCGAGCGAGAGCTCGGCGGCACCCAGGCGCGCGCCGATCCCACGCCCCGCCCCCTGCGCGGCATCCTGGACCGCGCTCACCTCGAGCGGGGCCAATCCGCGATCGCGCAGCAGTCCGCGCGCGTGGCGCGGTGAATCGGCATCGATCACGCCGCGCGTCAGCTGTCCGCTCGCGTCGGCGGCTTCGTATCGATAGGCCGGCACTCGAATGACCCGTCGGCTGATCCGTCGCTTCGCTGCCCGGCGCTACTCGCGCGTCACGCGGGCGACCTCGTGAGCCGAGGTGACGCCGGCCTCGACCCAGCGAAGCCCGTCCTCGCGCATCGAACGCATCCCCGCCCGGCGCGCCTGCTCGCGGATCTCGTTTTCGGGCGCATTGCGATGGATCTGCGCGCGCACCGCGTCGTCGACGACGAAGAGCTCGTAGATGCCGGTGCGCCCCTGGAAGCCGGTTCGGTTGCAGGCGAGACAACCGGCGGCGCGCCATCCGCCGGCCACCGGATCGGGCTCGCGACACTGCGGGCACAGCTTGCGCACCAGGCGCTGCGCGACCACGCCCAGCAGCGACGACGACAGCAGGAACGGTTCGATGCCCATGTCGATCAGCCGCGTGACGGCCGAGACCGAGTCGTTCGTGTGCAGCGTGGCGAGCACGAGGTGCCCGGTGAGCGAGGCCTGCACGGCGATCTGCGCGGTCTCGAGATCGCGGATCTCGCCGATCATCACGACGTCGGGATCCTGGCGCAGGATCGAGCGCAGCGCCTTCGCGAAGCTCATGTCGATGCGCGCGTTGACCTGCGTCTGGCCGATGCCTTCGAGGTCGTACTCGATCGGATCCTCGACGGTGAGGATGTTCGTCGTCGTCGAGTCGAGCCGCCCAAGCGCGGCGTACAGCGTCGTCGTCTTGCCCGACCCGGTGGGGCCGGTCACGAGCACGATGCCGTGCGGCTGATGCACGAGCGCGTCGAAGTCGTGCAGCGTCTCGGCACTCATGCCGAGCCTGCCGAGGTCCAGCCGACCCGCCTCCTTGTCGAGCAGGCGCAACACGGCGCGCTCGCCGTGACCGGTGGGCAGCGTCGAGACGCGCACGTCCATCGGCCGGCCTCCGATGCGCAGCGTGATCCGCCCATCCTGGGGCAACCGCTTCTCGGCGATGTCGAGCTGCGCCATGATCTTGATGCGCGAGATCAGCGCCGCATGCAGCTCGCGGCGCGGGCGCACGACGTCGCGCAGCGTGCCATCGACGCGAAAGCGCACGAGCGACGTCGTCTCGAAGGGCTCGAAGTGGATGTCCGAGGCGTTGTCGCGACTCGCCTGCGTGAGCAGCGCGTTGATCATCCGGATGATCGGCGCGTCGTCCTCGGCCTCGAGCAGGTCCTCGATCTTCGGAATGTCCTGCAGCAGTCGGGACAGGTCGAGGTCGCTCGCGACCTCGTCGACCACCGACGCCGCCGATCCCTCCTGCTGCGCGTACGCTCGGCTGATCGCCGCCGCCAGCTCGATCTCGGGCTTGCGCACGGTGACCAGCCGCAGCGGCAGCGTACGCGACAGTTCGGCGAGCGCCTGCAGCGGGGTGCGCTCGCCGATCCACACCTCGACGGCGTCGTTCGAGACGGCGGCGACGAGCAGCTGGTTGGCGCGCGCGAAACCGTATGGCACGTAACGCGCCGGCGAGACGGATGTCATCGCTTCGTCGTTCCTCCGTTCGCGCGTCAATAGTTCGTCTGCGGCACCGGCTCGTCCGCGGCGTCGCGCCCGAACGGCGACACGCCCTCGCCGCCCGGCGCTTCACGCGGCGGCAGCGGCACGACGACTTCGTTGGGCGCGGTACGAAGCACCGTGCTCGGCCGCGACGCGACGATGGGTGCGGGCGGCTGCTGCGGAACCGGCGCGTAGGGAGAGAGCATCGCTCCCTGCTCGGCGGCGCGGGGGGCCTGGGCGGCGGCCGCGGAGTCGGGCGCCTCCTCCCCCGGCCGGACCGGGCGGATCCCCTGCTCGGCGGGCACGGGCGGCGGCGGCATCGGGCGAAGCGGCGACGGGGGAAACTCGGGCAGCGCCCAGTGCGGCGGCAGCGCCGCTCCCGCGCGCGAAGCGCGGATGTAGTCGTAGCGGTCGGCGGTGACGCTATGAGCATCGGCACCGTCGCGTACCACGATCGGCCGCAGGAACACCAGCAGATTCGTCTTCACGCGCTTGCGGCTGTCGTAGCGGAACAGCTGCCCGACCACCGGAACGTCGCCCAGGCCGGGCACCTTCTCTGCGGCTCCGTCGATGCGCTCCTCGATCAGGCCGCCCAGCACGATGATCTGGCCGTCGTCGACGAGCACGTTGGACTCGATCGCACGGCGGTTGGTGATGATCCCGGCGGCGAGCCGCGTGTCCTGCACGCTGGAGACTTCCTGGAAGATCTGCAGCCGCACGGTTCCCGATTCCGACACCTGCGGGCGCACGCGCAGCGTCGTGCCGACGTCACGGCGCTCGATGGTCTGGAACGGGTTGACCGAAGCGCCACCGGTACCGACGGCGGTGAACTGGCCGGTGATGAACGGCACGTTCTGCCCGATGATGATTCGCGCTTCCTCGTTGTCGAGGGTGAGCAGGTTCGGCGTCGCCAGGATGTTTGCATCGGCGCCGCTCTCGAGCGCACGCGCGAGGAAACCGAGATCGAGGATCTCGCCGACGCCCGGTACGTTGATCGTGCCGCGCACGACGCCCAGGTTCAACCCGGTGCCGATGCTGCCGATGTTCGCCGCCGCATCGAGGATGTTCGCACCGGAGCCGCGCGCCGGCAGGTTGGTCCCGCCGATCACGCGCGTCGAGCCCTGCGGCGAGCTGAGGAACTGCCACTGGATACCGAGCTCGGCAGCCTTCTCCGCGCTGATCTCCACGATCAGCGACTCGATGAACACCTGCGCACGTCGCGCATCGAGCTTGTCGATGACCGCGCGCAGGTTGCGGTAGACCGGCTCGGGTGCGGTGATGATCAGCGAGTTCGTCGAGGGGTCGGCCGCGATGATCGCGCCGCCCGCCTGCACGGTGACCGGCTGCGACTGCGAAGGCTGCAGCGGCGGCGGAGACCCGCCCTCGCCCGCCTGCATCCCGACGACCTGACTCTGCGCACTCTCCTGGAACAGTTGCGAGGTTCCCTGCTGCTGCGACAGCGACGTTCCCGGCAGCGAAGCACTTGCGCCCTCGCCGCCGAGCACGCCGCGCAGCGTCTCGGCGAGCTTCGTCGCCTCCGCGTTGCGCAGGTAGACGACGTTGATGTTGCCGGGCCGCGCGCTCGGCTGGTCGAGCCGCGCGACCAGGCCCTTGGCGAGTCCGATCTTCGCGGGGCTCGCCGCGCGCAGGAGGATCGCGTTGGTGCGCGGGTCGGCCATCACGACGACGCGCTGCCCGGGGTCGACCTGCGCACCGGGGCCGCCGGGCGGCTCGAGCAGCCGCTGCACGGCCACGGCGATGTCGGTGGCGACCGCGTGCTGCACCGGAATCACCTCGACCTCCCGCGTCGACGGACTGTCGAGCGTGGCGATGATGCGCGCGATGCGCTCGAGATTCGCCGCGTAGTCGGTGACGACAAGCGAGTTGTTGTTCGGATAGGCGACGACGGTGTTGTTCGGCGAGATCAGCGGCCGAAGCACCGGAACGAGGTTGGTCGCCGATTCGTAGTTCAGGCGAAAGATCTGCGTGACAATCTGGTCGCCCGACACCGCCGGCGCACGGCCGGCCGACACCGGCCCCGACTGCAGCTTCGCGTCGGCCTCCGGAACGACCTTGGTCAGCGCGTCGGCTTCGACGATCGCGAAGCCCTGCGATCTCAACGCGGACTGCAATAGCCGGTAGGCCTGCTCGCGGCTGACCGGCCGCGGCGTCTCCAGCGTCATCTTGCCGCGCACGCGGGGATCGATGACGAAAGTGCGGTCGAGCAGGTGACCGAAGGCGCCGATCACCGAATCGATCTCCGCGTCCCGGAAATTCAACGTGACCAGATCGTTGCCCGCCGGCTGCGGCGCCCTCGCGGCGCCCGCGCCCTGCGGCGTGGCGTCGGTCTGCGCGGCCCCGGTCTGCGCGCCGCCCGTCTGTACCGCGCCCATCTGTGCGATCGCCGCGACCGCGGCGAACGCGAACGCGCGCGCCGCCCCTCGGCCTCGCCCGCGCCCCCGTCTGCCCGTCGTCCTCATGCCCCGATCCTGATGATGGTGCGCTCGCCCTGGCGCGGTCCGATCAGCCCCAGAAACGACTGCAGCCGATCGCGCTCGCTCGCCTCCGCGCTGGCCTCGGCGACGAAGCGCAGGCCCCGGTTCGCGTCGAAGCTGCCGGTGCCCTGCAGCCGCAACGGACCTTCGATTGTCGCGATGCTCAACTCGGTGCGACCGTCCCGACCGACGACGTCTACGCGGTAGCTGCCGAGCGGTCGTACCGGCGTCATCG
Source organism: Zeimonas sp. (assembly GCA_035303885.1). Classification (GTDB taxonomy): domain Bacteria; phylum Pseudomonadota; class Gammaproteobacteria; order Burkholderiales; family Burkholderiaceae_E; genus Zeimonas. Next base: position 25,838 of record DATGRE010000272.1, on the reverse strand, counting down.
CCGACGACGCTTCCCGCAGCTCGATGCGCGCACGTCCGTCGAATCCGACCGGCCGCAGCACGAGATTCTCCCAGCTCAAACGCAATGCGCCGGCCGGCCGCACCGTGTTCCACGGGGACCCGAGGCGTCCGAGCTCGACCTGCGGCAGCTCGATCGACCCGGCGTCGACGCGCACCTCGCCCCAGTTGCCGTGCACGCGCACCGGGCGGCCGACGCCGTCGAAATGCACCCTCGCATCGAGCTGACCGACCAGCAACGGCAGCGCACGGATCTCCCATGCGATGCGCCCGGGCACTGCGACCCCGGCAATCGGCGACGGGTCTCCCGCGCGCGAACTCCCGCCCCCGGCACCGTCGGAGCCGCCTTCGGCGAGCACCAGTCGGGCCGATCCTTTCCAGATGGTGCCCTCGGCCTGGGCAAGGCGCATCCTTCCCTGCGTCGCCTTCGCAAGGGCGGCGTCGGCGTAGCCCGCCGGGACGACCGCCAAGCCGAACAGTATCGCGCCCAGCAGCGCGGTGGCCAGGAACGCGAAGGCGCTGCGCGCGTCGATCCGCTTCACGTCAGCGGCCTTCCGCGCGCGAAGTCTCGAGGGCGAGTCGAACCGCGACGAGTCCGGGTTCCGCCTCGCGGGTAACCGAAACGTCGGCGACCCGCAGTCGAAGCTCGCGCGTCGTCGTATCGAGCCAGACGAGCCATGGCGCGTGGGAGACGCGCTCGAAACGCAGATCGAACAGCGAGCCGTTCATCGACAGCCGGTCGAGCGAATCCGACAGGCCGGCGCGTTCGATCGAGGCCTCGATCTGCGCCTTCAACGCCTGCGGCGAATCGCTGCCGGCTGGGAGAGCGGCGAGCCGCTGCGCCTCGTCGGCGAGCGCGTCGATTCGGGCCAGCTGTGCGCGCAGCGTCGGCAACTCCGCCCGAAGTGCGCGACGACCCTGCCAGGCCGGCTCGAGCAGCCACAGCCACAGGGCGAGCGCCGCCAGCAGCGTGACGCCGGCCAGGACGATCCGGCGCTCGCGCGCAGCGAGCAGCTGCCAGCGTTGCATCAGTGTTTCGATCATGCTTTCGTTCAGCGCAACGGCGTGATCGCGGCGGTGGGCTCACCGTCGGCATCGAAGCGCACCGACAGCCCGTGCTGCTGGCCGCTGCGCACCAGCGCGTCGCGCGCCGCCCGGCCCTCGAAGAAGCCGGGCTGGAAGCGTACGCGCAACCGCCCTTCGCGAAACTCGGCTGCAGCCATCGCATCGATGGCCTGCGTGCCCAGCACCTGCGAGAAGCGCGTGAGCAACGGGACGAAATCGTCGGGTCCGGCCTGACCGGCACGCGCACGCAGCAGCGCGATCTGACGCTGCATCTGCAGCATCGGATCCACGATCACCTGCGCACCGGGAAAGGCATCGCGATAGCGCTGCTCGATCGCTGCATGCAGCCGCTCGCTCTCCTTGGCGAGCGCGGCCCAATGCAGGTTGAGCCCGACGAGCGCGATCACGACGGATGCGGCCATCGCGACGGCCGGCGCACGCCAGGCGCGCCAATCGACATCGGCGAGCCAGCGGCGCGCCGATGTCCCGGCACGCGCCGTCAACAGATCTACGGGCGACGCGACCGGAAATGCGAGCGAATGCACGTCGACATCGATACCGGCGCGTGCGGCGGCCTCGAGCACGGGTGCCTGCCACGAACCGTCCTCGACGAAGGCCATCACCTTGCGCCGCGTGCCGGGGACCGGCGTGTCCAGGACCTCGAGCGGATCCGGCGCCGGCGCGGGACGCGGGACGGACGCCTCCCGGGTCGCGGCGGGCGAGTCGGACGCCGGCGCCACCGACCGCGCATCCGGCGTCGCAGCGCCGGCGGCCGTCTCCGGCGCCGACGCCGCTACAGCGACCCTTCCCGCGGAGGGCGCCGGTTCCGCGGAGGTCACCGTCGCACCCGTCGCGGAGAGCGCGCAGGCGATCGCCTCGACGCGCGCCTGCGAGTCGGCTCCGGCGCTCCATCCGATCCCGTCGTGCACGCCGGTGCGCAACGCGAGCCCGTCGTGCAGGCAGGCCAATGCGATGCGCCCCGTACCCAGCGGCAGCGCGAGCTGCGCCGGCCACGCGGCCTGCACGCGGATGCCGCGCCGCCCGAAGGCCCCGACGACGAACTCGAGCCACGAACGGTCGATCGCGGCGACGAGTCGTAGGCCCTTGTCGTCCAGTCGGGGACCGACGGCGAACGCGCACGCCTGTGCGTCCTGCAGCAGCAGTTCCTCGACGAGGTTGGGAAGCGCCTGTCGCAGGCGTACGCCCGACAACGGCGGCAGCGTCACGTGCAGCAGGTTGACGTCGCGCGCATCGAAGACGAGCGTGACCTGCTTCAGCGCGGGCAGCGCATCCAGGCTGACGCGCACGTAGCGCGCGGCGCTCGCGCTTCCGAAGACGGTGACACCCTGCCCGGCAACCGCCGAAGCGCCGCCCGCCCGCTCGGAAGCGGCCGCCGGCAGCATCGCAAGCAGCACCGGCCCGGTGGCGAACTGGCGTTCGCCGATCGACCGAGGCGGAACCCAGACGATCGCCTGGCCCCGCTTCAGAACCTGTGCTGCCATACGAGTTCCACGTGGCGGCCGCCGCGATACAGCAGCGATTCGCTGTTCGATTCGATGCGGCCGAAGCGTACCATCCCCCTCACCAGGAAGAAGCTCGACCCGACCGACAGCAGGTTCGGCGGGAGCGTCGGCGAACCGTCGAAGCGCGACCGTGCCACTTCCAGGCTCGCGAAATAGGTGCGCTGGCGCACGCCCTCGACGAAGCGGCGCGCCGCCTGCAAATCGATCTCCGGAATGCACGCGGCCAGCACCTCGGCGGGCGCCGTGTTCACGTTGACCCGCGTGTTCTCCACGCGCGCCTCGCCGGCGGCGGTGGGAATCGTCTTCGGCAGGAAGACGACGAATGGCTCGAGCGCGTCGATCGTCGCCCGATCGAAGCCGGGGACCGACGCGAGATCGGCGAGCCGCACCAGCGGCAGCGCACTCGCCGCCCCCCGCTTGCCTTCGATCGTCGGCGGATACGCCTGCAGCAGTCGCGCCTGCAGCGCGGCGGCCAGGCTCCGTGGCCGCCCGAGCAGCGCCAGCAGCCGCTCGAAGGCGAGCCGATGCGCCTCCGAGGGCATGCCGCCGATCACCAGGTCGTTCAGGTTCAGCCGCGCTTGCGCGTCGAACATCTGCCCGACGAGCCGCGGTTCGTTGCCACGCTCATCGAGCCGGGCGCCGCCGGTGACCGTCTCGTCGAGCACCGTCTCGGCGATCGGCGTCGCCCAGACCTCGCTCAGATGGTCGACCCCCCCGGTGCTGTTGCGATCGACCTGCAGCACGACAGCCGCCCAGTCGAGCACCGCGGCCTCGATCCAGCGCAGTTGCGAGAGCGCGAGGCGATTCTCCACCGAACGCACCGTCACGTGCTCGCGCCAGAAGAGCCCGCCCACCACCATCGTCGCCAGCGCGACGATCAGCATCACGCTGATGATCGCCACACCGCGCTCGCGTCGGGGGCACATCGTCATGCGTCTTCAGTTGCGCGCGGCGAGCACGCGTACGATGCGCTCGCCGTCGCGCACGATCGTCAGCTCGACGCCGCCGACGCGCAAGGCCGCCGGACGCGTCGCCGTGTCCTCGCCCGCCAGCGTCGCCGCCGTCGTCCAGCCACGCGCCGGAATCCACGCCCGCATCTGGATCTGCTCGATGCCGGCGAGCAGCGGCTGCCACAGGAACCGCTGCTCCGGGAACGGACGCGCCGGATCGGCGACCGAAGGCGTCCACGGGGCGAAGCCGCGTTCGAGCCGGCCGCCGTTCAGGCGGTAGCGGACGTGCTGCAACTGCAGCGGGAGATTCGCGCTCGCCTCGCGCAGCAGCGCCATCTCCGGCTGCGGCGGATCGCCGCGCACCGTGAAGGCGATCGACGGCTCGGGCAGGCCGAGCAGGCCGACCGCCCACGTGCCGCGCACATCCTGCTCCATCTGCGCGAAAGCCACGCTCAGCGCACGCAAGTCGTCGGATGCCTCGACGATGCGGTCGCGCGAACGCAGCACCGAGTCCATTCCGCGCCACGAGAGCACGGCCAGCACCGAAAGCAGCGCCACCGCGACGAGCAGCTCGAGCAGCGTGAAGCCTGCCGTGTGCATGCGTCGGCGCCCGCGGCCGCGCTCGCGCCGTCGTTGTCGCGTCACGGCAGCCTCGTGGAAAAGCCGACCAGGCGCGCGAAGCGGAACGACCCCCGCTCGTCGAAGACGCTGACCTCGACGCGCCGGAACAGCGGATTCGGCGTCTGGAACACGTCCTCGCGGCACAGCAGCGCGACGCCGGCCTGGCTGCAATCGAACTGTCGGCGCCCGAGGTTGGGCCACTCGCGCGCCACCCGGATTTGCGCGAGCCGGTTCTCCGCGCTCCATTGCGCCAGCGTCCGCACGCGCAGCTCGGCACCGTTGACGGCGAGCGACGTCGTCGCCCGAATGGCGGCCATCAGCGCGACGGCGGCGATCGTCATCGCGATCAGTACCTCGACCAGGGTGAAGCCGCGCGGGCGCCGCACGCGCGTCATCGCAGCACCTCGAAGAGTCCGAGGCCGTTCGCCGCGATCGCCGCTTCCTCGCCGTCGCGCCGCAGCCGCAGCACGAACGGTATGTCGACCTGATCCACGCCGAAGACGATCTCCCGCCGCCCGTCGGCCCGCTCGATGCCGAGCTCGGTGGGCCGCGTCCAGTTGCGCGGCCGAAGATCGCGGTCGTCCGCCAGCGGCAGCCAGCGCCGCTCGCGCCACACCGAGAAGCGGTAGCGCTCGTCGTCCGCCTCGAGGCGGATCGGCGCGCCGCGCAACTGCGCCTCCTCGCGCGCGAGCGCCAGCAATTGTGCGAGCCGCTCGGCGTCCTGACGCAGACCGCGGTCGGCGCCGCCGATCGACAGTGTGACGACGCCGACGAGCACGCCGGCGATGACGATCGCCACCAGCAACTCGAGCAACGTGAAACCGCGCGCGCGGTTCGCGGCGAGAAACGGCCGCTTCACCGCGGATGCTCCATGGCGCTTCAGCGATTCAGCGACCAGTTGCCGATGTCGGCGGCCACGCCCTCGCCGCCGGGCCTGCCGTCGGCGCCGAGACTGAAGACGTCGATCTCGCCGCGCACACCGGGATTCAGGTACTGGTACGGCCGGCCCCACGGATCGACGGGCGCCTGCTTCAGGTACGGCTTCCAGTTCGTCGGCACGGGATCGGTGTTCGGTCGCTCCGCGAGCGCCGCGAGCCCCTGCTCGGTGGTCGGATAGCGATAGTTGTCCAGCCGGTACAGATCGAGCGCCTGCAGGATCTGAGCGACTTCCGTCTGCGCCGCCTTCGCCCGCGCCTCGTCCGGCTTGCTCATGATGCGCGGGACGGCAATGGCGGCAAGGACGCCGAGAATCACGATGACGACCATGATTTCGATCAGCGTGAAGCCGCGTTCGTCGTCGCGGTACCGCCGATCGTCTGACGAACGGTGCATCCCCTCCCCCGGGGCTTGTCCTCGAAGAGTCGGGCTATGATAGCAGCGCACTTTTGGTCCCCTCCCCCGCTTCCACGATGAAACGTTCGCTCCGATCGCGCCGTTGGGCGCCGTCGATCGCGGCGGTCGCGGCCTTCGCCACGCTCGGAGCGACCTGCGCCTACTGGGCGCTGCAACTGCTCGCACCGCCGGTCGCAATCGCACCGAGCGAATCGCTCGTCGACACGCGCGCCGCCCCCGACCTCGCCGCGGCGCAGGCGTTGTTCGGCAGCGCATCGGCCGGCGCGGCCGGCGTGCAAGTCGAAGCCGACGTCGACGTGCGCGTGATCGGCGTGGCCGCGAGCCCGACGCGGGGCAGTGCGGTGCTCGTGGTCGGTTCGGACGTCGCGCGCGCCTATCTCGTCGGCGACGAGGTCGCGCGCGGCCTGCGTCTCGTCGAAGTGCGCCCCGATGCCGCCGTGCTCGAGCGCGCGGGTGCGCGCATCGAACTGGCGGCGCCGCAGCGTCCGTCCGTCGCACTGCTCTGGAGCGGCCCGGCCGACGCCGCCGGAACGCCCGCACAGTCTCCGCACGCCGAGCCTGATGGGATAACACCCGCGCGCCCCGACGATCCCGCGATCGACGCGGCGACCCTCTCGCCGCAGGGCACCGGCGCGGCAGCCGCGCAGCAGCACGACGCGCCGGCTCCGCTTCGGCCCGATGGTTCCGATTCGATGCCGGATCCCCGAGACGCAGCGGTGCCGCCGGACGGCGGCGCCGCGGCCCTGCCGCCGCAGAGCGGGGCCGCGCAGTCGCCACGCGGCGGCGGCACGGTCCTCGATCCGGCGCGTTTCTCGGGCCTGCGCGCGGGCAGCGTGCGCCCGCTCGGCAATCCGGCGAACGCCGGCGCAGCGGCCGACTCCGCCGCGCGCTGAGTTTCGCCCGAACCTCGAATCGCCACACCCCGATGCGTCAGTACCTGGACCTGCTTCAACGAGTCATGCACGAGGGCGTCGATCGCCCCGATCGCACCGGCGTCGGAACGCGAGCGGTCTTCGGCCACCAGATGCGCTTCGACCTCGCGAACGGGTTTCCCGTCCTCACGACGAAGAAGCTCCATCTGCGTTCGATCATCGTCGAGTTGCTCTGGTTCCTGCGCGGGGACACCAACGTCAAGTGGCTTCAGGAAAACAACGTCTCCATCTGGGACGAGTGGGCCGACGAACGAGGAGAGCTCGGACCCATCTACGGGAAGCAGTGGCGCGATTGGGAGGCTCGGGACGGTCGGCGGATCGACCAGATCGCCGAGCTCGTCTCGTTGATCCGGAACGACCCCAACTCGCGGCGTCAACTCGTCAGCGCCTGGAACGTCGGTGATCTGAAGGACATGAAGCTCGCGCCGTGCCACTGCCTGATGCAGACGGCAGTGATGGGGGGCAAGCTGCACATGCAGCTCTACCAACGCTCGTGCGACGTCTTCCTCGGTGTGCCGTTCAACATCGCGAGCTACGCGCTATTGCAGATGATGCTCGCCCAACAATGCGATCTTCAGGCCGGCGACTTCGTCTGGACGGGAGGGGACGTCCACGTCTACAGCAATCACTTCGAGCAGGTGAAGCTGCAATTGACGCGTGAGCCTCGCCCCCTGCCGACGATGCAGATCAAGAGACACCCGGCGAGCATCGACGACTACAGACTCGACGACTTCGAGCTCGTCGACTACGACCCCCACCCTCACATCAAGGCCGACGTCGCGGTCTGACGAGACGAAGGATCCCGCCCTACTCGTCGGCTGCGCACCTCGGCGAGACGATCACGCCACCGCGGCACCGCGCAGGCGGGCGTACACCTCCATCTGCGCCTTGTAGCGCAGCGGAATCGCGAAATCGACGACTTCGAATCCACATTCGGCCAGCAACGCCAACAAGCGTCCGCGGCTGAAATTGTGGTGGTGCTCGATCTCCATCCAATACGGGTTGCGTTGGGCGGCGTCCATCAGCCGCCAGCTCGAACAGCTCAGGTCGGGCAGGCTGATCACGATCAACCCGCCGGGGCGCAGGACCGTCGCGGCCTTGTGCAGGGCTTCGCGCGGATAGGGCATGTGTTCGAGCACGTCCATCATCGACAGCACGTCGGGCTGGCGGTCGAACTCGACCTTGGCGAAGTCCCCGTGCCGCGCGTCGAAGCCCAGTTGCCGGAGGCAGGCCACGGTTTCGGCACGAGCATCCAGGCCGACGGTGTCGAAGCCGAAATCGGCTGCCGTCATGGTCAGCGCCCCGTCACCGCAGCCCACGTCCACCCAAAGGGGTGCGCCCGCCGCAAGAAAGGCCTGGTAGCTCTGCCCGTGCGGGCGCAGCAGTGCCAGCACCTTCTGCACCACCGGCAACCAGATCGCACGCTTGGCGTCCGGGTTCTCGGTCATGCCGGCCAACTGCGTCGCGTGTGCGTAGCGAAACACCTCCACCAGGCCCGCCTCGCTCCAGTAATGTCGAGTGTGAACGTGGCCGCACTGCCCGCAGCGCATCCATTCCAGGCTCGTCGGCAAGGGCTCGTGCCAATTCGGATAGCGGGTGCAATCGGCCGCCCCCAGGGGCAATGACTCGGCCTCGCACAGGGGGCAGGCGGGATAGGCGATTCGCATCTTCGAACAGATCCGGCGTGGCCGGATCGGGGGTAGACAGCGGGTCGAGCCGGGAGCACGGCCGATGTCGGGAGTGTAGGACGCGCCCTCGCCCGGGAAACGCGACAAATGGCACTCTTTGATCCCGCTTTTTGCGCTGCAACTTCGCGAGCGCGCGGCTTCCTGCGGCGTTTCGATCGAAGCGGCTCGCTCGTGCGGGTCGAACGCGTGGCGCGTCCACCGGCCACCCGTCGGGCGTTGTCCGGCTCAGCTTTCGCGCCGCTCGCGAGCGTTCGCGGCCGGCACCGCGCGGGCCGGCGAACGCGCCGCCGAACGCTTCGCCGGACGCGATTGCCGGTTGTGTTCGATCCACTGCAGCATCGTGGCCAGCGTGATCGAGCTGAGGGTGGCCTTCGCGATCTCGTCGATCTCGCGCATCACCGACGCCAGCGCCTGGCCGACCGGCGTTTCCTCGCCCGGCTCGCGCCGCTCGGCCGGCGAAGAGGTGAAGTCCTCGAACAGCGAGATGATGTCCATCAGCGTGACGCGCCGCGCGTTCGCCGCGAAGCGATATCCGCCGCCGACGCCACGCACCGACTCGACGTACCCGGATCGGGCGAGCTCGGAGAGCACCTTCGCCAGGTGGTGCGGGGAGATGTCGTATTTCTGCGCGATCTCCGACGCCGAGATGTGCCGCGACGGGTCGTAGGCGAACTCGAGCACGCTGTAGAGCGCGAGCAGCGTATTCTTCTGCAGCCTCATCGGTCTCGCTCGCGGTCGAGGGGGAACAGCCCCGGGCGCTCGAGATCGATCTCGAGCGGAATGAACGGCCCGGTGGTCATGCCCAGGCTGCGGAAGAACGACAGGATCAGCGTGTTGTCGCGGGCGAGGATGGTGCGCATCGTGCTCACGCCCTCGCTGCGGAACCAGTCGGCGAGAGCGGCGACGAGTCGCGTGCCGAGGCCGGCCAGGCGAAACTGGGGATGCACGTCGATCGCGAACACCCAGCCGCACGGCGGCGAACCGAATTCCCAGTCGCGCACCTCGCCGATCACGAAGCCGGCCACGCGGCCGCCGGCGTCGGCGACGAGGAAGCGCCGGCCGGCGCGCTCGGCGTCACCGTAGCGTCGATGGATCGTGCGCCAGTACCCGGCCTTCTCGAGTCCGGTTACGATCGAGTCGATCGCGATCACCTGCGCGAGGTCGCCGGGGCGCACCGGACGGATCTCGACCGGGACGTCTGCGCCGCTCGCCTGGCGCACCGCGGTCGGGTGGTTCGAAGGCTTGCGGGCGGCACCCGCCTTCGACGCGGCCGTCGCGGCGTTCTTCGCCGCCGGGGGGCCGGCGGCAGACCGCGTCCGCGCGCTGCCGCGCGCCGCGCCTGCCTTCGCGCCCGTCGCTCCACGGGCCGTCGTCGTGGTGGTTCTGCCGCGCGCCTTCGCGCTCGCCGGAGCTCTCGCCATGCGCTCCCCAAAAGGTGACGCAGATCAAGTCAATACCTGCATTGCGGTACCAGAATAACCCGAAAGAGCAGCGTGCCCGCGCGCGCAAGGCGCCGGTGCGAGCGAATCCGGAACGACGTTACGATCCGGCGATGCGACGGAACTTCCCGCCGCACGTCACTCCGCGGTACGGTCGGGCGTTCGACGCGTCACCGCCCTTTCTTGAGCTCTAGAACGCGTCCACAAACAGGGAGACAAGCATGAAGTCGATCGGCAGGAAGCGGACCCGCGCAGGGATCGCGGCAACGGTGTTCGCGGCATCGGTCGCGGCGGGAAGCGCCTTCGCGCAGCAGGAGCCCATCCGGATCGGATCGTTTCTGGCGGTCACCGGGCCGGCCTCGTTCCTCGGCGATCCCGAGCAGAAGACGCTGGAGATGTACGTCGAGCGCATCAACGCCGAAGGCGGCGTGCTCGGCCGCAAGCTCGAGCTGATCGCCTACGATTCGAGCGGCAGTGCGGAGAAGGCGCGCACCTTCGCCAAGCGGCTGATCGAGCAGGACAACGTCGACGTCATCATCGGCGGGACGAGCACCGGCGAGACGATGGCCGCGGTGCCGCTCGTCGAGCAGGCGCAGATTCCTTTCGTATCGCTGGCGGGCGCGGTCGTCATCATCGAGCCGGTCAAGAAATGGGTCTTCAAGACGCCGCACACCGACCGGATGGCCTGCGAGAAGATCTTCACCGACATGAACGAGCGCAAGCTGAGCAAGCTCGCGCTGATCTCGGGCGCCGGCGGCTTCGACCGCTCCCTGCGGGCCGAGTGCCTGAAGGTCGCGCCGAAATACAACATCGAGATCGTCGCCGACGAAAGCTACGGCGCGTCCGACACCGACATGACGGCGCAGCTCACCAAGATCAAGAACACCCCGGGGGTGCAGGCGGTCATGAACTGCGGCTTCGGGCAGGGCCCGGCGATCGTCACGAAGAACTACCGACAGGTCGGGCTCAACCTGCCGTTCTACCAGTCGCACGGCGTGGCCTCGAAGGAGTACGTCAAGCTCTCCGGCGAAGCGGCCGAAGGCGTGCGCCTGCCCGCCGCCGCGCTGCTCGTGGCCGACATCCTGCCCGACAACGATCCGCAGAAACCGGTCGTCACCGCGTACAAGCGCGACTACGAAGCGAAATGGAAGTCCGACGTCTCCACCTTCGGCGGGCACGCATACGACGGCCTGATGATCGTGGTCGAGGCGATCAAGCGCGCCGGCAGCACCGACAAGGCAAAGGTGCGTGACGAGATCGAGAAGACCAAGGGTCTGATGGGCACCGGCGGACTGTTCAACATGTCGGCCGACGACCACATGGGGCTGGACCTGACCGCCTTCCGGATGCTGGAAGTGCGCAACGGCAACTGGACCCTCGTCGACAACAGCCGCTGATCGGGCTTCGGGCGGGACACGCGCATGGGCGGCCAGGCAGTCCAGTTCCTCGCCAGCGGCCTGACCGCCGGCTCCATCTACGCGCTCGTCGCGCTCGGCTTCTCGATCATCTACAACGCCAGCCGCGTCATCAACTTCGCCCAGGGCGAGTTCGTGATGATCGGCGGCATGAGCGCCGTCACCCTCGTCGCCGCCGGCATGCCGATGCCGGTGGCGATCCTCGGCGCGGTCGGCATCGCGGCGATCGTCGGCCTGGCGCTCGAGCGCCTGGCCGTCGGACGTGCGAAGAGCACCGACATCGTCCCGCTGATCATCATCACGATCGGCGCGTCGATCTTCCTGCGCGGCGTCGCGCAGCTCGTCTGGGACAAGAACATCCATGCGCTCGCCCCGCTGTCGGGCGATACCCCGATCTCGTTCCTCGGCGCGACGATCGTGCCGCAGAGCCTGTGGGTGCTGGGCGCAACCGTGGCTGTCGTCATCGCACTGTCGTGGTTCTTCCGGCGCACGATGCTCGGCAAGGCGATGCTCGCCACGTCGTACAACCAGCTGGCGGCGCAGCTCGTCGGCGTCGACGTGAAGAAGGTGCTGTTCGCCAGCTTCGGCCTCGCCGCCGCGCTCGGCGCGCTGGCGGGCGTGCTGATCGCCCCGATCACGTTCACCTCGTACGAGGTCGGCATCATGCTCGGCCTGAAGGGCTTCGCCGCAGCCATCCTCGGCGGGCTCGGCAGCTTTCCCGGCGCGATCGCCGGCGGGCTCCTGCTCGGGCTGCTCGAGAGCCTCGGTGCCGGCTACGTCTCGTCGGCCTACAAGGACGTGATCGCGTTCGTCCTGATCCTCGTCGTTCTCTTCTTCCGACCCGATGGAATCCTTGGCGCAGTCAAGAGCGAGCGGGTCTGAGCCCGTCGCGTTGCCGGCGCGCAGCTGGCTCTCGCCCCGTCTCGGCGGGCTGGCGGTGCTTGCGCTGGTCATCGCGCTGCTGCCGCTCGCGCTCACCAACGCGTACTTCTACGACGTCGCGATCCTCGTCGGTCTGAACGCGATCGTCTGCGTGGGGCTGAACCTGCTGATCGGTTACGCCGGCCAGATCAGCCTCGGGCACGCCGGCTTCTTCGGGCTGGGCGCCTACGGCTCGGCGCTGCTGGTGGCGAACTGGGGCGTGCCGCCCTTCGCCGCCCTCGTGCTCGCGACCGTCGCGGTGTCGCTGCTCGCCTACCTCGTCGGCCGCCCGATCCTGCGGCTCAAGGGCCACTACCTGGCCATGGCCACGCTGGGCCTGGGCATCATCATCGCGATCGTGCTCGCCAACGAGGAGCAGCTCACCGGCGGACCCGACGGCATGCCGGTGCCGCCGTTCTCGATCTTCGGCTTCGCCGTGCAGGGCGAGCGCATCTGGTACTGGGTGGTCGGCGCCTGCCTGCTCGTCACCGTCTGGCTGGCGCTGAACCTCATCGACTCGCCGAAGGGACGTGCGCTGCGCGCGCTGCACGGCTCGGAGGTCGCCGCCGAGGTCGTCGGCATCGACAGCGCCGGCCACAAAGTCCTGGTCTTCGTGCTGTCGGCCGCCTTCGCGGCCTTCGCCGGCGGACTCACCGCCTTCTACAGCGGCTTCATCTCGCCGACGAAGGCATCGTTCCTGCACTCGGTCGAGCTCGTCACCATGGTCGTCTTCGGCGGCATGGCGTCGACCTTCGGCGCCGTCGTCGGAGCCACCGTGCTCACCGTGCTGCCGCAGGCGCTCACGATCGTCAAGGAGTACGAGATGGTCGTGCTCGGCGCGATCATGATGGGAACGATGATCTTCTTCCCGCGCGGTGCGGTGCCCACGCTCGCTGCGTACTTCGGACGCCGCTCGCGATGAGCACGCTGCGCATCGAAGGGCTGTCCAAGGAGTTCGGCGGCGTGCATGCCGTCGAGAACCTCTCCTTCGAGCTCCCGTCCGGGCTCGTGCACTCGATCATCGGCCCGAACGGCGCCGGCAAGACCACGCTGCTGAACCTGCTCACCGGCGTCTACCTGCCGAGCGCGGGCCGCATCTGGTTCGGCGGACGCGACCTCACCGGACTGCCGGCACACGGGTTCGCCGCCGCGGGCATCGGGCGCACGTTCCAGAACCTGCAGATCTTCGCGAACATGACGGCGCTCGAGAACGTGATGACCGGCCGTCATCTACGCGATCACCGCGGCCTGTGGTCGGCGATGCTGCGCACGCCGTCGCTGGTACGCACCGAGCGCGAATGCCGTGCACGGGCGCTGCAGCTGCTGCGCTTCGTCGGCCTGGCGGAATATGCGGACGCCGGCGCCGACTCGATGCCCTACGGCGCGCTCAAGCGTCTCGAGATCGCGCGTGCGCTCGCCGGCGAGCCGAAGTTCCTGCTGCTCGACGAGCCGGCCGCCGGACTGAACCCCACCGAGTCGATGGAGGTCGCCGAGCTGATCCGTACGCTCGCCGACCAGGGCACCACCGTCGTCCTGGTCGAGCACAACATGAAGCTCGTCATGGGCGTGTCCGACCACATCGTGGTGCTCGACTACGGCCGCAAGCTGTGCGAGGGAACCGCCGACGAGGTCCGTTCCGATCCGCGCGTGATCGAGGCGTACCTCGGGGCGAGCACCGACGAGGTCGCCCATGCTTGAGGTACGCACGCTGTCGAGCCGCTATGGGCGCATCACCGCGCTGCACGACGTGAGCCTGAGCGTCGGCCGCGGCGAGCTGGTCGCGCTGGTCGGAGCCAACGGCGCCGGCAAGACGACGCTGCTGCGCGCGCTCTCCGGGGTGCAGCCGATCGCCGAAGGCAGCGTGCACTTCGAAGGGACCGACGTCACGAAGGCGGCGCCGCGCAGGCGCGTCGGGATGGGCATCGTGCAGGTGCCCGAAGGCCGCCAGGTGTTCGGCCCGCTTTCGGTGGAGGACAACCTGCGGCTCGGCGCCTTCGTGCGCCCGGCGCGCGAGCTCGCCGAAGGCCTCGATCGCGTCTACTCGCTCTTCCCCATTCTCGGCAAGAAGCGCAGCGAGCTCGCCGGCACGCTCTCAGGCGGCCAGCAACAGATGCTTGCGATGGGCCGCGCCCTGATGACGCGCCCTAAGCTGCTGCTGCTCGACGAGCCGAGCATGGGGCTGGCGCCGCGACTCGTGGCAGAGATCTTCGCCACCATTCGAGCGCTGAAGGATGCGGCGACGACGATCCTGCTCGTCGACCAGAACGCACGTGCAGCGCTCTCGATCGCCGACCGCGCGTACGTGCTCGAGGTCGGTCGCATCGCGCTCGCCGGCAGCGGCGCGGAGCTGCTCGGCAACCCGCGCGTGCAACAGGCGTATCTCGGCCTGTGAGCCCGACCACAGGAAACACCCCTGCAGCAAAACCGGAGGAAAGAATGAAGGATTCGCTGGCGAAAGGCCTCACCACCACGCGAAAGATCCGCGTCGACCGCGAGCGCACGATCGACTTCATGGGCGAGAACGCCCGCGTGTACGCCACGCCGATGCTCGTGCTCGACATCGAGCGGATCGCGCGCGAGCTGCTGCTGGAGCACCTCGATGCCGGCGAGGACTCGGTCGGAACCCGCATCGAGGTCGACCACCTCGCCGCCACGCTGATGGGCATGGACGTCGAGCTCACCGTCACCGTCTCGGAAGTCAAGGGTCGCGCGGTGTCGCTCGAGATCGAAGGCCGCGACAACGTCGAGACGATCTGCCGCGGCAAGCACAACCGCTTCGTCGTCGGCGTCGACACCACCGTCGCCAGGCTGGCGGCCAAGGCACAGAAGGCCGGCCTCGCCTGAAGCGCGACGCCGCAGAACGAATTCCACAGGAACCAGGAGACTCCCGATGGCCGTGACGATGACCGCGAACTCCGTTCGCCACGCGAACGAGGCCAGCCCGTTCCTGCACGGCGAGTACGAAGCGATGCCACGCGAGCGTCTCGTCGAGCTGCAGCTCGCGCGTCTGCGCGAGACGCTGCGCAACGCCTACGACAACGTTCCGCTGCATCGCGCGCGGCTCGAGGCGGCGGGCATCGAGCCGGAGGCGATCGCGTCGCTCGACGACGTGTCCCGACTTCCGTTCACCGTCAAGAGCGACCTGCGCGATCAGTATCCGTTCGGCATGCTCGCGCGACCGCTCACCGAGGTCACGCGCGTGCACGCCTCCTCGGGCACCACGGGCAAGCCGACCGTCGTCGCCTATACGCCCGCGGATCTCGCCAACTGGTCCGATCTCGTCGCACGCTCGTTCTTCACGGCAGGCGTTCGTCCCGGCGACATCGTGCACAACGCCTACGGCTACGGCCTGTTCACCGGAGGGCTGGGTGCGCACTACGGCGCCGAGCGGCTGGGCTGCGCCGTCGTGCCGGTCTCGGGCGGCTCGACCGAACGCCAGGTGCAGCTGATCGTCGACCTGAAGGCACGCGTGCTGTGCGCCACGCCTTCGTACGCGCTGGCGATCGCCGAGGTCGCCGAGTCGATGGGCGTCGATCTCTCGAAAGGGCCGCTGCAGGTCGGGATGTTCGGCGCCGAGCCCTGGAGCGACGCGATGCGCCAGGAGGTCGAGGCACGCCTCGCGCTGAAGGCCGTCGACATCTACGGGCTGTCGGAGATCATGGGTCCCGGCGTCGCCTGCGAGTGCGAGCACCGCAACGGGCTGCACGGCTGGGAGGATCATTTCCTGTTCGAGGTGATCGACCCGGACAGCGGCAAGCCGCTGCCCGAAGGCGAAGCCGGCGAGCTCGTGATCACCACGCTCACGAAGCAGGCGCTGCCGATGATCCGCTACCGGACGCGCGACATCACGAAGCTCACGACGGCGCCTTGCGAATGCGGCCGCACGCATGTGCGCATCCTGCGCGTCACCGGGCGCAACGACGACATGCTGATCATCCGCGGCGTGAACGTCTATCCGTCGCAGGTCGAGGCGGTGCTGGTCGGGCTGCCCGACGTCGCGCCGCACTACCAGCTCGTCGTCCAGCGCAAGGGCTCGCTCGACGAAGTGTCGATCGAAGCCGAGGCCCAACCCGGCGTGCCCGAGAGCGAATACGCGCGCATCGCCAAGCAGATCGTCCATCACGTGAAATCGATGATCGGGATCTCCACCGCGGTCGAGGTGAAGAAGCCCGGCGAAATCCCGCGCTCGCAAGGCAAGGCGGTGCGCGTCCGAGACCTTCGGCCGAAAGGATAGGAACATGGCCAAGAGACTTCTCTCGCTCACGCTCAACGGCCGCGCGCGCGACGACGCGATCGCCGAGCACACGCTGCTGGTCGACTACCTGCGCGAGACGGCCGGACTGACCGGCACCAAGCAGGGCTGCGACGGCGGCGAATGCGGCGCATGCACCGTTCTCGTCGACGGCCAGCCGCGGCTGTCGTGCATCACGCTGGCCGCCGCCTGCGAGGGGAGCCGGATCGAGACGATCGAAAGCCTCGCCGAAGGCGGTCGCATGAGCCGCCTGCAGCGCGCGTTCCACGAGAACCTCGGCACGCAATGCGGGTTCTGCACGCCGGGAATGATCATGGCGGCCGAAGCGCTGCTGCGGCGCAATCCCGAGCCGAGCGCCGACGAGATCCGCGACGCGCTCGCCGGCAACCTGTGCCGCTGCACCGGGTACGTGAAGATCATCGAATCGGTGCAGGCAGCGGCCGCGACGGAGTCGATCGAATGAACGCCATTGCCTCTCCCGAACGCCCTGCCGCCTCGGAGGCCCCGTCCACCGCGGTTCGCTCGATCGGGCAGCCGACGCCGCTGATCGACGGCATCGAGAAGGTCACGGGGCGCGCGCGCTACACGCGCGACCTTCCGGTAGGCGAGACGCTCGTCGGACGCCTGCTGCGCAGCCCGGTCGCGCACGGCATCATCCGGCGCATCGACACCAGCCGTGCGCGCGCACTGCCCGGCGTGCGCGCCATCGTCACCGGTGAGGACTTCGCCGCACCTTACGGCGTGATCCCGATCGCGCAGAACGAATGGCCGCTCGCGCGCGACCGCGTGCGCTACCGCGGCGAACCGCTGGTCGGCGTGGCGGCCGACGACGATGCGGCCGCCGAGGCCGCGCTCGCCGCGATCGAGATCGACATCGAGCCGCTGCCGGCCTACTTCGACGCGGCGTCGGCGCGCGCGCCCGACGCGGTGCAGCTGCACGAGCGCAAGCCGGGCAACATCGAGCGCGAGGTCGACCAGACCTTCGGCGACGTCGAAGCCGGCTTCGCCGCCGCCGACCTCGTCCGGGAGCATTCGTTCCACTACGCCGAGGTCTCGCACGGCCAGATCGAGCTGAACGCGACCATCGCGTCGTACGACGCGGAGCGTGAGCGCTTGACCGTGCAGTCGGTGACGCAGGTGCCCTACTACCTGCATCTGACACTCGCGCAGTGCCTGGGCATGGACAGCTCGCAGATCCGCGTCATCAAGCCCTTCGTCGGCGGCGGATTCGGGCATCGCGTCGAGCCGCTGAACTTCGAGATGGTCACCGCGGCGCTGGCGCGCGCCGCCGGCGGCACCGTGAAGCTCGAGCAGTCGCGCGAGGACAGCTTCCTCACGCACCGTGCGCGACCCGAAACCGACGTGCGGTTGAAGATCGGCCTGAAGAAGACCGGCGAGATCACCGCCGTCGACTGCGAGATCGTGCAGCGCGGCGGCGGATACGCCGGCTACGGACTGGTCACGATCCTCTACGCCGGGGCGCTGCTGCACGCGCTGTACCGGCTCGGCGCGGCGAAGTACCACGGGCTGCGCGTCTACACGAACACGCCGCCGTGCGGCGCGATGCGCGGCCACGGCGCGGTCACCGCGCGCCACGCGTTCGAGTCGATGCTCGACCGGATGGCCGAGGAGCTCGGCCTGGACCCCTTCGAGGTTCGACGCGCCAACCTGATCGAGCCGCCCTACCGCACGCTGAACGATCTGCAGGTCAACTCCTACGGCATCCCGGCCTGTCTCGACTGGGTCGAGAAAGCCTCCGGGTGGAAGGAGCGCCGCGGCAAGCTGCCGCGCGGCCGCGGCCTCGGCATGGCGTGCTCGCACTACGTCTCCGGATCGGCGAAGCCGGTGCACTGGAGCGGCGAGCCGCATGCGGTCATCAACCTGAAGCTCGATTTTGACGGCGGCATCACGATCCTCACCGGCGCCTCGGACATCGGCCAGGGCTCGTCGACGCTGCTCACGCAGATCGTCGCCGAAGTGCTCGCGCTGCCGATGCAGCGCATCCGGGTGGTCGCCACCGACAGCGCACTCACGCCGAAGGACAACGGTTCGTACTCGTCGCGCGTCTCGTTCATGGTCGGCAACGCCGCGCTGCGCGCCGCGCAGGAAATGAAGCGCGTGCTCACCGAAGCGGCGGCCCGCCGGCTCGAGGTGTCGCCCGCCGACCTCGAATGGGAGGGCGAGAGCTGCCACGTCTCGGGCACCGACCGTGCGCTCACGTTCGCACAGGTCGTGCAGGCCGCGCTCGCCGACAGCGGAACGATCACGGTGAAGGGCACCTGGTCGACGCCGCCCGAGACGCAGGGCGGTAAGTTCCGCGGTGCGGCGGTCGGCTCCACCGCGGGCTTCTCGTACGCTGCGCAGGTGGTCGAAGTCTCGGTGGACGAGGACACCGGGGCGGTGAAGGTCGAGCGCGTCTGGGTCGCGCACGACTGCGGCTTCGCGATCAACCCGCTGGCCGCCGAAGGGCAGGTGCAGGGCGCGGTCTGGATGGGGATGGGCCAGGCGATGTCCGAGGAGAACCAGTACCACGAAGGGCTCTCGATGCGGCCGAACCTGCTCGACTATCGGATCCCGACCATCGCCGAATCGCCGCCGATCGACGTGCATCTCGTGGAGAGCAATGACCCGCTCGGGCCCTTCGGCGCGAAGGAAGCGAGCGAAGGCGCACTACACGGCTTCCCGCCGGCGCTCACCAACGCGATCCACGACGCGATCGGCATCCGCCTCGACGCGCTTCCGGCGACGCCCGATCGCGTCTTCGAAGCGATACAGGCGCGCAAGCGCGCCGAGCGCCTGCGCGACGCCACGGCGGCGCGCAAGGGCACGGGCGCACCAGGCGGCAGGACGCCGGCGTCCGAATCCGCACAACCGGCTGGAACGAGCGTCTCCGGGAGCTGAACATGGACGCCTTGCACGAGTTCGAATGGAAGCGACCCGGCACGCTCGCCGAGGCCGCGGCGTTGCTCGCCGCGAATCCCGACGCGCGACTCGTCGCCGGCGGAACCGACCTGGTACCGAACCTGCGCCGCGGCATCGAGCGGCCGAAAATGCTCGTCGACCTCGGCGGCATCGCGGGCTTCGACGCCGTCGAGCGCACGCGCACGGGGGTGTCGATCGGCGCGGGAGCCCGCCTGGCGACGCTCGCCGCGCATCCGCTGCTCGTCGGCGGCTACCGCGCGATCGCGCAGGCCGCCGGCTCGGTAGCCGGTCCGGCGCATCGCGGCGTCGCCACGATCGGCGGAAACCTGTTCCTCGACACGCGCTGCGTCTACTACAACCAGAGCGAATGGTGGCGCGCGTCGAACGGCTACTGCCTGAAGCGCGGCGGCACCGTCTGCCACGTGGCGCCGCAGGGCAACCGCTGTCACGCCGCGTTCAGCGGCGACCTGGCCGGCGCGCTGATCGCGCTGCGCGCCGAGGTCGAGCTCGTCTCGGCGCGGGGCGAACGGCGCATCGCGCTGACCGAGCTGTATCGCGACGACGGCCGCGCATGGCTCACGAGCGAGCGCGACGAGATCCTCGCGCGCGTGTTCGTGCCGACGCCCGCCGAAGGACTGGTTTCGGCCTATCGCAAGGCGCGGGTCCGCGCGTCGATCGACTTTCCGCTGGCCGGCGTGGCAGTCGCGCTGGCGATGCGCGAAGGCGTGCTGCACGAACTGCGGGTCGGCCTGACCGGCACCAACTCGCATCCGCTCGACCTCGCCGGTGTCGAGGCGATGCTCGGCCATCCGCTCGGCGACGACGCGATCGCCACGCTCGGCAAGCTCGTGCAGCGCCAGGTCAGCCCGATGCGCACGACCGTCACGCAGGCGAACTACCGGCGACAGGTCGCCGCGATCACGGTGCAGCGACTGGTGCGCGAACTGCTCGACGAAGCCAGGGGCCAGCGCGCCTCGGGCGGGGCACTCGCCGAAGCCTGAAGAAAACACGGAGACGGCCATGACGTTGAACGCGGCCTCGGTTCTCCTCGCCAACGGCAACGACGACGACGTCGCACTCGTCTGCGGCACGCAGACGCGCAGCTACGGCGAGCTGCGCGAAGCCGTCGCCCGGGCCGCCGGTGCATGGCATGCACGGGGGCTTCGCCCCGGCGAGCGCGTCGCCGTGCAGATTCCGGACGGCTTCGCCTGGGTCGAATCCTTCCTCGGCTGCATCGCCGCCGGCGGCGTCGCGGTCGGCGTGAATCCGAGACTTCCGAGCGCCGAATGGCAGTCGATGCTCGAGACCGCCGATTTCCGCTTCGTGCTCGCCGAGTCGCGCGCGGAGACGCCGGCGCCCTATCGCGAGCGCGTGATCGCGCTCGAGGAATGGCTCGTCGAGCACGCCGACGCCGAGCCGCGGGACGCGATGCCGTGCGAACCCACGCAACCGGCCGTCTGGGTCCATTCCTCGGGCACCAGCGGCAAGCCGAAAGCGGTCGTCCACGGCCATCGCTTCGCGCTCGAGATCGAGCGCGTCACCGCCGAGGTCGTCGGCGCGACGGCACGCGATCGCATCTTCGCCAGCTCGAAGATGTTCTTCTCCTACCCGCAGACGAACGCGCTGTATGCCGGCCTGAAGCTCGGCGCCTCGGTCGTGCTCGACCCCGCGTGGCCGACCGCCGCCGGCGTCGCCGAGACCGTCGCACGCACGCACCCCACGGTGCTTTGCAGCGTGCCCTCGCTGTACCGCAACCTGCTCAAGGAAGGCCTGGCCGCACGGCTCGTGCGCGACGGCGTGCGCCGCTTCGTCTCCGCCGGCGAGGCGCTGTCGACCGACCTGCGCGACGAATGGCACCGGCAGACGGGCGCGGCGATCATCAACGGCTACGGCGCCTCGGAGACGCTCGTCCTGGTCATGACCGATCGCGACGACGGCCGCGGGCTACGTCCCTCGCCCGGCATCGACGCCCGACCGCTCGCCGGGACCGGCGCCTCGCCCACCCGCCTGAGCTTCGCCGCGCCGATGATCGCGCTCGGCTACTGGAATCTTCCCGCCGAGCAGAACGAGCATTTCCGCGACGGACGCTTCTGTCCGAGCGACCTCTTCGAGCCGCAGGCCGACGGCTCCTGGCGCTTCGCCGGCCGCGAGGGATCGCTCGTCAAGGTGCACGGGCGATGGGTCGACCTGATCGCGATCGAGGAGACGCTCGGGCTGGTCAGCGACGACATCCTCGAGGCCGCGGCGGTGCTGGTACCCGATGACGACGGTGTCGACGCCGTGGCGGTGTTCTACGTGCCGAAAGACCCGGCGAGCCCGCAACGTGCCGAAGCGGCGCTGCGCACGCACGCCGAGACGATGCCGCCCTACCGCCGCCCGCGCTGGTTCCACCCCATCGACGCGCTGCCGCGCACCCCGACCGGCAAGTTGATCCGCCGCAGGCTGCAGGACCTGCACAAGAGCCAATGAATCGCTGGACGGAACCGGACGGCATCCACATCGACGTGCGCGGCCTGCAGCCGCCACAGCCGATGGTCGCCATCCTCACGCTGCTGCGCTCGGTCGACGACGATCGCCCGGTCATCGTGCATCTCGATCGCGAGCCGCAGCTGCTCTACCCCGAACTCGCCGAGATCGGCTGGAGCGCCGAGATCATCGACGGCGAGCCGGGCGAAGTGCGGCTTCGGCTGACGCGCGGCGAATGAAGGCCGGCACGAAGGCCGGCGCGGCCCGCCCGAAGCTCGCCGCCGGCTTTCTCGCCGGCGCGACGAGCCGGCTGCTGCCTGCGTCGATTCCGCTGCGCTACTTCGGCGCGGCCGCGGTGTTCCATCTCGCCGCCTGGATCGCACTCGGTGCCGGTGCGGCCGGCGCGCCGCGCTTCGTCGGCGGGCTCGGCTGGCCGCTGGCGGCCCTGCACTTCGTCACGCTCGGCGTGCTCGCGATGACCGCGATCGGCGCGAGCCTGCAGCTGATGCCGGTCGCCACCCGCCAGCCGGTGTACTCGACGCGGCTCCCCGCCGCGATCTGGTGGGTCTACACCGCGGGCGTGGGCGTAACCGCCGTCGGCATGGGCATCGGCGCGCCGCTCTGGCTGGGTGCCGGCGCCGTCGCCGTCGTCGCCGGACTGATCGGCTACGGCGTGCTCACCGCGCGCAACCTCGCGGGCGCGCGCGGCATGGCCGGCATCGTCACGCACGGATGGATCGCCCTCGCCTCGCTCGCCGTCGTCGTGGTCAGCGCAGTCTCGCTCGCGTTCACGTATCTCGGATGGCCGCTCTTCACGCGCGAGACGGCGCTCGCGCTGCACGTGCCGTTCGCCGCCTACGGCTTCATGGGCATGCTCGCGCTCGGCCTGGCATACATCCTGGTGCCGATGTTCGCGCTGTCGCCCGCACCCGACGAGACGCAGGTGCGCGTCTCGGCGGCGCTGGCCGCGCTCGCGCTGCTGCTCGCCGGTGCCGCCGCCTTCGGACGCGGGTACGCGATGCCGCTGCAGGCCGCCGCACTGGCGGCGGGTGCCGGCGCGGTCGCACTGCATCTGCGGCTCGTGCTGCTCGCGCTGCGCACCGGCATGCGGCGCGAGCTCGGCCGCTCGTTCCGGCTCGTGCGCATCGCGTGGGCGCTGATGGTCGCGAGCCTGGCACTGGCGCTCGCCACGGTGCTCGCACCCGACGTGCCGATGCTCGCGACGCTGTTCGGCATCGTCCTCGTTCCCGGCTGGCTGCTCACGCTCGTACTGGGGATGATGCAGCGCATCGTCCCGTTCCTCGCGTCGATGCACAAGGCGCCGGGAACGAAGCTGCCGCGCACGCCCTCTTCGCTTACCGCCGATCGGCCGCTGGCGATCCACTACGCGTGCCACCTGTGCGCGCTCGTCCTGCTGGTCGCAGCGGCGATCGTCGATTCGTCGTGGCTCGCGCTCGCCGCGGCCGCCGTCGGCACGTTGGGCGCGGCGGCCTTCCTCGCGTTCTTCGCGATCCTCGTCCGCCGCATGCGCCTGCCGCCCGCGCCTCGCACGGCCGTCCCCCCGACCGCCCCCGTTGCTTGACCCGTATCAATGGCATCGCCTGCACGCACGCCTATTCTGGTAACGCGATGCAGATTTAGGAGGTGCCATGAATTTCCAGGGCCAGGTCGCTCACGCGCTCGACGAGGAGCACCGGACGAACCTCGATCTGCTCGGCAAGGTCGAGCAGGCGTTCGCGCGCTCGCCGCGCGGCGCTACCGGCGATCCGGAGCTCGCCCGGCTTGCGGGGCAGTTCGCTCGCCATCTCGAACAGGACATCGGGCGCCACTTCGACTTCGAGGAGAACGAGCTGTTCAACCGCCTCGCCGAGGCCGGCGAAGGCGACATCGCCGAACTGCTCGCCGAGGAGCACCAGGCGATCCGCGAAGCGGCCGAAACGCTTCTGCCGCTCGCGCACGCCGCCGCCGCCGGTACGCTCGAGGCGGCGGGATGGACGCAACTGAAGGTCGGCGTCGCCGAGATGGTCGAACGCCAAGTCGCGCACATCCAGAAGGAGACGATGGCGCTACTGCCGATGCTCGAGGACCTCCTCGACGAGGAAACCGATCGCGAGCTCGCCTTCGCCTACGCCGCCGCCTGATCCGCGTGCCCGCGCGCCGCTTCGTCCAGCCGCAGCCCCTACCGGCCTGAAAAGCAGGAACCTACCGATGCACGCCTCCTACACGCTCCGGGCCGACATCCGCCCGCTCGCCGCGGGCGATCTCGAGGAAGTCGTCGCGATCGACGCGGCGATCGAGCGCCGCTCGCGCCAGCCGTATTTCGAGCGCCGGCTGCAATCGGCGCGCCGCGAACCGAAGCTGCACGCGCAGTTCGCCGCGATCGACGGCAAGGGGATCGCCGGCTACGTGCTCGCACGCGTGCTCGAAGGCGAGTTCGGCCGCAGCGAGCCCGCGCTGCGGCTCGAGGCGATCGGCGTACGCGCCGACGCGCAGAGCCAGGGCATCGGCCGCGACCTGTTCAACGCGCTGTCGGATTGGGCGAAGCGTCATCGCATCGCGAGCCTGCGCACGCAGGCACGATGGAACGACCTGCCGATGCTGCGCTGGATGAGCGCGATGGGCTTCGAGCGTGCGCCCGAACAGGTCGTCGACTGCGCGGTCGAGGGCGGCGCCTATGCACCCGAGCGCGACGACCCGGTGCTCGCCGACGCATCCGCCGAGCCTCCCACGGAGGTGAATTTCGGCGGCCAGGCGGCCAACGATTTCGAACGCCTTGCGCGCGACACCGCCGACGTGCGCGCGATGAACGCAGGAGAGCTGCGCGAGATCGTGCGCATCGACCGCGCGATCACCGGCCGCAACCGCGAGGAGTACATGGCGCACAAGTTCGCGGAGACCACCGCCGACTCGGCCATTCGCGTCTCGCTGACCGCGCGCCTCGACGAGGACCTCGTCATCGGCTTCCTGATGGCGCGCGTCGACCTGGGCGACTACGGGAGAACGGAGCCGGTGGCGGTGATCGACACGATCGGCGTCGATCCCGCGTACGCCGGCCGCGGCGTCGGACGCGCGCTGCTCTCGCAGCTGTTCGTCAACCTGGGCGCGCTGCGCGTCGAGCAGGTCGAGACGAGCGTTTCGCCTGCCGACCTCGGGCTGCTCGGTTTCCTCTACGATACCGGCTTCGTTCCCTCGCAGCGGATCGCATTCGTGCGACGCTTCGCCTGAGACCGGAACGCGCTACGGGAGGCAGCTCATGTCAACGATGCCCGACGACGACGCCATCCGCGAGGCGCTGCGCCAGGTCGACGATCCCGAGGCCGGCATGAACATCGTCGACCTCGGGCTCGTGTACAACATCGCGGTCGGCGAGAAGGCGGTCTTCATCGACGTCACGATGACGACCGCCGCGTGTCCGATGGCCGACATGATCATGGACGACGTGCGGCGCGTGGTGCGCGCGATGGTGCCCGAAGGCACGGCGGTCGAGGTCGAGCTCGTCTGGGACCCGCCCTGGACACCGGACAAGATGAGCGGCTTCGCCCGCGAGCACTTCGGCTGGTCGCCGGGCTGAAGTGACGCATCCCGCAGACGCGACGGCGTCGCGCACCGGGCTGCCGCCCGCGGCGCGCGTGCCGCTGCTGATGCTCGGCTTCATCGGCCTGCTGTTCGGCACCGGCGCCGGACTCGTCCGTCTCGGCTGGTCGATGCCCGAATCGGTCCAGGGCGCAGCCGCGCTGCACGGACCGCTGATGATCGGCTTCTTCGGCGTGGTCATCTCGCTCGAGCGCGCAGTGGCGCTCGGCCGCTACTGGGCGTACGCGGCGCCGCTGCTCGCCGGCGCCGGCGTCCTGCTCGCCGCGCTCGGCGTCCGGCTGCCGGCACCGGCGGCGTTCGCGCCGCCCCTCCTCCTCGCCGGCGGCCTCGTCTTCGTCGCCGCCTCGCTCGACGTGCTGCGCCGCCAGCGCGCGCTCTTCACCTTCACGCTCGCGCTCGGCGCGCTGTGCTGGCCCATCGGAACCGCGGTGTGGCTCGCAGGCGCCCCGCCCGCCGCCGCACTGCCCTGGTGGCTGGCATTCCTCGTGCTGACGATCGCCGGCGAGAGGCTCGAGCTGTCCCGCTTCCTGCCGCCGTCGCCGAACGCGAAGAGGGCCTTCGGCGCGATCCTCGCGGCCGTCGTCGTCGGCCTGGCCGCGTCCGGCCAAGGCTGGGGTGGAACGGTCTTCGCCGCCGCACTGCTCGCCCTGTCGGCCTGGCTGCTGCGCCAGGACATCGCG
>DATGRE010000271.1:0-23665 GCA_035303885.1 Zeimonas sp. | reverse complement strand
TCCGTTGACGCGTCCGGCCACCTCGGTCGATTTTCCGAGCAGCGGGCGCAGCCGGGGCTCGAGTGCGCGCAGGCGCGGGCCGATCGCCGTGGGATCGAGTCGGTCGCCGGGCTCCTTCGGCAGCACGCGGACTTCCTCCTGCTGCGCCAGTTCGTCGAGCAGCTGCAGGCGCCGGTCGGCTTCGGCGCTGACCAGCGCCGCGCGCGTGAGGTTGACCACCGAGGCGATCTCCCAGGCCAGGCGCTGCTCGGGCGGAGCGCGCTCGAGCAGGCGCGCGGCCGCGAGCGTGGCGACGAAGCTCGCGACGATCAGCAACGCGACCAGGCCGAAGGTGCGCCAGAACAGGCTGATCGGGCGCGCGCCGCGGGCCGTCGCCGTCCCCGTCGCCGGGACGCGGGCGGCGCGCGTCATTCGCCGTCCGGTACGAATACGTAGCCGACGCCCCAGACGGTCTGGATCAGCCGCGGCTGCTGGGGATCGGCTTCGATCAGCTTGCGCAGCCGCGACACCTGCACATCGAGGCTGCGATCGTAGGCTTCGTACTCGCGGCCGCGGGCGAGCGACATCAGCTTCTC
Source organism: Zeimonas sp. (assembly GCA_035303885.1). Lineage (GTDB taxonomy): Bacteria > Pseudomonadota > Gammaproteobacteria > Burkholderiales > Burkholderiaceae_E > Zeimonas. Next base: position 23,090 of record DATGRE010000271.1, on the reverse strand, counting down.
GCGCGTGAGCGGGGTGCGCGCGTGCTGCACGAGCACCTTGAGCACCGAGAATTCGCCGGTGGTCAGCGGCACCGGTTCGCCGTCGCGGGTGAGCTGTCGCGTGGCGAGATTCAACCGGAACGGACCGAACTGCACCTCGATCGGCTCGGCGCTCGGCGCACCCGGCAGCTCGGGCGGAGGCTGCCGGCGCAGCACGGCGTGGATGCGCGCGAGCAGCTCGCGCGGATTGAAGGGCTTGCCGAGATAGTCGTCGGCGCCGAGCTCGAGGCCGACGATGCGGTCGACGTCGTCGCCCTTCGCGGTGAGAACGATGATCGGGGTGCGGTCGTTGGCGCCGCGCAGGCGGCGCACGATCGACAGCCCGTCCTCGCCCGGCAGCATCAGGTCGAGCACGATGAGGTCGAAGTTCTCGCGCTGCATCAGGCGGTTCATCGCCGTCGCGTCCTGCGCCACGCTGACCTCGAACTGATTCTCGCTCAGGTAACGGCGCAGCAGCTCGCGCAGTTTCGGATCGTCGTCGACGACGAGCAGCTTGCGGGGCGCGGTGCTCATGGCTGGCGATGATAGCGGCACGCGTGCCGCCGGTGCCCCGGCGTGCGCGAGCCGTTACCGGCTGTTACATCGTTTACCGCGTCGGTGTCCGCGCGCGTGTGCGCCCGGCCCTAGAATGCGCGCTGATGAATCCGCACGTTCGTTCCCCGCTTCGTCGCACGGTGCTGGCCGCCTGCGCGCTCGCACTCGGCACGCTCGTCGCCGGGCAGGCGGCGGCGCAGCCCTACGGCCGCATGGATCGCGACCAGCGCGAGCGCTTCCGGCAACAGTTGCGCGATCGCGACGCGCAGCGCGCCGAGCGCGCGCATGACGGTCGGGGGCGCGGCGGCGATCTGCGACGGGGCTCGCCGCCGTCGCGCGGCAGCGGGCTCTCGCCCGCCGAGCGCGAACGGCTGCGCGAGCAGCTACGCGACGCGCGCTCACGCGATGCGCGACAGGGCGGTCCGCGGCAGGGCGGTCCGCGGCAGGGCGGTCCGCGGCGCGACTGAGGCGGCCGGCACGTTCGAGGGGCACGCGCCGCCGCCGACGGCGCGGCTAGAATCGTCGCGTGGATTCCAGCTCCGAAGCCGATTCGCCGGCGCTCGCGCCGCGGCCCCGTTCCCGCCCGCACGCGCCGGGGTCCCGTTCGCACGCGCAGGCCGCGCAGCACGAACCGAATTCCGCCGCGCAACGGGTTCGCCCCGTCCGCGTGCTGGCGCTGTCGACTTCCGGCACCTGGTGCTCGGTGGCGCTGTACCGGCACGGATTCGGCGACGACGACAGCGACTGCATCTCGGAACCGCTGGGCGCGCAGCAGTCGATGAACATCCTCGCGATGGTCGACGAGCTGTGCCGCGGCGCGCGCATCGAGCTGGCCGAGCTCGACGCGATCGCCTTCGACGCCGGGCCTGGCTCGTTCACCGGCCTGCGGATCGGCTGCGCGGTCGCGCAGGGACTCGGCTTCGCACTCGACCGGCCGCTGGTCGCGGTCGATTCGCTGCGCGCGCTCGCCTGGCAGCGCGTGCGCTTCGGCACGGCCGAGGCGATCGTGCTCGCCGCCAACGACGCGCGCATGGACGAACTCTACGTGGCGATGTACCGGATCGGCCCGGTGCCGGGCGAAGCGAGCGGCGCGAACGCGGCCGCGTTGCTCGAGACGCTCGAGGCGCCGCGCATCGTCGCCCGCGCGCGCTTCGTCGACGAGATCGACGAGTGGCTGCGCACCCATCGGCCGCTGGCCGGCGCCGACGCGCTGCTGCGCGCCGGCGACGCCTGGGTGCACGCACCGACCGCGCTGGCGTGGGACGCGCGTTTCGGAACCATCGGGCCACCCGCACCGGTGGCCGACGACGCCTACGTGCGCGCCGATGCACTCGCCGAACTCGGCTGCGCCGACTGGCACGCCGGACGCGCCATCCCCGCATCGCAGGCCGCGCCGCGCTATCTGCGCGACAAGGTCGCGCTCGATCACGACGAGCAGCGTGCGGCGCGCGAGCGCGCGGAGGCGGACTCGCGCGAGTGATGCACGTGCGCCCGATGCGCCGCAGCGATCTGGACGCGGTCGCCGCGATCGAGCGGTCGATCTACGAGTTCCCGTGGACGCGCGGCAACTTCGCCGACTCGCTGCTCGCCGGCCACGACGCGTGGGTGTTCGAGATCGAGGTCGAGGAATCGCCGCAGCTGATCGGATACGCGGTGGTGATGTGGCTTCCGGACGAGGTCCATCTGCTGAACCTGAGCGTGTGCGCACCGATGCAGGGCAAGGGGTACGGGCGCGAGATGCTGCGTTGGCTGCTGCGCGACGCCGCGGGGCGCGGCGCCCGCGGGATGCTGCTCGAGGTACGTCCGACGAACGCCCGGGCGCTGGCGCTGTATCGCTCGATGGGTTTCGAGCCGATCGGCACGCGTCGCGGCTATTACCCCGCACAGAACGGGCGCGAGGATGCGCAGGTCCTCTTCAAGCGTCTCGGTCCGTCGTGAACGAAGCGAAGCGACGCGCCTTCCGGGCGCTGGGGATCGGACCGCTGTGGCGGCTGCGGGCCGGGCCCGCCGGTGCGGCGGGTGCCGCGGTCGATGCGTCGTCGACGCCGCTCGAAGCGGCGCCTGTGCGGCGCGAATCGGCGCCCGTACCGTCCGGGCGTCCCGCCATGTTCCTGCTGTCCGACGAAAGCGGCGACTGGCTGTTCGTCGGTGAGAACGTCGAGACGACGCCCGACGGCGACGGCACCGGTCGGCACGGCGACACGATGCGCCTGCTCGAGCGCATGCTCGCGGCGCTCGAGCTGCGTCCGGCCCGATCGCCCGCGGAGGTGCTGCCGCCCGCGCCCGCGCCGGCCGGCGATCCGTTCGAACGTTCGGCCGGCGATCCGTCCGACGACTCGGCCGGCGCTCGCCGCGACGACGCGCTCGCCGCGCGCATCGGCGCGCTCGGGCCGCGCGTGATCGTCGCGCTCGGCTCGGCGGCGGCTCAGGCGCTGCTCGGTACCGATGACACGGTGACGGCGCTGCGCGGCCGGGTGCACGAGTGGCGCGGGGGCTCGCGTGCGGTGCCGCTCGTCGTCAGCGGGCATCCGTCGCAGCTGCTCGAGGCGCCGCACGAGAAGGCCGCGGCCTGGGCCGATCTGTGCCTCGCCGCAGGGGCGTCGCGCGTCAATGCTTGCTCTGGCCGATGAGCGCCACCGCGTCGAATACGCGCTGGTTCGCACGATGACGACGGATGATGAGCACCATCGCCAGTGCGATGAAGGCGCCGAACACGACGATCACGACGTTCACCCCGAGCTCGAGCCGCACCAGCAGCGAGTACAGTCCGAGCATCAGGAGGATGTTCAGGTTCTCGTTGAAGTTCTGCACGGCGATCGAGTGGCCGGCGCTCATCAGCACGTGGCCGCGGTGCTGGAGCAGCGCGTTCATCGGCACGACGAAGAAGCCGGCGAGCGCGCCGATCAGCACGAGCACGGGGAACGCCGCCGCCTCCGATCCGATCAGCGTCATGCACGGCACGACGATGCCCATCGCCACGCCGACCGGCAGCACACGCAGCGAGTCGCGCAGCCGCACGACGCGCGCGGCGAGCACGGCGCCGCCGGCGATGCCCACCGCGACGACGCCCTGCAGGATCGCCGCGCGGCTGAGCGGCATCTCCAGCGCTTCGCGCGCCCAGTCGAGCACGATGAACTGCAGCGTCGCCCCGGCGCCCCAGAACAGCGTCGTGACCGACAGCGAGATCTGGCCGAGCCGATCCCGCCACAGGATCCGGTTGCATTCGAGGAAGTCGCGCATCAGCCGCCACGGATGGCGCGGCTGGTGCGGGTAGCGGGCGCCGGTGTCGGGGATGCGGAGATTGAACAGCGCCGCCACCGCGTAGACGAGCGCGATCGTCAGGATCGCCGCCTCGGCCGGCGTGTCCACGCCGGTGTCGATCCACGGCACGTCGATCGCGAGCAGCATCGATGCGATCGACGGGCTGATCAAGGCCCCGCCGAGCACGGTGCCGAGGATGATCGACGCGACCGTCGTTCCTTCGATCCACCCGTTGGCGGCGACCAGCTTCTCGGGCGGAAGCAGCTCGGTGAGGATGCCGTACTTGGCCGGCGAATAGGCCGCCGCGCCGAAGCCGACCACCGCATAGGCGAGCAGCGGATGCACCGTGAAGAACATCAGCATGCAGCCGACGATCTTCACCAGGTTCGTGACGAACATGACGTGCCCTTTCTGCATCGAGTCGGCGAAGGCGCCGACGAAGGGCGCGAGCAGCACGTACGACACGGTGAAGAAGAGCTTGAGCAGCGGCTTCATCCACTCGGGCGCGTGCATCTCGATCAGCAGCGCGATGGCGGCGATCAGCAGTGCATTGTCGGCGAGCGACGAGAAGAACTGCGCCGCCATGATCGTGTAGAAGCCGCGCTTCATCGCCCAGGGATGGTTCGAGAGGGATCGCCGCGCGGTGGCGAAGCGGGCGGCCGCCCGGGAAACGCGCCTCGGGGGCGGGTCGAAATGCCGTTGCAAAGCGCGGGTCGGTTTATACCATGTTCGCGGGGGGCGCAGCCGAGGCGGAAAGTCCGGAGCGCGGCGCCGCGCGCGCTATAGTGCCCGGCAACGCTTGCCGCCCCATGTCGCGTCCGACGTTCGCCACCGTTTCGATCTCCGCGCTGCGCCACAACCTGTCGGTCGCGCGCGCGCACGCGCCCGGACGCTTCGTCTGGGCGGTCGTGAAAGCCGACGGCTACGGGCACGGACTGGCGAACGTGTTGCGCGGCTTCGCCGAGGCCGACGGCCTGGCACTGGTCGAGTTCGACCGTGCGGCGCGGCTGCGCGAGCTCGGCTGGACGGGGCCGATCCTGATGCTCGAGGGCGCCTTCGAGGCGGCCGACGTCGCGCAGGCGGCCGCGCAGCGGCTCTCGCTGGTCGTGCACGAAGCCCGGCAGATCGACTGGCTCGAGCGGCTGCCCGCGGACGCCGCGCTCGACGTGTTCGTCAAGCTGAACAGCGGGATGAACCGCCTCGGCTTCGAAGCGGCGGCGTTTCGCCCGGCCTTCGAGCGGCTGCGCGCGCTGCCCGCCGTGCGCTCGGCGACGCTGATGACGCATTTCGCCGATGCCGACCGCGACGGCGGTGCCGACGACGCGCTGAGACGCTTCGAGCAGGCGGCGCGCGGGCTGGCGGCGCCGTGGTCGCTGGCCAATTCGGCGGCCGTGCTGTCGCTGCCGGCCGCGCACGGGGCCGCGATCCGGCCCGGCATCCTGCTCTACGGCGCCACGCCGTTCGCGCACCGCAGCGCCCGCTCGTTCGGGCTGCGCGCCGCGATGACGCTCGAGTCGACGCTGATCGCGGTGCAGTCGCTCGCGACGGGCGACGCGGTCGGCTACGGGTCGACCTTCCGCGCCGAGCGTCCGATGCGCATCGGCGTCGTCGCCTGCGGCTACGCCGACGGCTATCCGCGCCACGCCCCGACCGGAACGCCGGTCGCCGTCGATGGCGTGCGAACGCACACCGTGGGTCGCGTCGCGATGGACATGCTGACGGTCGACCTGACGCCGGTGCCACGCGCCGGTGTCGGCTCGCGGGTGGAGCTGTGGGGGGCGACGGTGCCGGTCGACGAAGTCGCACAGGCGTCGGGCACGATCGGCTACGAGCTGCTGTGCGCGCTCGCGCCGCGCGTGCCGCTTCGCGTCGTCGACGCCGCGTGATGGCGCGCGTCCGCACCCGGCACGTCTGCAGCGAGTGCGGCGGCACGGCCCCGAAATGGCAGGGGCAGTGCCCGCACTGCGCGGTCTGGAACACGCTCGTCGAGACGGTCGAAGAGGCGCGCTCGGGCCCGGGCCGCTTCCCGGCGCTCGCCCCGTCGCAGCCGATCGTGACTCTGGACGAGGTTCCGGTCGTCTCGATCGCGCGCATTCCCACCGGCATCGACGAGTTCGACCGCGTGCTCGGCGGCGGACTCGTCGAGGGCTCGGTCGTGCTGATCGGCGGCGACCCGGGCATCGGCAAGTCGACGCTGTTGCTGCAGACGCTCGTCGCGCTGTCCGCGGCGCGCGAAGTGCTCTACGTGAGCGGCGAGGAGTCGGTCTCGCAGGTCGCGCTGCGTGCCCACCGGATGGGCGCCGAGTCGGCGCGCATGCCGCTGATGGCGGAGATCGAGCTCGAGCGCATCGTCGCCGCGATCGAATCGCGGCGGCCGGCGGTCGTCGTGATCGACTCGATCCAGACGTTGTATTCGTCGCAGCTGCAGTCGGTGCCCGGCTCGGTGGCGCAGGTGCGCGAGTGCGCGGCGCAGCTCACGAGGCTGTCGAAGCAGCTCGGCGTCGCCGTCGTGATGATCGGCCACGTGACCAAGGAGGGCACGCTCGCCGGGCCGCGCGTGCTCGAGCACATGGTCGACACCGTCCTGTATTTCGAGGGCGATTCCCATTCGTCGTATCGCCTCGTGCGCGCCTTCAAGAACCGCTTCGGCGCGGTGAACGAGCTCGGCGTGTTCGCGATGACCGACCGCGGGCTGCGCGGGGTGGCGAATCCGTCGGCGCTGTTCCTGTCGACGCACGCCACCGGCGTGCCGGGCTCGTGCGTGAACGTCACGCAGGAGGGCACGCGCCCGTTGCTGGTGGAGATCCAGGCGCTCGTCGACACCGCGCACGTGCCGAATCCGCGTCGCCTTTCGGTGGGACTCGAGCACAACCGGCTCGCGATGCTGCTCGCCGTGCTGCACCGGCATGCCGGCATCGCCTGCTACGATCAGGACGTCTTCGTCAACGCGGTCGGCGGCGTGCGCGTGTCCGAGCCCGCCGCCGATCTCGCCGTGCTGCTGGCGATCGTCTCGTCGCTGAAGAATCGCCCGTTGCCGCGAGGGGTCGCGGCCTTCGGCGAGGTCGGCCTCGCCGGCGAGATCCGGCCCGCCCCGCGCGGGCAGGAGCGCCTGCGCGAGGCGGCGAAGCTCGGTTTCTCCCGCGTGCTCGTTCCGCGCGGGAACGCGCCGCGCCGGCCGATCGAGGGAATCGAGGCGGTCGCGCTCGACCGCGTCGATCAGGCGCTCGAGGCGGCCTGGGGCTGAGCCGCCCGCACTCGTTCGGCCGCGCGCCGCCCGCTGCGCACCGCGGTCTCGAGCGTCGCCGGGTATTCGTCGTCGACGTAGTCGCCGGCCAGCCACAGGCCGGGCAGCGCGTCGGCGAATGCGTCGCAGGCGATGCGCGGCCGATCGGGCGTGCAGCGGATCGTCGCGCGCCTTTCGATCACCGTGCGGTGCGCGCGCGGCAGCGGCAGCTCGAGCTGGCGCGCCACCTGGTGCGCGACCGCCTCGCCGAGTGCTTCGCGCGTCGTCGCACCCAGGCGCGAGGCGGCGCTGACGACGACGGCGGCGATGCGATGCGCGCCGATGCAGCCCCGATCGAACAGCCACTGCCCCCACGCGCGTCGCCCGTCGTCGTGCAGCAGCGTCCAGTCCGGCAACGGCAGCAGCGCGTCGCGCGGCCATTCGAGCAGCACGGTGGCGATCGGCTCGTAGGTGAAGCGCGCGAGGGCCTGCGCGCGCGGATCGAGCGGCTCGAGCAGGCGCGCGGCGTCGGCCGGGGGCGTGGCGACAACGAGCTGCGACGCCTCGAGCGTCGCGCCGGCGGTCTCGATGCGCCAATGCGGGCCGGCGCGCCGAACGGCGCGCACGTTCGTGCCGAACGAGACGGCGCCGCCGTGCGCACGCAGCCAACCGAGCGCGGGGCGGGTGATCGCGGCGTCGAGCGTCGTTTCCGGAAGCACGAAATCGCTCGCCGCGCGCTCGGCGCCCAGCGTGTCGCGCAGCACCGCCGCGAAGGCTCCCGCGCAGGCGCTCTCGGGTGCGGTGTTCATCGCACCGATGCACAGCGGAGACCACAGCCGCTCGACGAGCGTGCGCGGCTGCCGGTGGCGTGCCAGCAGTGCCGAAACCGTCTCGCCGGCGGGCGTGCGCCAGCCGCGGGCGCGCAATGCGGCGACCAGGCGCAGCGCCGCCCATCGCTCGCGCAGCGACAGCCCGCGCGCGCCCGCCAGCGCGCCGAGCAGGTGCCACGGAGCGCGGCGGGCACGCGCCTCGAGCCGCAGTCCGGCGGTGTCGCGCAGCGCGAGCGCGGTGCGCCGAAGAGGCGGCGCGGCCGCGCCGTGCGCGATCGCCGCCAGCCGCAGGCACTCGCGGTAGGCGCCCATCAGCAGGTGCTGGCCGGCGTCGACCGCGACCGGCCCTGCGCCGAAGTCGATCCGTGCCTCGCGCGCACGCCCGCCCCCGAAGGGCGCGCGCTCGACGAGATGCACCCGAAGGCCGGCGCGCGCTGCGTGCACTGCGGTCGACAGCCCGGCCCAGCCGGCGCCGACCACGGCGAGCGTGTTCACCGTGTCGCCGCGAAGCGCGGCGCCCCGAAGGTCCAGGTCCGCCATGCGATCCAGAGCTTGCGCAGTGGCGTGAGCGACGTGCGATGCGTCAGCACGCGAAAGCCGTCGCGTTCGATCTCGTCGAGCAGCGTGAAGTAGATCGCCGCCATCATCAGGCCGGGCCGCTGGGCGGGCCGCTCGTCGGGCTCGAGCAGCGAGAGCGCCCGTGCGTAGGTTTCGCGGGCGCGCGCGGCCTGGAAACGCATCAGCTCGACGAAGCGCTCGCTCGGGCGGATCGCGAGTATCTCGTGGAGCGCCACGTCGAAGCGCTGCAGGTCCTCGATCGGCAGGTAGACGCGCTTGCGGCGGGCGTCCTCGCCGACGTCGCGGATGATGTTCGTCAGCTGCAGCGCGAGCCCGAGCTCCTCCGCGTAGCGCATCGTCGATTCGCGACGGGCGCCGAAGATCCGCGCGGCCAGCACGCCGACGACGCCGGCGACGCGATGGCAGTACAGGCGCAGGCCTTCGAAATCGAGGTAGCGGTCCTGCTCGAGGTCCATTTGCATGCCGTCGACGATCTCGAGCAGCCGCGCGCGCTCGATCGAGCACGTCTGCAGATGCGGGGCGAGCGCCCGCGTGACCGGGTGCTGCGGCCGGCCCTCGTACAGTCGCTCGACCTCGTCGCGCCACCAGTCCAGTCGCGTACGCGCGAGCATCGCGTCGGTCGATTCGTCGACGACGTCGTCGACCTCGCGGCAGAACGCGTAGAGCGCGGTGATCGCGCGTCGGCGGTCGGCGGGCAGGAACCCGAAGCTGTAGTAGAAGCTCGATCCGCTGCGCGCGGCACGATCGCGGCAGTACTCGTCGGGCGTCATCGCGGGGCGGACGGAGCGGCGAGGGCGAGTCGCGCGAGCGCCGGCGCATCGCGCCAGCCGAGCGTGGGCCGGGCGGCGATCGGATCGTAGCCGTTCGCGCGCAGCCGCTCGGCGATCCGCAGGCCCCCGCCGACGATCGCGCGCAACTCGAGCGCCAGCCTCCAGGGCACGTGGCGCACCAGCGCGCTGCCGCTGCGCAGCAGTCCGGTGGCGGCCTCGGTCTGCCGCGCGAGCAGCGCGGCGAGCCGGGCGTCGACGCGTCCCGTGTCGACCGCGCGCGCCACGTCGCCTTCGTCCAGCCCGGCGGCGCGCAGTTCGTCGAGCGGTACGTAGAGCCGCCGGCGCCGCCAGTCGATCGCGAGGTCCTGCACGAAGTTCAGCAGCTGCAGCGCGCTGCAGATCGCGTCCGAGTGCACCCGCGTGTGCTCGTTCCATGCGCCGAACAGGCGCAGGATCAGCTCGCCGATCGGGTTGGCCGAGCGTGCGCAGTAATCGAGCAGATGGGCACGGTCGGGGTGGCGCAGCCCCGAAGGCGCATCCGTCGCCGCCGCATCCTGCGCGAAGGCCGACAGCAGCGCGTGCAGCGGCTCGTAGGGCAGGGCATGCGCCTGCCAATGCGGGCGAAGGCGCGCGACGACGGCCGAGTCGGGCCGTTCGCCGCGCAGCTCGCTGCCGAGCGCATCGAGCGCCGCGAGCCGCTCGGGCGCACCCGCGTCGCCTTCGTCGGCCAGATCGTCGGCATGACGCGCGAATCGGTAGAGCGCGACGATCGCCGGCCGCAGGCGGGCCGGAACGAGCAGCGACGCGACCGGGAAGTTCTCGTAGTGGTCGCTCGAGGTGAGCGGGCGGGCGAGGACGGCGTTCATCGCCGCGCATTGTAGGCGTGCGATGCATCCCGGCCACATTCCGGACGTCGTCGTTGACGCGCTCTCGAGGTCGATGTAAATTAATGACCAGTGCGTCATTTATTCTCCATCCGGCACGCGCGCCGCTCGCACTCCGAAACCTCTCCCGCCTTTCGCCGATGGACCGCCGCTCGCTGCTGATCGTCGTCGCGCTGTTGCCGCTCGCCGGGTGCGGGCGGCCCCAGCCCGTACGCGAGGAGGCGATACGACCCGTGCGCGTCGTCACCGTCGCCGAGCGGCGGGCGCGGACGTCGCTCACGCTGCCGGCGGAGATCCGACCCAGGATCGAGACGCGCTACGGCTTCCGTGTCGGCGGCAAGATCGTCGAGCGGGCGGTCGAGATCGGCCAGCCGGTGCGCCCCGGCCAGCTGCTCGCGCGCCTCGACCCGCAGGACCGCGCGCCCGCACGCAGCGCGGCGCGCTCGCAGCTGGACGCGGCGCAGACCGAGGCGCGCCTGGCGCACGCCGAGCTCGAGCGCGTGCGCGAGCTGCACGCGCAGCGCTACGTGAGCCGCGCGCAGCTCGATCGCCAGCAGGCGGCGGCCGATGCCGCCGACGCCCGCGTGCGCGCGGCGCGCGCCGCGCTCGCGCAGGCCGACAACGAGCTCGCCTTCCAGACGCTGCGCGCCGACGTCGCCGGCATCGTGACGGGCGTCGAGGCCGAGGCGGGACAGGTGGTGGCCGCCGGTCAGCCGGTCGTGCGCGTGGCGCGCGCCGGCGAATTCGAGCTGCTCGCGCACGTGCCCGAGCGCGCGCTCGGGCTCGCACGCGCGGCGACGCGGTGGAGTGCGACCGTTCCGGCGCTCGGTGCGGACGATTTCGAGGCGCAGATCCGCGAGCTGTCCCCGCTCGCCGATCCCGCGTCGCGCACCTACGCGATGCGCCTGGCACCGAGCGAAGGGCAGGCGCCCGAGGGCATCGCGCTGGGCATGAGCGCGGTGGTCCGCGCGGAGAACGAGACGGAGCCGGCCTACGAGCTGCCGCTGTCCGCGCTGCACTCGCGCGACGGAACGCCGCACGTGTGGCGACTGGGCGCGGACGATCGCGTCGAGCTCGTCGAGGTGCGCACCGACGGGCTGCTCGACGACGCCGTGCGCGTCGTCGCCGGCATCGTCGCCGGCGACCGGATCGTGACCGCCGGCGCCGGCCTGCTGGTCGCCGGCCAGCGCGTGCGCCCGCTGCAAGGGGCCGCCGCCGCCGCCGAAACGCCGGGAATGCAATGAGCGCGAACGGCGGCGAGGCGGCCGGGCGACCGCCTCGTCCGAACCCTCTCCCGAACCTTTCGGCGGCGGCGCTGCGCTTCCCGCAGCTCACGCTGTTCCTGATGCTCGTCGTCGCGCTCGCCGGTGCGCGGGCCTATTTCGAGCTGGGACAGCGCGAGGATCCCGCCTTCACGTTCCGGATGATGGTCGTGCGCACGCTGTGGCCGGGCGCGACCACCGAGCAGGTCGACGAGGTCGTCACCGACCGCATCGAGCGCACGCTGCAGGAGACGCCGCACTTCAAGCTCACGCGCAGCCATTCGAAGCCCGGCGAATCGCTCGTCGTGCTCGAGCTGCAGGACGACGCGCCCGCCGCCCAGGTGCCGCAGATCTGGTACCAGGTGCGCAAGAAGATCGGCGACATCCGCCACACGCTGCCGCCCGAGATCGTCGGCCCGTTCTTCAACGACGAGTTCGGCGATGTGTTCGGCACGATCTACGCGTTCACCGGCGACGGCTTCACGATGGAGGAGCTGCGCCGCGCCGTCGAGAGTGTGCGCCAGGAGCTGCTGCGCCTGCCCGACGTGCAGAAGGTCGAGCTCTTCGGCGTGCAGGACGAGCGCATCTACGTGGAGATCTCGCCCCGGGCGCTCGCCTCGCTCGGACTGGACGCGCAGGGCATCGCCGCGCAGCTGCAGGCGCAGAACGTCGTCGCACCGGCCGGAACCGTGCAGGGCACCACGCATGCGGTGCCGCTGCGCGTGACCGGCCAGTTCGATTCGGTACGCGAGGTCGAGGCGCTGCGGCTGCACGTCGGTGGGCGGGTGCTGCGCCTGGGCGACATCGCGCGGGTCTTTCGCGGCGGCGTCGACCCGCCCGTCTACACGATGCGTTTCGGCGGACGCGAGGCGATCGGACTCGGCGTGTCGATGACGCCGAGCGGCGACGTGATCCGCCTCGGCGACGGCCTCGAGCGGACGATGCAGCGGCTGCGCGCCGACCTGCCGATCGGCATCGAGTTCGCGAAGGTCTCCGACCAGCCGCGCATCGTGCGCGACGCGGTCGGGCTGTTCATGCGCGTGCTCGCCGAGGCCGTCGCCATCGTCCTCGTCGTCGGCTTCCTCAGCCTTGGCCTGCGCGCCGGCGCCGTCGTCGCGCTGACGATCCCGCTGGTGCTCGCCGCCACCTTCGTGCTGATGCGCTGGTTCGGCATCGATCTGCACCGCGTCTCGACCGGCGCGCTGGTGATCGCCCTCGGACTGCTCGTCGACGACGCGATGATCGCGATCGAGATGATGGCGCGCAAGATCGAGGAGGGCCTCGATCGCTTCTCGGCGGCCACCTTCGCGTACCGCAGCACGGCGTTCCCGATGCTCACCGGGACGCTGATCACCGCCTCCGGCTTCCTGCCGATCGCGACGGCCCGGTCGATGTCGGGCGAATACGCCTTCAGCATCTTCTCCGTGGTGACGATCGCGCTGCTCGTTTCGTGGGTGGCGGCGGTCACGGTCACGCCGTTCCTCGGCCACTGGCTGCTGCGCGAGCGCCGCGCGGCGCCGCACGAGCTGTTCGACACGCGCTTCTACCGGCTGCTGCGCGCGACGATCGAGACGTGCATGCGCCGGCGCTGGACGACGATCGCGGTCACCGTGCTCGCGTTCGCGCTCGGCATCGTCGGCATGCAGCGGACCGAGAAGCAGTTCTTCCCGTCGTCGAACCGTGCCGAGATCCTCGTCGAGCTGTGGCTGCCGGAGGGATCCAGTCTTCGCGCCACCGAGGAGCAGGCGCGCCGGCTCGAGGCGCTGTTGGCGCAGGATCCCGACATCGAGACCTTCGTCGGCTACGTCGGCAACGGATCGCCGCGCTACTACCTGTCGCTCGACCAGCAGCTGTTCCGCAGCAACTTCGCGCAGTTCGTGATCCTCACGCACGACGTCGCCGGCCGCGACCGGGCGCTCGCGCGGCTGCGCCGAACGCTGCACGACGATTTCCCCGGCGTGCGGGCGCGTGCCTACCGCACGCCGCTCGGACCGCCCGTCTCCTATGCGGTCCAGTTCCGCGTCCTGGGCGACGACCACGCGCGGCTCAAGGCGATCGCCGACCAGGTGGCCGAGCGCGTGCGCGCCGACCCCTCGACTCTCGACACGCACCTGGACTGGGGCGATCGCGCACCGGCGGTGCGCGTCGAAGTCGACCAGGACAAGGCGCGGGCGATCGGCCTGAGCTCGGGCCAGGTCTCGCGCGCGCTCGGTGCGGCGCTGTCGGGGACCCCGATCGGCCAGTTCCGCGAGAACGACCGACTGATCGACGTCGTCCTGCGCGCGCCGCCGGGCGAACGCGCGTCGCTCGCCCACCTGCACGACCTGCAGATCCCCACCGCCTTCGGAGGCTCGGTTCCGCTCGCCCAGGTCGCGACGATCCGTGAAACGCTCGAGGAACCGATCGTCTGGCGGCGCAGCCGGGTGCCGGTGATCACGGTGCGCGCCGACATCGTCGAGGGCCTGCAGGCACCCGACGTCGCGGCCCGCATCGATGCGACGCTCGCCGAGTTGCGCGCCTCGCTGCCGCCCGGCTACCGGATCGAGGCCGGCGGACCGTACGAGGACAACGCGCATGCGCAGGCCTCGATCGTCGCCGGCACGCCGATGCTGCTCGCCGTCGTCGCGCTGCTGCTGATGCTGCAGCTGCGCAGCTTCTCGCTGTCGGCGATGGTGCTGGCGACGGCACCGCTGGGCGTGATCGGCGTCGCCGTGGCGCTGCTCGCAGCCGGACGCCCCTTCGGCTTCGTGGCGATGCTCGGCCTGATCGCGCTGGGCGGCATGATCATGCGCAACACGGTGATCCTGGTCGACCAGATCCGGCAGGACCTCGAAGCGGGGCACACGCGCTGGCAGGCGGTGCTCGACTCGACGGTCCGCCGCTTCCGTCCGATCGCGCTCACCGCCGCGGCGGCCGTGCTGGCGATGGTGCCGCTGTCGCGCGACGTGCTCTGGGGGCCGATGGCGGTATCGATCATGGGCGGCCTGGTCGTGGCTACCGTGCTCACCGTGCTGTTCGTGCCTGCGCTGTACGTCGCCTGCTACCGCGTGCGGCCCTGAAGCTGCGGCTGTGCCGTCGCGGCCTTCGCCGCGGGCATGCACAAGCGGCGAACCCGCGCACCGGGTCGCTTTGCGCTTCGTTTAGAATGCTTCGTTTCTCCGCGGCCGTGGCGGAATGGGTAGACGCACCAGGTTTAGGTCCTGGCGCTGCAAGGCGTGAAGGTTCGACTCCTTTCGGCCGCACCACCGCCCGGGGCTCCGCCCGCCGTCCGGCCGCTCCGATTCCCCGCGATTTATCGACGATCACGTACCGATGGCAACGCAACTCGAAACGACCGGCGCGCTCGAGCGCAAACTGCAGATGGCCGTGCCGGTGGCCGACATCAACCGTCAGGTCGTCGATCGGCTACGCAGGATCTCCCGCAGCGTGAAGATGCCGGGCTTCCGTCCCGGCAAGGTCCCGATGAAGATGATCGAGCAGTCGTACGGGCCGCAGGTGCATGCCGAGGTCCTGTCCGACGCCGTCTCGAAGGCCTTCAGCGACGCGGTCGCCGAGCATCAGCTGCGCGTCGCCGGCCAGCCGCGCATCGAGTCGCGCGACACCGGCACCGAGAGCGAGCTCGGCTTCACCGCCACCTTCGAGGTCTATCCCGACATCGAGCTCGGCGATCCGGCCACGCTGTCGCTCGAGCGCTTCGAGTCGCCGGTCGGCGACGCGGAGGTCGACAAGACGATCGACATCCTGCGCAAGCAGCGCGTGCGCTGGAACGAGGTCGATCGCCCCGCGCAGGACGGCGACCGCCTGACGATCGATTTCGAGGGCCGGATCGACGACGTCGCCTTCGAGGGCGGCAGCGCGCAGGGCTTTCCCTTCGTGCTCGGCGAGGGACGCATGTTGTCGGACTTCGAGACCGGGTTGCGCGGCGCCGCCGTCGGCGAGACCCGCACCTTCCCGGTGAGTTTTCCGGACGACTACGGGGCGAAGGAGCTCGCCGGCAAGACCGCCCAGTTCGAGGCGACGGTGCGCAAGATCGAGGCGCCCGAGCTGCCCGAGGTGGACGAGGCGTTCGCGCGCCAGCTCGGCGTGCCCGAGGGCGACGTCGCGCGGCTGCGCAACGACGTGCGCGCGAACCTCGAGCGCGAGGTGGCGCAGCGCCTGCGCAGCCGCACGAAATCGAGCGTGATGGACGCGCTGCTCACGCTGGCGAGCTTCGAGGTCCCGAAGGCGCTGGTCGACGCCGAGAAACAGGCGCTCGCCGAGCGGGCGATCGACGACCTGAAGGCGCGCGGCATCGATCCGAAGCAGCTGCCGCCGGTGCCGCCGGACGCGTTTGCCGAGCAGGCCGAGCGGCGCGTGCGACTCGGCCTGATCGTCGCGGAGGTCGTGCGCCAGCACGGATTGCAGGCCAAGCCCGAGCAGATCCGCAAGCAGATCGAGGAGTTCGCGCAGGCCTACGAGAACCCGGGCGAGGTCATCCGTCATTATTTCGCCGACCGCAATCGGCTCGCCGAAGTCGAGGCGATCGTCGTCGAGCAGAACGTCGTCGACTGGGCGCTGGAGAAGGCGCAGACCGCCGCGCGCACGCTCGATTTCGACGAACTGATGGGAACACGCTGACCGACCCGCACGGCCGGCAGCCACTGCGCGGGCGCAGGTTGCGCCCGCACCGGAGACAGCGATGACTTTCAACAGCCTCGTCGAAGACCTCGTCAACGCCCACCTCGCCCAACGCCAGGAGCCGCAGGGACTGGGCATGGTGCCGATCGTCATCGAGCAGAGCGGGCGCGGCGAGCGCGCCTACGACATCTATTCGCGGCTGCTGCGCGAGCACGTGATCTTCCTCGTCGGCCCGGTGATGGACCAGACGGCGAACCTCATCGTGGCGCAGCTGCTGTTCCTCGAGTCGGAGAACCCCGACAAGGACATCTCGTTCTACATCAACTCGCCCGGCGGGTCGGTGTCGGCGGGTCTGGCGATCTACGACACCATGCAGTTCATCAAGCCCGACATCAGCACGCTGTGCATGGGGATCGCGGCGAGCATGGGCGCGTTCCTGCTCGCCTCCGGCACGAAGGGCAAGCGCTATGCGCTGCCGAACGCGCGCATCATGATCCACCAGCCCTCGGGCGGTGCGCAGGGCCAGGCATCCGACATCGAGATCCACGCGAGGGAGATCCTCTACACGCGCGAGCGCCTGAACCGGATCCTCGCCGAGCAGACGGGCCAGCCGATCGAGCGGATCGCGACCGACACCGATCGCGACAACTTCATGTCCGCGGAAGATGCGGTAAGCTATGGACTCATCGACAAGGTTCTGTCGAAGCGGGGGGAAGGTGCCTGAGTCGGTCGCAGCGCATGGCGCGACCCTGAAAGCCCGGCACGGTGCACGTCGCCCGGTCGCGGCAAGCGCGATCCGTGAAGTCGATCCGTCCGGCCGGGAGCGAACATGACGGACAAGAAGGGCTCGAGCGAGAAACTGCTGTACTGCTCCTTTTGCGGCAAGAGCCAGCACGAAGTCCGCAAGCTGATTGCCGGTCCGTCGGTATTCATCTGCGACGAATGCATCGAGCTGTGCAACGACATCGTCCGTGACGAGACGCAGGCCGAGAGCGCCAACGGCAAGCAGAAGGGCGGCCTGCCCACGCCGGCCGAGATCTGCGGCATCCTCGATCAGTACGTGATCGGGCAGGAGAGCGCGAAGAAGATCCTCTCGGTCGCCGTCTACAACCACTACAAGCGGCTTCGCCACAAGAGCACGAAGGACGAGGTCGAGCTCGCCAAGAGCAACATCCTGCTCGTCGGGCCCACCGGCTCGGGCAAGACGCTGCTCGCGCAGACGCTCGCGCGGCTGCTGAACGTCCCGTTCGTCATCGCCGACGCGACCACGCTCACCGAGGCGGGCTACGTCGGCGAGGACGTCGAGAACATCATCCAGAAGCTGCTGCAGAACTGCAATTACGAGGTCGAGAAGGCGCAGAGCGGCATCGTCTACATCGACGAGATCGACAAGATCTCGCGCAAGTCCGACAACCCGTCGATCACGCGCGACGTCTCCGGCGAGGGCGTGCAGCAGGCGCTGCTCAAGCTCATCGAAGGCACGATCGCGTCGGTTCCGCCGCAGGGCGGGCGCAAGCACCCGAACCAGGACTTCGTCCAGATCGACACGACGAACATCCTGTTCATCTGCGGCGGCGCCTTCGACGGCCTGGAGAAGGTCATCCGCAACCGTTCGGAGCGCGCCGGCATCGGTTTCGGCGCGGAGGTGCGCAGCGCCTCCGAGCGCGCCGTCGGCGACGTCCTGCGCGACGTCGAGCCGGAAGATCTCGTCAAGTTCGGCCTGATCCCCGAGCTGGTCGGGCGCCTGCCCGTGGTCGCCACGCTCGACGAGCTCAACGACGACGCGCTCGTGCAGATCCTCGTCGAGCCGAAGAACGCGCTGGTCAAGCAGTACCAGCGGCTGTTCTCGATGGAAGGCGTCGATCTCGAGATCCGGCCGGCGGCGCTGCAGGCGATCGCGCGCCGCGCGCTCAAGCGCAAGACCGGCGCGCGAGGGCTGCGCTCGATCCTCGAGCAGACGCTGCTCGACATCATGTTCGACCTGCCCAGCCTGCAGAACGTGCAGAAGGTCGTCGTCGACGAGAACGCGATCGAAGGCGACGGCAAGCCGCTGGTCATCTACGCCGACGCGCCGAAGGTCTCGGGGTCGAACTGATTTAGGAGGGGAAGGGAGAAGGGGGAAGGGGGAAGGGGCCTGCTTCCGTCCCCATCTCGTTCTCCTTGCATTCCTGTCTGATATTCGGGGACGGACTCCGAGCGTCCGTGGCGCTTGGGGCGTTCCTCCCCGAAAATTCGCCTTTTGTCCCCCAAAGTCCGCCGTTCGTTCGGTCTGCGCGGCCGTTCGTCTGCGCTGTTGCGCCCCGCCCGACTTCACCGCGCGCCCCGCCGAGGGGCGGGCGGCCGTTTGGGCGTATCCTCGGGGCAATCCCCCGGTCCCGCATCGCTTGAATTCTCCTCTTGCGCCGCAACATGGGACGGGAACATCCCCTGGAGATCCGAATGCCTGAAGCCCAAACACCGAAGCTGCAGTCGCTGCCGCTGCTTCCGCTGCGCGACGTGGTGGTGTTTCCGCACATGGTGATTCCGCTGTTCGTCGGTCGGCCGAAGTCGATCAAGGCCCTCGAGGCCGCGATGGAGCTCGGCAAGAGCATCATGCTCGTGGCGCAGAAGAACGCGTCGAAGGACGAGCCCGTCGCCGAAGACATCTACGAGATCGGCTGCGTCTCGAACATCCTGCAGATGCTCAAGCTGCCTGACGGCACCGTGAAGGTGCTGATCGAAGGCGCGCGCCGCGCCCGCATCGTGAGCATCGACGACGGCGAATCGCATTTCAGCTGCGAGGTCGAGACGATCGACGTGCCCGCCGGCGAGAGCGCCGAAGCCGAGGCGCTGCGCCGGGCGATCCTCGCGCAGTTCGACCAGTACGTGAAGCTGAACAAGAAGGTTCCGCCCGAGATCCTCGCGTCGCTGAACGGCATCGACGACGCCGGGCGCCTGGCCGACACCATCGCCACGCATCTGCCGATCAAGATCGAGCAGAAGCAGAACATCCTGGAGACCACCGACGTCGCCGAGCGGCTCGAGAAGCTGCTCGCGCAGATCGAGACCGAGCTCGACATCCTGCAGGTCGAGAAGCGCATCCGCGGGCGCGTCAAGCGCCAGATGGAGAAGAGCCAGCGCGAGTACTACCTGAATGAGCAGGTCAAGGCGATCCAGAAGGAGCTCGGCGAAGGCGAGGACGGCGCCGACATGGAGGAGCTCGAGAAGAAGATCAAGGCCGCGCGCATGCCCAAGGAGGCGCTGACGAAGGCCGAGAGCGAGCTCAAGAAGCTGAAGTTGATGTCGCCGATGTCGGCCGAGGCCACCGTCGTGCGCAACTACATCGACACGCTGATCGGCCTGCCGTGGCGCAAGAAGAGCAAGGTCGACCACGACCTCGCCAAGGCCGAGAAGGTGCTCAACGAGGACCACTACGGGCTGGAGCGCGTCAAGGATCGCATCATCGAGTACCTGGCCGTGCAGCAGCGCGTCGAGAAGGTGAAGGCGCCGATCTTGTGTCTCGTGGGGCCGCCCGGGGTGGGCAAGACCTCGCTCGGCCAGTCGATCGCGCGGGCGACGAACCGCAAGTTCGTGCGCATGGCGCTCGGCGGCGTGCGCGACGAGGCCGAGATCCGCGGCCATCGGCGCACCTACATCGGCTCGATGCCCGGCAAGATCCTGCAGAACCTCGCGAAGGTCGGCGTGCGCAACCCGCTGTTCCTGCTCGACGAGGTTGACAAGATCGGCATGGACTTCCGCGGCGATCCGTCGTCGGCGCTGCTCGAGGTGCTCGATCCGGAGCAGAACTCGACCTTCGTCGACCATTACGTCGAGGTCGAATACGACCTCTCCGACGTGATGTTCGTCGCCACGGCGAACACGCTGAACATCCCGCCGGCGCTGCTCGACCGGATGGAGGTGATCCGCCTGTCCGGCTACACCGAGGACGAGAAGGTCAGCATCGCACAGCGCTACCTGCTGCCCAAGCAGATGCGCAACACGGGGCTGAAGGAGAGCGAGCTCGTCATCGCCGAGCCTGCGCTGCGCGACATCGTGCGCTACTACACGCGCGAGGCCGGCGTACGCTCGCTCGAGCGCGAGATCAGCAAGATCTGCCGCAAGGTGGTCAAGACGCTGCTGCTGAAGAAGCAGGAAAAGCGCATCACGGTCACGTCGAAGAACCTCGACAAGTACCTCGGCGTGCGGCGCTACAGCTTCGGCATGGCGGAGAAGGAGAACCAGGTCGGGCAGGTCACCGGCCTAGCCTGGACCGAGGTCGGCGGCGAGCTGCTGACGATCGAGGCTGCGCTCGTGCCCGGCAAGGGCAAGACCACCTTCACCGGCAAGCTCGGCGACGTGATGCAGGAGTCGATCAAGGCGGCGATGACCGTCGTGCGCCGGCGTGCGCAGCGCCTGGGCATCCGCGGCGACTTCTACGAGAAGAACGACCTGCACGTGCACGTGCCGGAAGGTGCCACGCCGAAGGACGGCCCGAGCGCGGGCATCGCGATGACGACCGCGCTCGTCTCGGTGCTCACCGGCATCCCGGTGCGTGCGTCGGTCGCGATGACGGGCGAGATCACGCTGCGCGGCGAGGTGCTCGCGATCGGCGGGCTGAAGGAGAAGCTGCTCGCGGCGCATCGCGGCGGGATCAAGACGGTGATCATTCCGGAAGAGAACGTGAAGGATCTCGCCGAGATTCCCGACAACGTGAAGAACAAGCTCGAGATCGTTCCGGTGAAGTGGATCGACCGCGTGCTCGAGGTCGCCCTCGAGCGCGAGCCGACGCCCTTGCCGGAAGCCGAATCGGCGTCGTCCGACGGCGCCGTGCCGGCTGCGCCCGTCGGCGGTGGAGCCGACGTCGTCACGCATTGAGCCGCACCGACGGACGCATGGCGCGCGGGAAGCCCCCGCGCGCCATGCATCTTCGATGTGCGTGACGTGTGCCTCGTATTCGACTGCGCTCGGCTTGACACCCATGGGGCGCGGCGATTTAATACGGCTCCCAATTCCACTGCGCCTGCTGCGTGCGCGATGCTTCGCGGCCATCTGCGCACTGCACGTGCGCCCTTCGATGTGCCGCCCCAAACGAACACGACGACCTAGGGGGACTCCGTGAACAAGACCGAAATGATCGACCACATCGCCCGGCAGGCCGACATCTCGAAAGCCGCTGCCGGTCGCGCGCTCGACGCGCTGGTGGGGGCGATCAGGACGACCTTGAAGAAAGGCGGCACCGTCACCCTGGTCGGCTTCGGCACCTTTGCCGTCGGCAAGCGCGTCGCGCGCAGCGGCCGCAACCCGCGCACCGGCGAGACGATCCGGATCCGCGCCGCCAAGGTTCCCAAGTTCCGTCCCGGCAAGGCGCTGAAGGACGCGATCAACTGATTTTTTCTGATATAGTTGCGTGCTTCGCAGCGCCCGAATCGGGTGCTTAGCTCAGCCGGTAGAGCGGCGCCCTTACAAGGCGTAGGTCGGGAGTTCGAACCTCTCAGCACCCACCAGATTCCACCGGCGGCCCAGGCGCTGCGCCGAACGGCACGGAGTGGTAGTTCAGTTGGTTAGAATACCGGCCTGTCACGCCGGGGGTCGCGGGTTCGAGTCCCGTCCACTCCGCCAACTCATGGAAGCGAGCGGCGCTCCTTCCCACGGACCAGGGCGAACGCGAGTTCGCCCTTTTTTTTGCGAACCGTAGAGCAGCATGTTCGAATCGATCCGTCGGCACCAGCGCCTGATGCAGCTCCTGCTGCTGCTGCTGATCTTCCCCGCGTTCGCTTTCTTCGGCATCCAGGGCTACGACCAGTTCTTCTCGAGCGAAGGCGCGCTCGCCACGGTCGGCGACACCAAGATCGGCCGGCAGGAGCTCGAGACCGCGCAGCGCGCGCAGAGCGAGCAGCTGCGCCAGGTGCTGGGCGATCGCTTCGATCCGTCGATGGTCGACACGCCGCTGGCGCGCCAGCGCATCCTCGAATCGCTGATCGCACAGCGCGCGCTGCTGCTCGACGCCATCGAACACCGCATCGTCGTGCCCGACACGCGCCTGCGCGAGGCGATCCTCGCCACGGGCATCGGCGGCCCGGAAGGGCAGTTCGACATGGAGCGCTATCGCAACATGCTGCGCGCCCGTGGGCAGTCCGAAGCGGCGTTCGAAGCGGAGATCCGTCGCGAGGTCGCGCTGCAGACGATGCCGGAGGCGGTCGCTCAGACGGTGCGCGTGCCTGCAGCGGTGGTCGAGCGCGTGCTCGCCTTCGCCGAGCAGACGCGCGAGGTGCGCACGATGGTGTTCGATCCTTCGACATACGAGCAGGGCATCGAAGCCACCGACGAGGAGCTCGCCGCCTGGTACGAGCGCAACCCGGCGGCGTTCGAGGAGCCCGAGCAGGCGCAGGTGCAATACCTCGTGCTCGACGAGGATGCGATCCTGAAGAGCATCGAGGTCTCGGCCGAGGATGCGCGCGCCTACTACGAGCAGAACAAGTCGCGCTTCACCACCGCCGAGCAGCGCCGGGCGAGCCACATCCTCGTACGTGCCGATGCCGACGCGAGCGCCGAGGCGCGCCGGGCGGCACGCGAGAAGGCCGAGTCGATCGAGCGGCAGTTGAAGGAGGGCGCCGACTTCGCCGCGCTCGCGCGCAGCGAGTCGGAGGATCCGGGCTCGGCCGAGTCGGGCGGCGATCTCGGCTTCTTCACGCGCGACATGATGGTGCAGCCCTTCGCCGATGCCGCTTTCTCGCTCGAGCCGGGCGCGACCAGCGGCGTCGTCGAGACCGAGTTCGGCTATCACCTGATCCGCGTCACCGACGTTCGTCCGGCGACGCAGAGGCCCTTCGAGGCCGTGCGGCCGGAGATCGAGAACGAGATCCGTACGCAGCTCGCCGCGACGCGCTACGCCGAAGCGGCCGACACCTTCAGCAATCTCGTCTATGAGCAGCCCGATTCGCTCGAGCCCGCCGCGCAGCGCTTCGGGTTGGCGATCGAGACGGCCGAGGTTCGGCGCGACGGCTCGGCCGAGCTGCCGCGCGAGCATCCGCTGAACGATCGTCGGCTGCTCGAGTCGCTGTTCAGCGCTCAGTCGATCGAGACGAAGCACAACACCGAAGCGGTCGAGGTGG
>DATGRE010000270.1:0-4079 GCA_035303885.1 Zeimonas sp. | reverse complement strand
AGCACGAGCGCGAGCGCGACTTCGGCAAACGCGAGTGACGCCCGAACGCGCCCGCCGCGCACCGTGCGTGCGCCGTCGCGAATCCTCGCGTAGATCACCGCGCGCGATGCCTGGAGCACCGGGACGACCGCGACGGCCATCGCCACCAGCAGGCCCGTACCCGCGGCAATGGCCACGACGCGCAGGTCCATCTGGATCGACGACGAGGGCGGGAGCTCCCCGAGCGCGAGCGATGGCACGATCCCCAGTGCCAGCCATGCGAGGAACACGCCGAACGCTGTGCCCATCGTCGCCAGCACGAGGCTGTCGGCAAACATCTGCAGCACCAGTCGCCCGCGTGTGGCGCCGAGCGCCGCTCGAACCGCAAGCTCCGATCCGCGCGTCGCCGAACGCACCAGCATCAGGTTCGCGATGTTGGCGCACGCGATGAGCAGCAGCAGGACGACAGCGCCAAGCAGCGCGAGCAGCGGACGGCGCGACGACTCCGACACCAGCTCCGACAACGGCAGCGCTGAATAGCGCGCCGCGGCGTCGACCGACGGGTAGATCTCGCTCCAACGGGCCGGGAGGGTGGCCACCTCGAGGCGGGCGGGGCCGATCCGGCCTTCCGGTTTCAGACGGCCGACGATGTTGGCGACGGGAATCGTGCGAAGACCGGCGAGCGGGTTCAGCGACAACGGCAGCCAGATCTCCGCCGAGTCGTGATTCGACGCGGCTACCGACGAGGTGATCGGCATCGGAAGCGCCTCGATGATGCCGACGATGGTGACGGGGCGATCGTCGATGCGGACGATCTGGCCATCGAGTGCGGCGCCTGCGCCGAACGCGCGTTCCCAGAAGGGCGTCGACACCACGGCCACGGGATCGGCGGCGTCGACGTCGGCGATCGTGAGCAGGCGGCCCGCGCGCGGCCGGGCGCCGAACAGCTCCAGTACGCCGTCCGAGACGAATGCCGATGGCACGGACCGCGCCTCGCCGGCGCCGGTCACCGTCACCGTCCAGGTCGACGTGAAGCCAACAACCGCGTCGTACTGCGTGACTGACTCGCGGAGGTCGCGAAGGAAGGGAATGGCGAACGGCGCCTTGCCGAAGCGCGGCGACTCTTCGACGATCGAGACCAGCCGCTCCGCCGATGGATACGGCAGCGGCCGCACGATGGCCGCGTCGACGAGCGCGCCAACAGCGGTCGTGGCCCCGATCGCGAGCGCGAGCGTGAACACGATCGTCGCCGAGAACGTCGGCTGCCGCAGGAGCGTGCGGCCGGCGATGAGAAGGTCGCGGGCCAAGAGGCTGATCATGGGGGCCTTTGCGGCGGCTGCAGGCGCCGCGGCGAATCGCTCCGCGACGGCGCCGCTGAACAGATCGACGCAGGCCCGGCACGCCAGCCGGATGCGGGCCATGCGGCCATCGGCGCGCGCGAGCCGGCGCGCGAAGACGTCGGCCATCTCGGCGCCGTAGGCGTCGCGGAAGCGCTTCGGGTAGAGCATGAGCAGCGCGCGGAAGAGCCGTTCGGCGCGGCCGCCGGCCTCGTTCACGGCCGGCTCTTCCCGGCGAGGCGCACGGCGCGGGCCGCGCGCAGCTGATCGGCCAGCCGGTCGGCTTCCGCCTGAGCGACGCTGGCCCCGAGGCGCGAAATCGCGAACACGCGCCGGCGGTCCCCTGCGCCCTTCCCGGCCGGTTGCAGCGTCGCATCGAGCAGCCCTTCCGACGCGAGGCGATCGAGCGCGCGATACAGCGTGCCGGGATTCAGGCTGACGCGGCCGCCGGTGCGGCGCTCGATCTCGAGCATGATGTCGTAGCCGTGACGGGGCCCGGCCGCGACGGCGAGCAGGATCTCGAACGCAACGGGCGTGAGCGGCAGGAACGCTTCAGGATCGGAACGCGGCATCTGCTTGCCTCCGGCATATACTTGCCTTAGGCAAACTGTATCAGAAGCCCGGTGCGCGGGGCAAGCGCACCGGCGGCGGGGCACCCAGGATGTCGCGCTGATAGGTCTCGACGACCTCGGCGAGCGGCACGTGGCTGGCGGAGTACACCAGAGCGCGGTGTGCGAACAGCGCACCGGGAATCGTGAGCGTTTCTTCGCTCGACTCGACAGCCGCACCGCGGTCCCACCCTTCGGGCAGCGGCGCCCAGAGCAGGCGCGCCTCGAACGTGCGGCGGTACGGTTCGAGCGGCGAGATGACCCTGCCGAACGATTCGTTCGTCGTGTCGAGCGTGTGGTTCATCTCGGGCGTGAGCCGCGCCGGCACGTACCAGTTGTCGGCTTCGGACAGGACACGCGTACCGCAGCGCAGGCGCACGCGGCGATAGCGCAGTTCGTTCGCGTCGCGCACCTGCAGGCGCACGAGCTGCTCGGCAGAGGGGACCTTCTCGACGCCCGACTCACGGTCGGCAAAGACGCGCGGGTCGTCGGACAACCCGCGGGCGGCGCACCACGACTCGAGACTGCGCGTCGCGCTGCGGCTCGCGAGAATCTCGGCATTGAGCGTCTGCACGAGCGCCAGCGCCTCGAGCCGCGCGCGATAGCTGTCCGGCCACTCGGTTGCGCCACCGGTCGCGGGCTGCTGTGCGCCCTGGAACAGAACCGTGGCGCTCAGCGCCGCAATCAGCAGATGTCGAATCACGCGTCCTCCGTCGGCCTTTCAGCGAGCAGGTAGGCACCGCCCTCGTCGCGGTGCCGCAGAAAGTCGACCGCCCGATATCCGCGCGCGAAGCAGCTCGTGAACAGCTCACGCGTCTGCATCCGCCACTCGAGCGCCAGATCGGGTTCCGACTGCTGCATCTCCGTGAATCGCGCCGGCACGTGGATCAACAACCGCCGCGCGCCCTCGGGTGCCGGCGTCACCGGTCCCGGTCTCTGCCAGCGCTCACCCGCCACCGGCGGATTGAGCGAAATGGCCTCCGTCGCCGATCGATCGCGCGCGATCAATGGACCGGCGCTTATCCTCCGCTCGACGTGCGGACGGCGGATCCACCATTCGGCGATGAGGCGATCGGTCGGCGTCCCGCGGTGCAGCGCGCTGCTCGAATCGCCATAGATGTTGATCTCGTAGGTCGTCGCAATCGTCCCGAGCTTCGCGAAGTTGAGGTGTGCGTTCACCGCCTGCAGCGGGTCGAACGTCCACTCGATCAGATCCACGCCGAGTGCCAGGGCACGCGCCCGCTGCGCCAGTTTCAGCGTGCGGCCGAGTCCCGTCGCGCGGCACTCGGGCACGACGCCCATCATGTGCGACCACTGCGCGGGCTTGCCGTCGACGATCGACGCCATTGAGAACGCAAAGCCGGCGAGACTGCCGTCCGCGCGCTCGGCGGCGATCAGGATGCCGCCGCGCTTGGCCGTCAGAAACAGCATGATGGCCGGCACGAGGTCTTCGCTGTCGGTATAGCCCCAGATCGTCTTCTCGAGCTCGACGATGCGACGGCATTCGTCGAGCGTGTGATAGTCGCGGAGGATGAGGTCGGTCACGGCGATGTCAGAGGTGATCGAAGAGCTCGTGCAGCGACGACACGACGGGACACGCCTCGAAATTCTTCCCGGTTGCATTGTCCCGGTTGGGGACATGCGGCGACTTCAACCGCGAGGCGCTTCGGGAGCGATCGATCAGAATGCCGCGCATGCCCAGCGCCATCGCGCCCTCGATGTCGTGGGCGTAGCTGTCGCCCACCATCACGGAGGCCTCCGGTTCGGCCCCGACGAGCGTCAACGCAGACTGGAAGATGCTCGGATGCGGTTTCATGTAGCCGTGCGCGGACGATGAGACGGCCGCGCTGATCAGGCCCTCCAGCGCGAAGTGCGACTGGAACGACGTCAGACACCGGTGCGTGTTCGAGATGAGCCCGATGCGATAGCCGTCGGCATGCAGCCGCCGCAGCGTCTCGGGCACATCGTCGTACATCGAGAAATGCTGGCACTCGGCCCAGGCTTCGTAGATCTCGCGGCTCGCGGGATCGAGACCAGGACCTTCGCCGCCCATGCCTTCGAGGATCGATCGGGTGTAGCCAATGAAGATCCCGGCGTCGTAGAGCTGCTCGCCCGAGTGCAGCCACGACGAGGCACCGCGCACGGCGTCGTCCCA
>DATGRE010000269.1:0-13435 GCA_035303885.1 Zeimonas sp. | reverse complement strand
TGCGGATAATGGCGCTGCAGTACCGGCAGGCGATGCGCCTGCGGCAGCGATGCGAGCAGTCGTTCGGCGCGCGGATCGAGCCTGTGCTCGGGGGCGGCGCCCGGGCTCGGTAGAATCGATGCCGTCATCGATGCTGTCCTGTCGGTCATCCCGTCACTGTAGGGCGCCCGCACGGGCCGCCCGAGGAAAAATCTCAATGTCGCGCAGTTTCCGCGTCGGTCCGGGCGGGCGCCTGGTGGGGCGCATTCGCGTTCCCGGCGACAAGTCGATCTCGCACCGCGCGCTGATGCTCGGCGCGATCGCCGAGGGCACGACGAAGGTCTCGGGCTTTCTCACCGGCGCCGATGCGATCTCGACGATGAACGTGTTCCGCGCGCTCGGCGTCGAGATCGACGGGCCGCACGAGGCACGCGTCGTCGTGCACGGCGTCGGGCTGCACGGCCTGCGCGCGCCGGCGGCACCGCTCGATTGCGGCAACGCCGGCACCGCGATGCGGTTGCTGATGGGGCTGCTCGCCGGGCAGCGCTTCGAGTCGACGCTGATCGGCGACGAGAGCCTGTCGCGGCGGCCGATGCGCCGGGTCGCCGAGCCGCTGCAGGCGATGGGCGCGCGCATCGAGACCAACGACGGCCTGCCGCCGGTGCGCATCCGGCCGTCGCCCGGGCTGCGCGCGATCCGCTACGAGCTGCCCGTGGCGAGCGCGCAGCTGAAGTCCGCGCTGCTGCTCGCGGGCCTCTACGCGCAGGGCGAGACCGTGGTCGTCGAGCCCGCGCCCACCCGCGACCACACCGAGCGGATGCTGCGCGGCTTCGGCGTGGACGTGCGCAGCGAGGGTCGCGTCGTGGCCGTCCGCGGCGGGCAGACGCTTCGCGCCGCCGCCGTCGACGTCCCGGCCGACCTGTCGTCGGCGGCGTTCTTCCTGGTGGGCGCGTCGATCGCGCCGGGCTCCGACCTCACGCTGGAGCACGTGGGGCTGAACCCGACCCGCACCGGCTGCCTGGAGATCCTCCGGCGCATGGGCGCCGACATCGAGATCCTCGCGGCGCGCGAGGCGGGCGGCGAGCCGGTGGCGGACCTGCGCGTGCGCGCGGCGCCGCTGCGCGGCATCGACGTTCCGCCCGAGCTCGTGCCGCTGGCGATCGACGAGTTCCCGGCGCTGTTCGTCGCCGCGTGCTGCGCCGAGGGCCGGACCACCGTGCGCGGCGCGCACGAGCTGCGCGTGAAGGAGTCGGACCGCATCGCGACGATGGCCGAGGGCCTGGCGAAGCTCGGCTTCGAGACGCGCCCGACCGACGACGGCATCGTCATCGACGGCCGCGGCGGAGACGATGCGGTGTTCCGTGGCGGGCGCGTGCACGCGCACCACGACCATCGCATCGCGATGTCGCTGTCGATGGCGGCGTTGCGCGCATCCGGCCCGATCGAGGTCGACGACACGCGCATCGTCGACACCTCGTTCCCGGGCTTCGTCGCGCTCGCGCGCGACGCCGGGCTCGACATCGAGGAGCGCGGCGCGTGAACGGGCGCGCGAGCGGCTGCGGGAGCGTCGGGGAGCGCGGCGCGTGACGCGGCGGCCGCGATTTCCGGACGGCGGCGATTGCGCGCGATGAGCGTTCCGACGATCACGATCGACGGGCCCACCGCCTCGGGCAAGGGCACGGTCGCCGAGCGGGTCGCGCGTGCGCTCGGCTGGTCGTACCTCGATTCCGGCGCGCTGTACCGGCTGTGCGCGCTGCAGGCGCAGCGCGAGGGCGTCGACCTCGACGACGAGGCGCGGCTGGCGTCGATCGCGCGCGCGCTGCCGGTGCGCTTCGCCGACGGGCGCATCGAGCTCGCCGGCGCCGACGTCACCGATCTCGTGCGCGACGAGGCGGTGGGCAACGCCGCTTCGCGGGTGGCCGCGCTGCCCGCGGTGCGCGAGGCGCTGCTCGCGCTGCAGCGCGGCTATCGCAGGCCGCCGGGGCTGGTCGCCGACGGGCGCGACATGGGAACGGTGGTCTTCCCCGACGCCGATCTGAAGGTGTTCCTGACGGCGAGCGCCGAGTCGCGTGCGGAGCGGCGCTATAAACAGTTGATTGAGAAGGGGTTTTCTGCTAGACTCTCCGACCTTTTGCGGGACCTGCAGCTGCGGGACGCACGCGATGCCAACCGTGCCGTCGCTCCGCTTCGGCCCGCCGAAGACGCGGTCGTGATCGACTCCACGCACCTCGACATCGACGCCACCGTCGAGCGGGTGCTGAAGGCGTATCGCGCGCGCAGGCGCCGGACTTGCTGAAGAGGACGTCCGGTTCTGTCAACACCGCTGGGCAAAGGCAGCATACCGTACCGGCCGCCCGGCGAGACATCGTCATACGGGAATCAATTTGACTACAGCAACCGCAACTTCGACCGAAGCCGAAAGTTTCGCTCGCATGTTCGAGGAGTCGCTGGCGCGGCAGGAGATGCGCCAGGGCGAAGTCATCACCGCCGAGGTGGTGCGCATCGACCACAACTTCGTGGTCGTCAACGCCGGCCTGAAGTCGGAGAGCTTCATCCCGATCGAGGAGTTCTACGACGATCGGGGCGAGCTCGAAGTGAAGGAAGGCGACTTCGTCTCGGTGGCCATCGAGGCGCTCGAGGACGGCTACGGCGAGACGCGCCTGTCGCGCGACCGCGCGAAGCGCCTGTCCGCGTGGATCAACCTCGAGAAGGCGCTCGAGTCGGGCGAGCATGTCGAAGGAACGATCACCGGCAAGGTCAAGGGCGGGCTCACCGTGATGACCAACGGCATCCGTGCGTTCCTGCCCGGGTCGCTGATCGACACGCGCCCGGTGAAGGACACCACGCCGTACGAGGGCAAGACCCTCGAGTTCAAGGTCATCAAGCTCGATCGCAAGCGCAACAACGTCGTGCTGTCGCGTCGCGCGGTCGTCGAGCTCACGCAGGGCGAGGAGCGCGCGAAGCTGCTCGAGACGCTGCACGAGGGCGCGATCGTCCAGGGCGTGGTCAAGAACATCACCGACTACGGTGCGTTCATCGACCTCGGCGGCATCGACGGCCTGCTGCACATCACCGACATGGCGTGGCGCCGCGTGCGCCATCCGACGGA
Source organism: Zeimonas sp. (assembly GCA_035303885.1). Taxonomy (GTDB): domain Bacteria; phylum Pseudomonadota; class Gammaproteobacteria; order Burkholderiales; family Burkholderiaceae_E; genus Zeimonas. The sequence continues at coordinate 10,347 of DATGRE010000269.1, read as the reverse complement.
AGTGCTGCAGGTCGGCCAGGAAGTCACCGCGAAGGTGCTCAAGTTCGACCAGGAGAGGAACCGCGTCTCGCTCGGCGTCAAGCAGCTCGGCGACGATCCCTGGGTCGGCATCTCGCGGCGCTATCCGCAGGGCACGCGCATGTTCGGCAAGGTCACGAACATCACCGACTACGGCGCGTTCGTCGAGATCGAGCCGGGCATCGAGGGCCTGGTGCACGTCTCCGAGATGGACTGGACGAACAAGAACGTCAACCCGAGCAAGATCGTCGCGCTCGGTGACGAGGTCGAGGTGATGGTCCTGGAGATCGACGAGGACCGCCGCCGGATCTCGCTCGGCATGAAGCAGTGCCGTCCGAATCCGTGGGAGGAATTCGCCGACAACCACCGCAAGGGCGACAAGGTGCGCGGCACGATCAAGTCGATCACCGACTTCGGCGTGTTCATCGGCCTGCCCGGCGGCATCGACGGCCTGGTGCACCTGTCCGACCTTTCCTGGCACCAGCCCGGCGAGGAAGCGGTGCGCAACTTCAAGAAGGGCGACGAGGTCGAGGCGATGGTGCTGGCGATCGACACTGAGCGCGAGCGCATCTCGCTCGGCATCAAGCAGCTCGAGGGCGATCCCTTCACCAACTACGTGGCGACCAACGAGAAGGGCGCGATCGTGCGCGGAACGGTGCGCAGCGTCGATCCGAAGGGTGCCGTCATCGACCTCGGCAGCGACGTCGAAGGCTACCTGCGCGCTTCGGAGATCTCGCGCGACCGCGTCGAGGATGCCCGCCAGCACCTGAAGGAAGGTGACGAGATCGAGGCGATGATCGTCAACATCGATCGCAAGAACCGCTCGATCAACCTGTCGCTGAAGGCGCGCGACACGGTCGAGACGGCCGAGGCGCTGCAGCGCATCCAGGCCGAGAGCGGGGCCGCGAGCGGTACGACCAACCTCGGCGCGCTGCTGCGCGCGAAGCTCGACACGCCCAAGGAGTGACGAGGTACGTGCGCCGCGCAAGCGCGCGGCGCACGCCGGTGCCGGGCCGCGCGATGCGGCCCGCCTTCCGGTATCAGCGGAGCAGGCACGAGATGGCATTGCATCCCGACGATTACGATTCGCCCGACGCTCCCGGCGCACCCGAGGCGATGACGAAGTCGGAGCTCATCGCCCGGCTCGCCGAGCGCTATCCGCAGCTGGTCGCCAAGGACGCCGAGTTCGCCGTCAAGACGATCCTCGACGCGATGGCGAAGACGCTCGCCAGCGGCAATCGCATCGAGATCCGCGGCTTCGGCAGCTTTGCGCTGTCCTATCGGCCGCCGCGCATCGGCCGCAACCCGAAGTCGGGCGAGAAGGTGCTCGTCCCCGAGAAGCGCGTCCCGCACTTCAAGCCGGGCAAGCAGCTGCGCGAGCGCGTGGATGCAGGGCGGGAGAAGAGTGAGAGCGGTGAAGAGTGAAAAGTGAAGGGTGAAGGGTTACGGGACCCTTCACCCTTCACCCTTCACGGTGTGTCGGCCAAACGGCCGACACACCCCCCGCCTCGCCTCCGTCAGAATAGCGGTCGTCGCACCTGCGGGGCGTCCAGGGGCTCTCGATGCGTTTCCTCACGTGGCTGTTCAATCTCGCGCTGTTCGTCGCGGCGCTCGGGTTCGCGCTGTCGAACACCAATAACGTCGAGCTGCGTTTCCTCGTCGGCCAGCTGTCGTGGCAGGCGCCGCTGGTCGTCTTCCTGCTCGTCTTCCTGATCGCCGGCGTCGTGCTCGGCCTGCTCGCGGCGGTTCCGTCGCTGTTCCGCCAGCGGCGCGAGATCGCGCGGCTGACGAAGGCGCTGCGGCACGCCGAGCGTGCGGCCGACGAGCCGCCGCCCACGCCGGCCGCGGCCGCCGCGGCGAACGAGCCGCTGCCCGATGCGGCCAACGGCCTGGGCGTCTGAACGAAGCGGCGCCCCGATGCTCGAATTCGAAGCCTGGTGGCTGCTGGCCATTCCGCTGTTCTTCGGCCTGGGCTGGTTCGCGTCGCGCTACGAGGCCGGGCAGGCGGCCACCTCCGTGCAGCGCGACGGCCTGCCCGACGCCTATTTCCGCGGCCTGAACTTCCTGCTCAACGAGCAGTCCGACAAGGCGATCGACGCGTTCATCGACGTCGTGCGCGTCGATCCGGAAACGATCGAGCTGCATTTCGCACTCGGCAACCTGTTCCGCCGGCGGGGAGAGACCGACCGCGCCATTCGCGTCCACCAGAACCTCGTCGAGCGCACCGACCTCGACGAAGGGCAGCGCGAGCAGGCGCTGTTCGAGCTCGGCCAGGACTACCTCAAGGCGGGGCTGCTCGATCGCGCCGAGGCGTGCTTCCAGCGGCTGGAGCGCACGCGCTACGGACTGCAGTCGCTGCAGCATCGTCTCGAGATCGCGCAGATGGTGCGCGACTGGCCGCAGGCGATCGAGATCGCCGAGCGTCTGCAGCGCGATCTCGGCGAGAACCGTTCGCGCGCGATCGCGCATTTTCGCTGCGAGCTCGCGGCGCAGGCTTTCGCCGGTGAGTCGCCGCGCCGCGGCGCCGAGGCGCTGCAGCAGCTCGAGCTCGCCGCGCGCGCCGATCCCCGTCATCCGCGTCCGTCGCTGCTGCGCGGCGAGATCGCGCTGGCCGAGGAGCGGCCGGAGGCGGCGATCGACGCCTGGCGGGAAGTCGAGCGCAATCACCCGGCGTGGCTCGCGCTCGTCGCCCAGCCCTGGCTCGACGCCTTCGGGGCGGTCGGCCGGCGCGACGAGGGCATCGACGCACTCGAGCAGGTGCAGCGTCGGCACCCGTCGATCGACACCTTCGCCGCGCTCGTCGATGCGCGCGCGCAGCGCGACGGCGGCGAGCAGGCCGTGCAGTGGGCCGAGCAGGCGCTGCGCGCCTCGCCGTCGCTGCTCGGCCTGGACAAGCTGCTCAGCCTGAAGGCGACGCTGCTCGACGACGGCGAGCGCACCGAGATCGAGCTCGCGCAGCAGCTGATCCAGGCGCAGGCCCGCCGGCTGTCGCGCTACGTATGCTCGAACTGCGGCTTCAAGGCGAGTCGCTTCTACTGGCAGTGCCCGGGCTGCAATCGCTGGGACACCTATGCACCGAAGCGAAGCGAGGAGCTCGAACGTGGCTGAGCCGCGCGGCGCCGCTCGCGCCGATTCCGCCGTTGCGCGCGCCGGTGTGCCCGACTTCTCGGCGGCGCGCGTGCTGGTCGTCGGCGATCTCATGCTCGACCGCTACTGGTTCGGCGACGTCTCGCGCATCTCGCCGGAGGCGCCGGTGCCGGTGGTGCGGATCACGCGCAGCGAGGAGCGCCTGGGCGGCGCGGCCAACGTCGCGTTCAACGCCGCGACGCTCGGCGTGCGCACCACGCTCGTCGGTGTCGTCGGCGACGACGAGCCCGGCGCGCGCCTCGAAGCGCTCGCCGCGGCCTGCGGCATCGTGCTCGACGCCGCACACGACACGCAGGTGCCCACCACGATCAAGCTTCGGGTCGTCGGACGCAACCAGCAGCTGCTGCGCGTCGACTTCGAGCAGCCGCCCGGCGAGCCGATGCTCGCCCGCACCCACGCGTCGGTGCGGGCGGCGCTGCCCGAGTGCGACGTGCTCGTGCTCTCCGATTACGGCAAGGGTGCGCTCGCGCGCATCGAAGGACTGATCGCGCTCGGGCGCGAGGCGCAGCGCACCGTGATCGTCGACCCGAAGGGAGACGACTACACGCGCTACGCGGGCGCCACGATCCTCACGCCGAACCGCGCCGAGCTGCGGGAAGTGGTCGGCAGCTGGCGCGACGAGGCCGACCTGCGCGCGCGCGCGCAGGCGCTGCGCGAATCGCTCGACGTACGCTACCTGCTGCTCACGCGCTCGGAGGAGGGGATGACGCTGTTCTCCGCCGACGGCGTGCTCGACGTCGCGGCGCAGGCGCGCGAGGTCTACGACGTCTCGGGCGCCGGCGACACCGTCGTCGCCGTGCTCGCGTCGGTGATCGCCGCCGGCGGCCGTCTCGAGGATGCGGTCCAGCTGGCGAACCGGGCGGCCGGGATCGTCGTCGGCAAGCTCGGAACGGCAGCGGCGACGCCGCAGGAGCTGTTCGGATGAGGGCGAGAGCGGCGGCCTGGTTCCTGGCGCTGACGCTCGGCGCGTTCGGCGTTCCGTACGGCGTCGCCGTCGCCGTCGATGCGAACACGGCTTCGGAAGACGAATTGCAGACGATCCGTGGCATCGGACCGGCGATGGCTGCGCGCATCGTCGAAGCGCGGCAGCGCGAGCCGTTCCGCGATCTCGACGACCTGCGCAGCCGCGTGCGGGGCGTCGGCGAGAAGAACCTGCGCCGGATGCGCGATGCGGGGCTCGAGGTGAGCGCGGGTGCGCAGGTCACCGAGACGCTCGGGCAGGCCCGCTTGCAGGAGACGCGCGCCGCTTCGCCGGCGCCGGCGCGGCGGCACGACGAGGCGCGGCGCGCGCGGCCGCGGGTCGACTACCACGTGGGGCGCGCGCGATGACGGTCTCGAGTGCCCCACGGCCGGTGCCCGCCGCGATCGATCGCTTGCGGCTGTACGCCCGGCTCACCCGGCTGCATCGGCCGATCGGCACGCTGCTGCTGCTGTGGCCGACGCTGTGGGCCCTGTTCGTCGCCGCCGGCGGCTGGCCGGGTCACTACGTCGCGTTCGCGTTCGTGCTCGGCACGCTGCTGATGCGTTCGGCCGGCTGCGCGATCAACGACTGGGCCGACCGCGATTTCGACGCGCACGTCGAGCGGACGCGCGACCGCCCGCTCGCCACCGGTGCGCTGCAGCCCCGCGAGGCGCTCCTCGTCTTCGCCGTGCTGTCGCTGCTGGCGCTGCTGCTCGTGCTGCCGTTTCCGCCGCTGGTCTGGGCGCTCGCGGTCGTCGCCGCGTTCCTCGCGGCGAGCTATCCGTTCACGAAGCGGTTCCTCGCGCTCCCGCAGGCCTATCTCGGCATCGCCTTCGGTTTCGGCATACCGATGGGCTTCGCGGCCGTGCAGGGCGCGCTGCCGGCGACCGCGGGCTGGATGCTCGCCGCCAATGTCTTCTGGGCGATCGCCTACGACACCGAGTACGCGATGGTCGACCGCGACGACGATCTGCGGATCGGCATCCGCACAGCGGCGATCACCTTCGGGCGCTTCGACGTCGCCGCGGTGATGCTGTGCTACGCGATCACGCTCGCGCTGCTCGTGCAGGTCGGCCGTATCGAGCAGCTCGGCACGCCGTACTACCTCGGCCTGGCCGGCGCCGGCGCCATCGCGCTGTGGCACTACACGATGATCCGCGACCGAAGCCGCGCCGGCTGCTTCCGCGCGTTCAACCACAACAACTGGTTCGGCGCGGCCGTCTTCGCCGGAATCGCGGCGAACTACCTCCTCGGGTGAACGCCTTTCGGCGCGCCGCTCGCGCCGATCCGGCGAACGGCTGCCTTCACTCGCCCGTCCGTCCGAACTCCTCGCCCAGCTGTGCGCCGCGCTGCCGCGCCGCCTGCAGCGCATCGACGAACACCGCCTGCAGCGGGCTCGCCTCGAGCACCTCGAGCGCGGCGGCGGTCGTGCCGCCTTTCGACGTGACCCGCTGCCGCAGCGAGGCGACGGGCTCGTCGCTGCGCAGGGCGAGCTCCGATGCGCCGGCGAAGGTGTGCAGCACGAGCGCCCGCGCCTGGCGCTCGTCCAGCCCGAGCGTGTGCGCGGCCTGCTGCAGCACCTCCATCATCAGGAACACGTAGGCGGGCCCGCTGCCGCTCACCGCGGTGACCGCGTCGAGTGCGGGTTCGTCGTCGACCCAGACCACTTCGCCGACCGCCGACAGCGTGCGCGCGGCGAGATCGCGATCGACCTCGGGCACGCCCTCGGCGGCGAACAGTCCGGTGATTCCGCGCCCGATGAGCGCGGGGGTGTTCGGCATCGCGCGCACGATGCGGCGATGGCCGCCGAGCCAGCGCGAGAGATCGCCGATGCGGATGCCGGCGGCGATGCTCACGACGAGCGCGCCGGCCAGCGCCGGGCCGAGGCCTTCGATGGCCGCGCGCATCTGCTGCGGCTTCACCGCGAGCACGCACAGCTCGGTTCCTTGCAGTGCGTCGGGCTCGGCCGAAGCGATCGTGGTCACGCCGAAGCGCTCGCGCAGCGTCTCGCGCTGCAGCGCCGCGGGCTCGACGACGACGAACGAGGTCGGCGCGACGTCGCGCGCGACCAGGCCGCCGATCAGCGCGGCGGCCATGTTGCCGCCGCCGATGAATGTGATCTTCATGTTCGAGTTCCGGGAAGCGGGTGTGGCACGATGCCGCCGCGGCAGCGGACGGACCGGACGGACCGGGCGGACCGGGCGGACGAAAGGGGCTTCGGATTCATGCGGTTCCGCGCAGCGCGCCGCGCATCAGGTGCAGCGGGCGCATGCCCAGCGCGAGCAGCGCCAGCCCGTAGAGCGCCGCCCCGCCGCCGACGAAACCGAGGACGAGCGCGATGCGCAGGCCGGGCGTCTCGCGCAGCGCGATCCAGTCGAAGCGCGCGACGCCGTAGTGCAGCGCGGCGGCGAGCGCGGCGGCGGCGAGCACCGTCTGCAGCAGGAACTTCGTCCAGCCCGGCGACGGGCGCCACGATCCGCGCCGGTACAGCCCGGCCAGCAGCAGCGTGGCATTGGCCAGCGCACCGAGCGAGATCGACACCGCGAGTCCGGCGTGCCGCAGCCAGGGCACCGTCACGAGGTTCAGCAGCTGCGTGACGACGAGCACGACGAGCGCGATGCGCACCGGCGTGCGTACGTCCTGCTGCGCGTAGAAGCCGGGCGCGAGAACCTTGATCGCGATCAGTCCGACGATGCCGATCGAATAGCCGGCGACGGCGAGCCGCGTCATCTCGACGTCGCGCGCGTCGAAGCGACCGTAGTGGAACAGCAGCGCGGTGAGCGGTTCGGCGAGCACGGCCAGGCCGACCATGCACGGCACCGCGAGCACGACGCACAGCCGCAGTCCCCAGTCGAGCAGCGCCCGGTACTGATCGTCGCGTCCCTCGGCGCGCGCACGCGCGAGCGTCGGCAGCAGCACGGTGCCGAGCGCGACGCCGAGCAGTGCGGTGGGGAACTCCATCAGCCGGTCGCCGTAGGAGATCCACGAGACGCTGCCCGCGTCGAGCCGGGAGGCGATGTGCGTGTTGATCAGCAGGCTGATCTGCGCGACCGAGACGGCGAGCGCCGCCGGCGCCATCAGCGCGACGACGCGTCGCGTGTGCGGATCGGCCAGCGCCTCGCGCAGCGCGGGTCCGATGCGCGGAAGCATCCCGATGCGATGCAGCGCGGGAACCTGCAGCGCGAGCTGGGCGATGCCGCCGAGCACGACGCCGGCGGCCAGCGCGTAGACGGGCGGATCGAAGCGGTCGGCGAGCCCGAGCGCGGCGCCGATGAACGCGAGATTCAGCAGCACCGGAGTGAACGCCGGCACCGCGAAGCGGCGCCAGGTGTTCAGCACCCCGGCGGCCAGCGACACGAGCGAGACGAACACGATGTACGGGAACATCCAGCGCGTCATCACGACCGCCGCGTCGAACACCTCGGGCTGGTCGCGCAGGCCGAACGCGACGGCGCTCACGATCGCCGGCGCGGCGACGACGCCGAGCGCCGCGATGGCGATCAGCGCCCAGAAGAGCACGGTGGCGATGCGGTCGACGACTTGCCTCGTCGCGGCCCGCGCCGCCGCCTCGTCGTCCGGATGCGCCTGCTCGGCCTGCGCGCGCGCCTGCGCGAGGATCGGCACGAAGGCCTGCGAGAACGCCCCTTCGGCGAACAGCCGGCGCAGCAGGTTCGGCAGGCGGAACGCGACGAAGAACGCGTCGGTGTAGCCCGAGGCGCCGAACACGGCGGCGGTGACGTTCTCGCGGGCGAGCCCGGTGATGCGCGACAGCAGCGTCAGTCCGCTGACCGTGGCGGCGTTCTTCGCCAGGCTCATCGGTGGTCCGCGTCGCGAGGGGGCGGACGGCCGCGCCTTGTCGTCGGGCCGTGAAGTCGGTTATGATTCAAGGCTTTCCGGAATTTTTCCGGGCGCCGGATCTGCCGCGCGGCCGGATCGAAATCGAGCGAGATTCTCTCATGGCGAACATTGCTTCGGCGCGCAAGCGGGCCCGACAGGCCGTAAAGCGCAACCAGCACAACTCGAGCCTGCGCTCGCGGGTGCGCACGGCGATCAAATCGGTGCGCAAGGCGATCGCCGCCGGCGATGCGCAGGCCGCGCGCAGCTCGCTGCAGTCGGCACAGGGCATCATCGACCGCATCGCCGACAAGAAGATCATCCACAAGAACGCCGCGGCCCGCTACAAGAGCCGGCTGTCGGCCGCCGTCAAGGCGATGGGCGTCTAGGAAGAGAAGGGGGAAGGGAGAAAGGGAAAAGCTTCGCCGCAGCCGAGGCTTTTCCCCTTCCCCCCTTCTCCTTTTCGATCAGCTGGCCCTCCGGGAGGAGGGCCGCTCGCCAAAGAGTGCGGTCCCGATCCGCACGATCGTCGCGCCCTCGGCGATCGCCGACTCCATGTCGGCGGACATCCCCATCGAAAGCGTGTCGAAGCGCTCCGCCGCCTGCGCATCGAGCGCAGCCCGGACGGCGTCGTGCAGCGCGCGCAGCTCGGCGAATCGCCGCCGCTGCAGCGCCGGGTCGTCGGTCGGCTCGGGGATCGCCGCGAAACCGCGCAACTGCAGCCCGGGTAGCGATGCGCACAGCCGGGCCAACGCGAGCGCCTCGGCCGGCGGCACGCCGCTCTTGGACGCCTCGCCCGAGACGTTGACCTGAACGCAGACCTGCAACGCGCCGCGTGCCGCGGGGCGTTGCTGGGCGAGCCGACGCGCGATCTTCTCGCGGTCGACCGAATGCACCCAGTCGAAGTGCTCGGCGATCGGCCGCGTCTTGTTCGACTGGATCGGTCCGATGAAGTGCCATTCCAGCGGCGCGGATCGTTGTGCGCCGCCGGTCGCCTGTCGGGAGCCCGTCTCGTCCGTGGCGCCCGCTTCCGGCCGCTCGTCGCGGCAGGCGGCGATCTTGTCCAGCGCTTCTTGCACGTAGTTCTCGCCGAATGCACGCTGGCCCAGCGCGGCGAGTGCAAGGACGTCGGACGCCGGAAAGGTCTTGCTGACCGCGAGCAGCTGCACCGATCCGCGCGGCCGCCTCGCCGCCTCGCACGCACGGTCGATCCGGGCGAGGACGCGCTCGTAGTTTTGCCGCAACGGAAAGTCGCCGTTCATCGTTCGGTGGCCCGCCCCGGCTGCCGGCGGCTGGCGCCGCGCCCGGGGGCCGTGAAGATCGATCGAGTCGTGAAGATAGCAGCGTGGACGCCGCCCGCGAAGGAGCCTGATGGACATCGCCGAACTGCTCGCATTCGCCGTGAAGAACAAGGCCTCGGACCTTCACCTGTCCGCGGGCCTGCCGCCGATGATCCGCGTGCACGGCGACGTGCGCCGGATCAATCTGCCGCCGATGGAGCACAAGGACGTCCACGGCATGATCTACGACATCATGAACGACGCGCAGCGCAAGGAGTACGAGGAGCACCTCGAGTGCGACTTCTCCTTCGCGATTCCGGGCCTGGCGCGCTTTCGCGTGAACGCCTTCGTGCAGCAGCGCGGCGCCGGTGCGGTGATGCGGACGATTCCGTCGAAGATCCTCACGCTCGAGGAGCTGAACGCACCGAAGATCTTCAGCGAGATCGCGATGACGCCGCGCGGGCTGGTGCTCGTGACCGGGCCGACCGGTTCGGGCAAGTCGACGACGCTCGCGGCGATGATCAATCACATCAACGAGAACGTCTACGGCCACATCCTCACCGTCGAGGATCCGATCGAATTCGTGCACGAGTCGAAGCGCTGCCTGATCAACCAGCGCGAGGTCGGGCCGATGACGCTGTCGTTCAACAACGCGCTGCGCTCGGCGCTGCGCGAAGACCCCGACATCATCCTCGTCGGCGAGTTGCGTGACCTGGAGACGATCCGTCTCGCGCTGACCGCGGCCGAGACGGGTCACCTCGTATTCGGCACGCTGCACACCTCGTCGGCGGCGAAGACGATCGACCGCGTCATCGACGTGTTCCCGGCCGCCGAGAAGGACATGGTCCGTGCGATGCTCTCGGAATCGCTGCGCGCGGTGATCTCGCAGACGCTGCTCAAGACGAAGGACGGCAACGGGCGCGTCGCGGCGCACGAGATCATGATCGGCACACCGGCGATCCGCAACCTGATCCGCGAGGCGAAGGTGGCGCAGATGAATTCGGCGATCCAGACCGGCGGCTCGCTGGGCATGCAGACGCTCGACCAGTGCCTGACCGACCTGGTGCGCCGCAACGTCATCTCGCCGGCCGAAGCCCGCGCCAAAGC
>DATGRE010000268.1:0-2378 GCA_035303885.1 Zeimonas sp. | reverse complement strand
GGATATCGATGGCCGGACAACGCGCTGCGCCTGGCCGGGAACACGCTCGTGAACCGGGCCGGAAGCGACGCGGTGTATGTGCGCGTCGCTCCCGGGCCGGTACGCGTGGAGCTGCGCTCGAACGTCTGGGCAGGGCCCGGACGGCTGGAGGTGCCCGACGGCGCCGACGATGGCTCGAATCGCCACGTGCGTCTCGGCGAATCGGGCGAGACGTTGCAACGATGACGGAGGTTTCCTTGCTCAATGCGCTTTCGGTGTCGATCGGAGGCGACACGGAAGGGCTTCTCCGTGCGGCGGCTTCGCTGCGGGGCCAGGGGTTCGTCGAGGCGCTTCGATTCGACTGGAACGACGTCGCGCTGCGCGGATGGCGGGCCCTCGATGCCAGGGAGGTCGAGGGCCACGAAGAATCGTGTTCAGTGCGAACAGCCGACGGCTTTGCGTGTTGCGTCGGCCCGCTCTGGTATCGCGGTGCCTTCGGGCGCGAGGCGCTGCAGCGCCTGATCGACGACGCTAACGCGCGGCGGCCTCGCGGTCCCGGTGGTGTCGCGCTGCCCGGGCGTATCGACGCGACGTGTCTTCGCGGCTCCCATGCGATCTTCCTGCAGCGGGGCGATTCGGCCTGGCTCTGGAATGACGCACCGGGCTTCGTGCATGTATTTGGCACCGACGACGGACGCTTCCACAGCACGAGCTGGCTCGCCGCGCGTGCGTACATGGGCAATTCCGAGATCGACGAGGACGCGGCCATCGAGTACGTGCTGCTGGGGGCTTCGCACTCGGAACGGACGGTCGCCGCCGGCGTGCAGCAGCTGCCGCTGGGCCACGCGGTAAACCTGCCGTCGCGGCGCCTGCACCGCTGGCTGCCGGCGGAAGCCTGGGCGTGCGAGGTGCCGCCGCGCAGCGAGGACGAAGCGAAAGAGGCGATCGCCGCGCATCTGCGTACGGTCTTCGACGAGATCGCAACGGCCTTTCGCGGTCGCACGCGGGCTGCGCTGTCCGGCGGTTTCGATTCGCGCATGATCGTTGCCGGCCTGCTTGACCGAGGGGAACGTCCGGAGCTCTTCGTCTACGGGGATGCGAGCTCGAGCGACGTCGCGATCGCTCTCGAGGTCGCGCGGGCGGAGGGTCTGCCGCTGTCGGCCGTCGACAAGGACGCGCTGAACGCGCGCCTGCGGCCACCGGATCTCGACGCCCTCGTCGCGAGTGCCCGGTTCTTCGACGGGCTGCCCAACGACGGCGTGCTCGATCCGGGCGCGGATCGGCAGACGCGGATCGCGCAGAGCGCCGACGGGCACATTGCGCTGAACGGCGGCGGCGGCGAGATCTTCCGCAATTTCTTCCACCTGCTGGATCGGCCGTTCGCTCCGCGAAACGTCGTTCGCGCCTTCTATCGCACCTTCGATGCGCGCTGCCTGCGCCGGCCGCGCGCGCTGGAACGGTACCAGCGGCGCCTCGCGGATTCGATCGCCCGATCGGTGGGTGGGACGGGCGCGGACGGCCGCCTGCAACGCCAGCAGATCGAACGCGTCTATCCGCTGTTCCGATGTCACTACTGGATGGGCGTGAACAACGGCGTCGCCGTCCGAAGCGGATGGTTCGCGACGCCGCTCGTCGACCTCGAGCTCGTGCGTCTGGCGAGCACGCTGCCGTTGTCATGGAAGAATGCGGGTGCTCTGCAGAGCCGACTGATCGAAGCGCTGCATCCCGGCATCGCACGGCATCGCTCGAGCTACGGATTCCGCTTCAGCGAAGGGCCGGATGCGCGTGCGCGCCGCTCCGAGTGGGCCACGCGGATTCGCCCCGTGCTTGCCCGGCCGCTGATCAACGCGACCCGAAGAAGACTGCAAGGAGTCGGAGTGTCCGCGAATCTCCTCTCCCGATACCGTGCCTTGCTGCCCGGCGAATGGCGCCTCGATCCGGCGCTCGACCTCCAGCGCCTTCCGGACGAGGCGGCATTCTCGCGAGCGCTTTCCGTCGAACTCCTGGCGCGTGGTCTGGTCGAGTGAACGATCGCTGGATGTTGGCAGCGTTCGAGCGTTTCGACGGGCACAGCAGCATCGTCGTGCGCTGGACGCCGCCCGAAGCGGCGCGAGCCCGCGTGCTGTTCGTCCCCGCGTTCGGCGACGAGATGAACCAGACGCGGCGGATGGTTCGCTTGACCGCCGAAGCGCTCGTGGAGCGTTCGATCGCCTCGACGGTGTTCGATCCGCATGGCACCGGCGACAGCAGCGCGGGGTTCGCGGAGGCGACCGTCGAACGGTGGCTCGCCGATTTCGCCGCAGTACTCGAGCGGATGCGTGCCGACCGCGACGCGCCGATCGTGCTGTGTGCCTGCCGCCTGGGGGTGGCGCTGGCCGCCGAGCTCACGCACCGGGTTT
>DATGRE010000267.1:0-5283 GCA_035303885.1 Zeimonas sp. | reverse complement strand
CAGTGTGGAGCTCCATTGCGGCGACAGTCCGGCGTCCTGGTAGATGCTCGGCAGGAAGCTGAAGATCGCGGTGAACTGCCCGGCATAGAACAGGAAGCACAGCGCGAGCAGCCAGGGGCCGGGCGCGCGCAGCGTCTGCCGCACGAGGTTCGCGATGCGCGCCTCGTCCGGCGTCGGCGTCTTCGCTTCGGCGGGTGGCGACGTCGGATGCACGAGGGCGACCAGCGCGGCGGCGAGCGCCGCGACGGCGGAGGCGGCCAGCCAGACGCCTCGCCAGCCCACCGCGCTCATGACCGCGGGGGTGGCGAGCAGCGCGATGCCCATCCCGGCAGGCATGTAGGCGGACCACACGCCGAGCCAGCCTCGCACGCGCGCGCGCGGCACGATCCGCGCGATCAGTGCGGGCGCGGGCAGCACCGTCATCAGAAAGCCGACGCTCTCGAGCGCGCGGCTCAGGAACAGCACGGCGGGCGTCGCGGCGAAGGCGCCGAGCGCCCCGGTGAGCGCGCTCAGCAGCAGGCCGGCGATCATCGAGGTGCGCGGATCGAGGCGATCGGCGGCCGAGCCTGCGATGCCGCCGATCAGCGCCGGCCCCAGCATGAACAGCGAGACCATCCAGCTGACCTGCACGAGCGACAGGCCGAACTCGTCCTGCAGCACCGGCAGCGCCGGCGGCAGCTTGCCGACGTTCATCGCGACCGCGATGCCGGCGAACACCACGGCACCCGCGCGCGACGCGCCGCCGGAGGCGGACCGCGCATCGGAACGGGAACCGGCGATCACGCGGCGGCGCTTCGTGCGGACATCGGCGCGATTGTAGCGGCGCGCGCGCCAAAAACTGGCACCATGCGCGCTGCCTTACCCACACGGAGTCCCGTCCAACCATGAGTCTTCCCCCGCTGCTCTCCGAACGACTGCGCCTGCCGGTGGTCGCCGCGCCGATGTTCATCATCTCGAATCCGGCGCTCGTGATCGCGCAATGCACGTCGGGGATCGTCGGCTCGTTCCCGGCACTGAACGCGCGTCCGCCCGAACTGCTCGACGAATGGCTGTCGCAGATCCGCGAGGCGCTCGCCGCGCATGACCAGGCGCACCCCGACCGGCCCTCTGCGCCCTTCGCGGTCAACCAGATCGTCCATCGTTCGAACGACCGGCTCGAGCACGATCTCGAGCTGTGCGTGAAGCATCGGGTGCCGATCGTCATCACGTCGCTCGGTGCGCGCACCGACGTGAACGACGCGGTGCATTCGTACGGCGGCATCGTCCTGCACGACGTCATCAACGACACCTTCGCGCGCAAGGCGATCGAGAAGGGAGCCGACGGCCTCGTCGCGGTCGCCGCGGGCGCCGGCGGGCACGCGGGCGGCCACTCGCCGTTCGCGCTGGTGCAGGAGATCCGCGCCTGGTTCGACGGGCCGCTGCTGCTCTCGGGGGCGATCGCCACCGGACGCTCGGTGCTGGCCGCGCAGGCGATCGGCGCCGACCTCGCCTACATCGGATCGGCGTTCATCGCCACCGAGGAAGCGAACGCCGATGCGGCGTACAAGCAGGCGATCCTCGACAGCGGCGCGCAGGACATCGTCTATACGAACCTGTTCACCGGCGTGCTCGGCAACTACCTGAAATCGTCGATCCGCAACGCGGGACTCGATCCCGACAACCTGCCGACGAGCGATCCGTCGAAAATGAACTTCGGATCGGGCGGCAAGCCGAAGGCATGGAAGACGATCTGGGGCTGCGGCCAGGGAATCGGCCCCGTGCGGGAGATCCTGCCCGCCGCCGCCTACGTCGACCGGCTCGCGAAGGAATACGAAGACAGCTGGCGCGAGATGCAACGGCTCGGCGCGCGCTGGAATTCGCAGCGCACGCGAGCGCCCGCCTGAGCTTCGCGAGCGCCTCGCCGCACGACGTCCGCTGAAGGGGCGTCTCGGCGCGCACTCCGGCGCGCACTCCGGCGCACACTCCGGCGCACACTCCGGCGCACACCCCGGCGCACACCCCGGCGCACACTCCGGCGCACACTCCGGCGAGCACGTCGCCGCGAGCGCGAGCGGCCGGCGGCGCCGGGCACGCCGACTGCAGGGTCGCCCGGCGCGCGGTTCTTCGTGGTGAAGGCAAGTCCCGGACCGCGCGGGTCCGCCTGCCGCCTCCGACGCGAAGCCGCCTTGTATACGCTGGGGATCAACGCCGCCTATCACGACTCCGCCGCCGCCCTGGTCGCGGACGGCGTCGTCGTCGCGGCCGCCGAAGACGAGCGGTTCACGCGCATCAAGCACGGCAAGCGGCCGGTGCCGTTCTCGACCTGGCAGCTGCCGTACGCCGCGATCGACTGGTGCCTCGCATCGGCCGGCATCCGATTGCGCGACGTCGACCGCATCGTCTATTCGTACGATCCGTCGCTGCTCGACGTCGACGCCGTCGACGGCCGGCTCGTGCTGCCGTTGCAGCCTTCGGCGCACCTGTGCCCGGACGACGATCCCTGGCACGGCCTGTTCGTCGCGTCGATCGTGAACGCGCCGCGCCAGCTCGCCGGCGGCGCCCCGCACCACCTGCAGGAACGCTTTCGAGGGTTGCGATACGAGGACGTCGCCGCTCGCTGGGAGTTCGTCGAGCACCACGTCGCGCACGAGGCGAGCGCCTTCCTCGCCGCGCCCTTCGAGCGCTGCGCAGTGCTGACGATGGACGGACGCGGCGAACGTGCGACGACGAGCTACGGCGTCTTCGACGGCGAAACCTATCGGCGTCTCGCGCAGGTCGACCTGCCCGACTCGCTCGGCCTGCTCTACGAGGACGTCACACGCCATCTCGGCTTCCTGCATTCGTCGGACGAATACAAGGTGATGGCGCTCGCCTCCTACGGGCGCCCCACACTGCTGCCGGCATTCCGCGAGATCGTGCGCAGCCGCCCCGACGGTCGCTACACAGTGCGCCGCGAGCGGCTCGCCGAGCTGCTCGGCACGCCGCGCGAGCGCGGCGCACCGTTCGAGAAGCGGCACCACGACATCGCGCATTCGCTGCAGAAAGTGCTCGAGGAAACGGTGCTGTCGATGGTCGACTGGCTGCACCGCGCGAGCGGCGGCATGCCGACGCTGTCGATGGCGGGCGGCGTGGCGCTGAACTGCGTGCTGAACGCACGCGTGCGCGACCGCGCCGCCTTCGACGAGGTCTGGGTGCAGCCCGCCGCCGGCGACGCCGGCACCGCGCTCGGCGCGGCGCTGTGGGTCGACTGGCGCGCGCGCGGCGGCGAGCGCGCGTGGACGATGCGGCACGCGTACCTCGGACCCGAATACGACGACGACGAGATCGAGTCGTTCCTGCGGTGGTCGAAGCTCCCGTACGAACGGCTCGACGACGTCGCCGGCCGCACCGCCGAGTTGCTCGCGCAGGGACGGGTGATCGGCTGGTTCCAGGGGCGAATGGAGTTCGGCCCGCGGGCGCTCGGCGCCCGCTCGATCCTCGCCTCGCCGCTCGATGCGTCGATGCAGGCGCGGCTGAACGAAATCAAGGATCGGGAAGACTTCCGACCCGTGGCGCCGGTGGTCGCCGAGGAGCGCGCGGCGCACTGGTTCGCCCGCGAGGGCCGCGGCGTCGAACCGGAGGTTCCGCTGCGCTCGCCGTTCATGCTGTTCGTCTACGACGTGCCGGCCGCGCAGGCGCGCCGGATTCCGGCGGTGGCGCATTTCGACGGCACCGCGCGCGTGCAGACGGTGAATGCCGAGCAGAACCCGCTGCTGCACCGGCTGCTGCTGCGCTTCGAGCAGCGCACCGGGGTGCCGGTCTTGATCAACACGTCGTTCAACACGCGCGGCGAGCCGATCGTCTGCACGCCGCGCGACGCCGTCGAGTGCTTCTGGACCTCGCCGCTGGATGCGCTCGTCATCGGTCCGTTCCTGCTGCGCAAGGCCGGCACCGGGGAGCCGCGCGGATGAGCGTGCTCGTGTCGGTCGTCATCCCCACCTACCGGCGTCCGGCGCTGCTGCGACGCTGCCTCGGCGCGCTGCTCGCGCAGACGCTGCACCCGTCGCTGTTCGAGATCGTCGTCGCCGACGACGCGCCCGACACCGCGGTGCGCGAGCTCGTCGAGCGGCTGCAGTCGCGCGCACGCTGCGCATTGCGCTACGTCGCCGTGCGCGCCACGCAGGGCGCGGCCGGCGCGCGCAATGCGGGCTGGCGCGCCGCGCAGGGCGAGGTCATCGCGTTCACCGACGACGACACCGTTCCCGACCGCAACTGGCTGCTCGCGGGGCTGCGCGCACTCGCCGGCGGCGCGAGCGCGGTCACCGGACGCGTCGAGATGCCGCTCCCGGAGCGGCCCACCGACTACGAGAAGGACGCAGCGGGACTGACGCGCGCCGAGTTCGTCACGGCGAACTGCTTCGTGCGCCGCGACGTGCTCGAACGCATCGGCGGCTTCGATGAGCGCTTCACGTCGGCGTGGCGGGAGGACTCCGACCTGCATTTCCGGCTGCTCGAAGCGGGTTGCCGCATCGATCATGCGCCCGACGCGGTGGTCGTCCATCCGATCCGCGCCGCGGGTTTCGGCGTCAGCCTGGCGCAGCAGCGCAAGGTCGTGTTCGACGCGCTCCTCTATCGCAAGCATCCGCGCCTGTACCGCCAGCGCATCCGGCGCATGCCGCCCGTCGAGTACTACGTCGCCTCGGCGTCGGCGCTCGCCTGCTTCGTCGCGGCGGGGACGGGTCATCCGCGCGCCGCGCTCGTCGCACTCGTGCCGTGGCTGCTCGTCACGCTCTACCTCACGGGCAAGCGGCTGAACGGCACGCGGCATTCGCCGCGCCACGTCGTCGAGATGGCGCTCACGTCGGCCGCGATCCCGCTCGCGTAGGTCTTCTGGCGCAGCGTCGCCTCGATCCGGCACCGCGTGCTCTTCCTGTAGGTGCCGATCGCGATCGGCGACGCGACGACGAACTGAACGGAGTCTACCCGTGCCGCGCACCGCCCTCTCCTCGCATGCCCCGACGCTCGCCGCGGCGCTCGCCGCGTTCGGCACGGCATTCGCCGCTGCACGGGTCTGGAATCGCCAAGCAGGCGAGCCGCTGCCGCTCGGCAATGTCGTGCGCGCGGCGGGCACGGCGCTGGGCGAAATCGCCATTCCCGGCGAATCGGCCCGACGGCGCCGACGCCGTCCTGCGCGACCGACCACGTTCGACGACGTGGGGCACGCAGCCGCCCCCCCGCGCGGAGTGCGCGGCTTCTACCGGCTGCTCGTCGACACGGTGTCGCGCTGGATCGCCGATTTCGCGCCCAGCATGGGCGCCGCGCTGT
>DATGRE010000266.1:0-4384 GCA_035303885.1 Zeimonas sp. | reverse complement strand
CGGATTCCCTCGATGATGAGATCGCCCAGGAGTTAGCGAGCCAACTCGTCTGCGAATCGATGATTGACGTCCCGGTGAACGGCCTCATCGGCGCGGACGGCGACGATGACGTCGCGCAAGCGCGCATCGGGCGAGAGTTTCCAGTAATCGATGGCGATCCGGGGCGCCGGGACGTTCTCGTAGGTGCCACTGTCGACCCCCTCCAGATACTCGGTGTAGCTGCGAACCGCTTCCTCTTCGAAGTAACCCGTCACGCGGTGTGCCGTCCGGGAAGAGATCAGGTAGAGCAGGAAGAAGCAGTTGTAGAAGACGCCTTGCGCCAGCAGAATCAGCAAGCGCTCGAGCGCCGATGGCCGAGCGATGTGGACGAACGTCATCAGGTGCATCCGCTCGTTCTCGGCCTCGTCCAGGAGCGTCTGGATCCAGCCGCGATCGCTTTCCAGGCGGCGCAGCGAGCGCAGGTGCTGGAGTGCACCGCCGACCATGCCCGGAACGGCAGCGACCGTCTCCAGCACGACCGCGCGATGGCCATACCTTCTGGCGAAGAACACGTCGGCGAAAAACCGCAGGGACCTGGTCATCGCAAGTGCGACGCGATCGGACAGATCCTTCGGCGTGTGGTGTGTCACGGGCGGCGGCGTATCGGGCGTCGGCATGCAGATGTTCAGGGCGCCCCGAGCAGCCCCGGCTTGCCGAGCTGCCAGCGCGCGTACTCGGTGCCCAGCATCTGGGCGTGCTCGCGCTCCTCGGCGGCGAGTTCCCGATACAGTTGCTGCTCGACCGACCCGTCGGCGGCTCGGGTCGCGCAGTCGGCGAAATACGCAGAAGCGCGGTTCTCGAGCGCGATGGCGATGCGGAACAGGTTCGCCGGATCCGCCGGCCGGTTGACGACGCCGCCGAAGACCGCCACCACGTCCAGATCGGCGATCGCCTGGCCCGCTGGCACTTCGGCGTGATAGCGCCGCGACAGCGTCTGCATGTGTTCGCTCTCCATCCGCGCGAGCCCCTCGAACAGGTCCTTGAGGATCGGTTCGTCGGTGTCGGCTGCGGCGCGCCGGTAGAACGCCTGGCCGCCAAGTTCGATCTCGAACGCCTTGCGGATGCCTTCGAGCGCCGGCGCCTGGTCGACTTCCCGCGCGTCGAGCATTTCGAGTTCGCCGCCGCACTGCGGGCAGCGTCCATAGGGAAAGGCGAAACCTTCGCTGACCTTGGCGCACTGCATGCAGCGCCATTGCAGGACGGCGTCGGCGCAGCAGATGTAGACGCCGTCGTCCGCGTCCTCGAGGGGCCGGTGGCATTTCGGGCACTGCATGGGGCGTTCCTCGGTTCTATGCCGCGGCAAGCGGGGTTGGCGGCACGAAGGCCTCGAGGTCCTCGACGGCGATCGGCCACTGGCGCGGCTGCCGCTGGAGGTACGTGGCGATGGCGCGGGCCGCGCGACGCCCGGCGCTCATTGCGAGAATCACGGTCGCGCCGCCGGTCACGATGTCGCCTCCGGCGAACACACCGGGAAGATTGGTCGCCTGCGTGCGATCGTCGGCGACGATGTAGCCCCACTTGTTCAGCGCGAGACCCTGCGTGGCCTGGCCGACGATCGGGTTGGCCTTGGTGCCTAGCGCGTAGATCACCGTGTCGCACTCCCACTCGACGAATTCGCCCAGCGGAACCGGCGAGCGCCGACCGCGCTCGTCGGGTTCGCCGAGCGCCATCTTCTGCACGCGGATGCCGCGCACGTCCCCGTTCTCATCGAGCTGGATCTCCACCGGTGAGTGAAGGAAACTGAACTCGATGCCCTCTTCCTTCGCATGGCGCAATTCCTCGACTCGCGCCGGCGCCTCGGCCTCCGAGCGGCGATAGACGCACCGGACCCGGGCCGCGCCCACGCGCTTGGCCACCCGCAGGCAGTCCATCGCGGTGTTGCCGGCGCCGATGACGACGACGCTTTCGCCCAGTCCGATGGGGGTGTCGCGATACGGAAACTGATCGCCGCCCATCAGGTTCACCCGGGTCAGGAACTCGTTGGCCGAATACACCTGCCCGGCGAACTCGCCCGGGATGCCGAGGAAAGCCGGCGCGCCCGCGCCCGCGGCGACGAACACCGCGTCGAATCCCATCGCGCCGGTGAGTTGCGGCACCGTGAACGTCTTGCCGATCACCTTGTTGGTCTCGAACCGAACCCCGGATTCCTGCAGGCGCCGGACTTCGCGGTCGATGATGTCGCGCGGCAAGCGGAACGACGGGATGCCGTAGCGCAACACCCCGCCGACCACGTGCAGCGCCTCGTAGACCGTGACCTCGGCACCGTACTTCACCAGGTCGGCGGCGGCGGCGAGACCACCCGGGCCCGAGCCGACGATCGCGACCTTGCCCAGCGCGGTCTCGAAGCGTGGAGGCACGACCGGCGTCGGCTTCGCGTTGTCGCCCACGAAGCGCTCGAGCCGGCCGATCGCCACCGGCTCCATCCTCGCCTTGACCAGCACGCACTGCGCCTCGCACTGGCTTTCCTGCGGACACACGCGCCCGCACACCGACGGGAAGATGCTCGATTCGTGGATCGTTCCGACGGCCGCTTCGAGGTCGCGCACCATCAAGTGACGGATGAAGCGCGGGATGTCGATGCTGACCGGGCAGCCGTCGATGCAGGTCGGCTTGATGCACTGGATGCACCGCTCGGCCTCGCGCAGCGCCGCCCCGTAGTCGTAGCCGAGATTCACTTCTGCGAAACTCTGCGTGCGTTCGGTCGGATCGCGCTCGGGCATCTTGACCTGGTGACGCTCGAGTGCCGAGAATTTCTTGTAGGTGCGCTTGCCCTCGACGAAGAGCTTCTGCTCGATGCTGCAGATATGCGCCGCGTCCTCGTTGGCCTGCGCTTCCTGTTTCCTGAATCGCTTCTGGCGCGCGTGCAGTTCCTTGAAGTCGACCAGGTGGCCGTCGAAGTCCGGTCCGTCGACGCAGGCGAACTTGACTTCGCCGCCCACCGTAACGCGGCACGACCCGCACATGCCGGTGCCGTCGACCATGATCGTGTTCAGCGATACCATGGTCTTTGCGCCATAAGGGCGCGTCGTGTCGGCGCAGGCGTTCATCATCGGCATGGGGCCGATGGCGACCACGAGGTCGGGTTTCTCGCGGTCGAGCAGGTCCTTCAGTGCCGCGGTGACGAAGCCCGGTCGTCCCGCGCTGCCGTCATCGGTGCAGACGATCAAATCATCGGCATACTCGGCGAGCTTGTCGGCCCAGAACACCAGTTCCTTGTTGCGAAAGCCGACGATGCAGGTCGTGCGGTTGCCGGCCTGCTTGAAGGCCCGCAATTGCGGAAAGATGGGTGCCACGCCGAGCCCGCCGCCGACCAGCACGACGTGTCCGACCTTGTCGATGTGCTGTGGCAGGCCGAGCGGACCGACGAAGTCTTCGAAGCTGTCGCCCTCGGCGTAGTCGTCGCGCATTTCGCGCGTGGTCTTGCCGAGCGCCTGCACGACCACGGTGACCGTGCCGCAATCGCGGTCGTAGTCGGCCACCGTCAGCGGGATGCGTTCGCCGCCCTCGGACAGTCGCAGCATGACGAAGTGCCCGGGCTCGGCGGCCATCGCCACGTCGGGCGCATGCACCTCCCAGAGGAACGCGTTCTCGGAGAAGACTTCGTGGCGAGCGATCGTGTACACGAAAGACTCCGGTTGACGGGGATCGGACGACGTGTTTCCGGCGCCCGCATGGTTGCAGTGCCGCGCACCATGATGCGGATGGCGGCAGCGGCTGGCAAGCGCATGGGCTCCCGCCGGAACGTCGATCCGTTCCGGGGCGCACCGTGACGCCAATGGCGGACCCGCGAATGGATCCGCATCGATGGAGGATTGCCGGGCCTCGCGTTACGGTGCCTTCCCGGCGGTGCCTTCCCGGCTCCGACGCTCAAGCCTTGTGGAGCAGGAAAATCAGCCAGACGATGCCGAGAAGGATGTAGTTGACTACGCCGCCGGCTTCCATTGCATGCTCTCCTGCGCCCGGGCTGGTCCCGGGCGACGCGTCGATTTGCCCGGGCAGGCCCGTGCAAACCGGATGCCCGGGTCTCGGGCACGCCGAGCATTGTCGAAGGGCATCGATGACCGGCTGATGTCGGGCGACCGACGCGCCGGCGGCAATAGTTTCCTGCCGCTCTACCTGATGCCGCTTGGACGGCGCGGGAACCCCTGACGCGGTCCGGCAGCCGCACGGGCCTGGACGGCCGGCAGCCGTCCGTAGAGCTTCTTCCAGCGGCAGAACGTCAGTTCCGAGATCCCGAGGCGCCGGATCAGTTCCGCCTCGGGCGTGCCCGCTTCCGCCTGGCGCAGCGCGGCCACGATCTGCTCGATCGAGAACCTGCGCCTGGTGACGTCGAACCACATACGAA
>DATGRE010000265.1:0-5066 GCA_035303885.1 Zeimonas sp. | reverse complement strand
TGGCGCAGCATTGGGGCTGGATCGACGCGCTCGGCCACGCGATCGCGCCGGCGATGGCGTGGCTCGCGCTGCCTCCCGAGGCCGGGCTCGTCTGGATCACCGGGGCCTTCGTCGGCATCTACGGCGCGATCGCCGCGATGATCGGGCTGGCGACGCAACTCGACTTCACGGCGGGGCAGTTGAGCGCGCTGTGCGCGATGCTGCTGTTCGCGCACGCGCTGCCCGTCGAGCAGTCGATCGTGCGCCGGGCGGGCGCGAGCTTCTGGGCGACCGGCGCGCTGCGCGTGGCCGTCGCGCTCGCCTACGGCGGCGCGGTCGCCTGGCTGAGCCGCCTCACCGGGGTGATGGACGAGCCGGTGTCGCTCGCCTGGATGCAGGCATCGGCACCGGTCGGCGACGAGAACGGCCTGTGGGCGTGGGCGCAGTCCACCGCACTGTCGCTCGTGGTCACCTTCGCGATCCTGGTCGCGCTGCTCGTGCTGCTCGACGGCTTCGAGCGCATCGGCGTCACGCGACGCGTGACGCGGGCGCTCACGCCGCTGCTGCGCTTCTCCGGACTCGACGCGCGGGCGGCGCCCGTCACGACGGTCGGCGTCCTGCTGGGACTCACCTACGGCGGTGCGCTGATCATCGAGGAATCGGAGAAGCAGCAGTTCGACGAGCGGACCCGCTTCCTCGCGCTCGCCTGGCTGTCGCTGTCGCACGCGCTGATCGAGGACACCGTCCTGTTGCTCGCGATCGGCGCGAATCTGTGGATCGTCCTCGTCGGACGCGTCGCCGTCACGCTCGTGCTGATCGCGGCGCTCGCCCGGCTCCTGGGCGCGCCGGAATCGAAGGCGCCGGTCGCGGGAATCCCCGCGGCGAGCTGATCGGGCGGGCATGAAGCGATCGGCGCGGCACGCGCGCATCGAGCCCGCTGTCCTGCGCCGGAGCCGGGGGTGACCGGGCCGATCGACTTCCTGATCGTCGGTGGCGGAATCGCCGGAGCGGGCGCCGCATGGTCGCTGTCGCAGCCCGGCGGCACGGCTCCGCCCGCCGACGTCGTGCTGCTCGAGCGCGAAGCGCAACCGGGCTACCACTCGACCGGCCGCTCCGCGGCCGTCTTCTCCGAGAACTACGGCAACGACACGGTCCGTGCGCTCACGCGGGCGAGTCGCCCGTTCTTCGAGCGCCCGCCCGACGGCTTCGCCGAGCATCCGCTGTGGTCGCCGCGCGCCTGGCTGTACATCGCCACCGCCGCGCGCCTCGCGCGACTCGACGAATGGTTCGAGCACGCGCGCGTGATGGTGCCGGAACTCGAGCGTCTCGACGCCGCCGGGACGCTGCGGCGCGCGCCGATGCTGCGCGAAGGCTACGCCGCGGGCGCGGTCCACGAGCCGGGCGGAGCGGATCTCGACGTCGATGCGCTGCACCGCGGCTTCCTGCGCGCCGCGCAGCGCAACGGCGCGCGCATCGCGAGCGACGCCGAGGTCGAGGACATCGAACGCGTCGATGGGCGCTGGCGCGTCCGCACGCGGCGCGGGGAACGCTTCGATGCGCGCGTGCTGGTGAACGCCGCCGGCGCCTGGGGCGACGAGATCGCGCAACGGGCCGGCGTCGCCCGCGTCGGACTCGAGCCGAAGCGGCGCACGGCGATCCTCTTCCCGGCCCCACCCGAGTTCGATCTGCGCGACGCGCCCGTCGTCGTCGACATCGACGAGCGCTTCTATTTCAAGCCCGACGCCGGGAAGCTGCTCGGTTCGCCGGCCGACGAGACCGATTGCCCGCCCTGCGATGCGCAACCCGAGGAACTCGACGTCGCGACCGCCGCCGCACGGATCGAAGAAGCAGTGCGCTTTCCGATCACGCGCATCGAGCGCAAGTGGGCGGGATTGCGCACCTTCGCGCCGGATCGCACGCCGGTCGTCGGCTACGACGCCGCCGCCGCGGACTTCTTCTGGCTGGTCGGGCAAGGCGGCTACGGAATCCAGACGGCTCCGGCGTTGTCCCGGATCGTCGGCGCGCTCGCGCGCCACGAGCCGATTCCGGAGGACCTGCGGGCCGCCGGCGTCACCGAGACGACACTGTCGCCGCGTCGGCTGCGACGCCCGCGACCCGCGACGAACGGGTGACGATGCCCGCCCCTGCGGGAGGGCGGGCGTCGCCATGGCCTCCGGCACGCCGGAAGCGCTCAGGCGGCCGCGATGCGCGATGCGCGCAGGCCGAACACCTGCAGCTCGGCAAAGACCCCCGCGACGATCGCCTGCGCAACGACGAAGGCGACGCCGAGCGACGTCGGCGAATATCCGCCGAACAGCAGCAGCGCGAAGCTCTCGACGATCCAGACGGCGTTGTAGGCGACGATCGCCCATGCGGCGGCCCGCGGCGGCACGGCGCGCGTGCCGACCCACGCGACGATCAGCGCGAAGGGCAGCAGGCTCTCGCCCGCCAGCCGCAGCAGCGTCTCGGGCAGACCGAGCCATCCCGCGAGCGGAGCGGCGGCCGCGACGAGCACCAGGCCGGCGGCGCCGCTGGCGAGCGCGTCGCCGATCAACGCATACTTCAGCAACGACGGGGAACGAAGAAGCGAACCGGGCGCGGACATGAATACCTCCTGGAGGGCGTTCGGGTTTCGAGGATGCGGACGCCATCGCGTTCCGTGCGACCACTGTCGCGCCCTGCGTGCGTCGAGTCGATTACCTGCGAGGTAATGGGACGACCGCCGGGTTCACGCTATCGTCGCGACCATGAACACCCTCCCGCCCGCCGCCGGCGTCGCACCCGCACGCGCATCGGGCGCGCCCGTCGGCGCGCTGCTGCGGGAATGGCGACGGCGTCGGCGACTGAGCCAGCTCGAGCTCGCCTGCGACGCGGGGATCTCGACCCGGCACCTGAGCTTCGTCGAGACCGGCCGCGCGCGCCCGGGCAGGGAGATGCTGCTGCAGCTGGCGGAGCGACTCGCCGTGCCGCTGCGCGAACGAAACCGGCTGTTCGTCGCAGCCGGCTACGCCCCCGTCTACGCCGAACGCCGGCTCGACGATCCGGCGTTGCGCGCCGCCCGCGAAGCCGTCGAGCTCGTGCTCGCCGGGCACGAGCCGTATCCGGCGCTCGCCGTCGATCGCGGCTGGTCGATGCTGCACGCCAACGCCGCGGTCGCGCCGCTGCTCGAAGGCGTCGACGCCTCGCTGCTGGCGCCGCCGGTCAACGTGCTGCGCCTGAGCCTGCATCCGCAAGGGCTCGCGCCGCGCATCGTGAACCTGCGCGAGTGGCGCACGCACCTGCTCGCGCGGCTGCAGCGCGACATCGATGCGAGCGGCGACGATTCGCTGCTGCGACTGCGCGACGAGCTGCGTGCCTACCCCGAGGCGGCCGACGCGGAGCCGGGCCTGGCACTGCGCGCCCCCGCCGCGCCGCAACTTCCGCCCGGCGGCGCCGTCGTTCCGTTGCGCCTCGCCGTCGGCGACACCGTGCTCGACTTCCTCAGCACGACCACGGTATTCGGCACTCCGATCGACGTCACGCTCTCGGAGCTCGCCATCGAGTCGTTCTTCCCCGCGAACGCGCATACCGCCCAGTGGCTGCGCGGGCGCGCCTGAACACGCACCGTCCATCGAACCCAGGCAAGCCAAGGAGATTCCTCGTGTCCGCTCGCAACACCCGCAACCCCCGGTCCGCAACCGCGCCCGCCGCTGCGCTCGCGCTGCTCGCCGCGCTGGCCGCAGCGCCCGCCGCCGCCGCGCCGGTCCGATACGTCGTCGAGCCGAACCACACTTTCGTGAACTTCGAAGTCCGGCACTTCAACACCTCGACCGTGCGCGCGCGCTTCGACCGGGTGGACGGCTTCGTCATCGTCGACACCGCGGCCAAACGCGGAGAGGCGGACATCACGATCGACACCGCTTCGGTCAGCTCGGGCATCGAGTCCTTCGACGCGCATCTGCGCAACGAGGACTTCCTTCACGTCGAACGGCATCCGCAGGCGCATTTCCGCAGCACCGATTTCCGGTTCTTCGGCGACCGCGTCGCCGCGCTGGTGGGCGAGCTCACGCTGCTCGGCACGACGCACCCGGTACGGCTGGACGCCTCGAACTTCAACTGCTACGACTCGCCGATCCTGGAGGCGCGCGTCTGCGGCGGCGACTTCGAGACGACGATCGAGCGCAGCCAATGGGGCATGAACTGGGGCATCGACCGCGGCGTGCCCGATCGCGTGCGGCTGCTGATCCAGATCGAGGCGGTCGCGCAGCCGTAGCGTCGCGCTCAGCCCGGCGGCAGCGGCGGGCGCAACGAGCCGAGGCGCTGCGTGAGCGTGCGCCGATCGAGGTTGACCAGGTCCTTGTCGAGCTCCTCGATGACGGCGTCGGCGACCTGGGGATCGAGCGCCTTGCGCAGCAACCCGAGAAAGCGCGGCGCCGCCGCGATCTTCAACGCCTCGAAGGCATGGGCGCGCTTCTTCTCGAGCATCCACTGCGCGAGCCGGCGCGCGAACAGCTCCGCCTCGCGATGCAGCTCGTCTTCGCCGGCCGAAGCCGTCAGGTAGGAGCCCGACAGCGTGCCGCCGCCGGCACGGCGGCCGTAGGCGTCACGCCGCAGGTCCGCTGCGTCGGCACGCGCCGGCGCGTAGGTGAGCGTTTCGAGCTCGACCAGATCCTCGTTGCGTCCGGGGATCTCGAAAATGCGGGCGAGGCCTTCATCGGCCACGACGACCCAGGTGGTTCGCATCGTGCAGTCTCCGTGTTGCCGGTCAGCGCCTCCTATTCTCCCGGTTCGAGCCCGGCGCCGGCGCGATCGCGCTGGGCGCATCGGGGTTGCACGGCGACTGCCACTCGCGCAGCTCCTGCGCGAGCACGTGGCGTCCGTCGGCCTCGGCGCGTCGGATGAGCTCGAAGACGTTGTCGTCGTCGACGCGTTCGTGGCCGAGGCCCCGGATCAGGTCGCGATAGATCTCCTCGATTTCCTGCGCGCGCGGCGCGGCGTTCGGATCCGGCATGAGCGTCCTCCTGGGCGAAACGCGACGCACGCGCGCGCCGCGGCGCTTCGGCGACGCATTCCGCATACCCGGCCGGACCGGGACCGGCGCGAGGAAA
>DATGRE010000264.1:0-6502 GCA_035303885.1 Zeimonas sp. | reverse complement strand
GTCGGCCGGTGACGTGATGCGCACGTACGGCTCGGCCGCAGCGGCATCCGGCGGCGCGAGCAGGACGAGCGCGAGGGCGGCGCCGCAGGCCCACGCGCGTGCGAACGATGGTGGTATCAACGAGGGCATTTCGACCTCCGGGTCGCGACACGCCTATAGCATCGCAGCAATCGCCGCGTAGCGGCAGTCCCCTTGAGGAGGCGACCGATGAATGGAACCGACAGCTTTTCGGCACGGGAAACCCTGGCGGTGGAGGGCGCGTCCTACGAGATGTGGAGAGTCGGTGCCCTCGAGCGTGCCGGCTTCGACGTCGCGACGCTGCCGTATTCGCTGAAGGTGCTGCTCGAGAACCTGCTGCGCAACGAGAACGGCATCGACGTCACGCCCGACGACATCCGTGCGCTCGCCGGCTGGGATCCGTCCGCGCAGCCCGACACCGAGATCCGCTTCACGCCGACCCGCGTGCTGCTGCAGGACTTCACCGGCGTGCCGGCGGTCGTCGACCTCGCGGCGATGCGCGACGCGATGCGCGACCTCGGCGGGGACGCTTCGCGAGTCGATCCGCTCGCGCCGGTCGAGCTCGTCATCGACCATTCGGTGATCGTCGACGTCTTCGGCTCGCCGGAGGCATTCGAGCGCAACGTCGAGATCGAGTACCAGCGCAACGGCGAGCGCTACCAGTTCCTGCGCTGGGGCCAGCAGGCCTTCGGGAACTTCCGCGTCGTGCCCCCGGGCACCGGCATCTGCCACCAGGTGAACCTCGAGTACCTGGCCCGGGTGGTGTTCACGCAGGAGCGGGACGGCACGCGCATCGCCTGCCCGGACACCTGCGTCGGAACCGACTCGCACACACCGATGGTCAACGGCCTGGGCGTACTCGGATGGGGTGTCGGCGGCATCGAAGCCGAGGCGGCGATGCTGGGCGAGCCGGTCTCGATGCTGATTCCGCGGGTCGTCGGCTTCAAGCTGTCGGGGCGCCTGCCCGAAGGCACGACCGCCACCGACCTCGTGCTGACGATCACCGAGATGCTGCGCCGGCACGGCGTGGTCGGCAAGTTCGTCGAGTTCTACGGGCCGGGCGTCACCGCGGTTCCGCTGGCCAACCGCGCCACGATCGGCAACATGAGCCCGGAGTACGGGTCGACGGTGTCGATCTTCCCGATCGACGACGAGACGCTGCGCTACCTGCGGCTCACCGGCCGCCCCGCGGAGCAGATCGCGCTCATCGAGCGCTATGCGCGCGAACAGGGACTGTGGCACGACCCCGACGCACAGCCGCGCTATTCCGAGTATCTCGAACTCGATCTGGGCACCGTCGTGCCGTCGCTCGCCGGCCCGAAGCGCCCGCAGGACCGCGTCGAGCTGAGCCGCTCGAAAGCGGCGTTCCGCGGCGCGCTGGCGCAGTACGTGGGCGAGCCGCCGCGCAAGGGCGGCGAGCACGGCTACGACGAGGCGGTCGCCGAGACCTTTCCGGCCTCCGATGCACCCGCCTACGAGGTCGAGCCGCCGGCGGGCGCCGAGGGCGGCGCGAAGGTCGCGGTGCCGCCCGCCGAGCGGCGCAGCGCGGCGCCCCGCGACTACGCCGCCGAGGCCGTCGGCGAGCGCGTCCGCAATCCGATCGCCGTCCGGCTGGCCGATGGACGCAGCTTCGAGCTCGACCACGGCGCCATCGTCATCGCCGCGATCACCTCGTGCACGAACACGTCGAACCCGTCGGTGATGATGGCGGCGGCGCTGCTCGCGAAGAAGGCAGTCGAACGCGGCCTCGAGCGCCGGCCCTGGGTGAAGACGAGCCTGGCGCCCGGCTCGAAGGTCGTCATCGACTACTACGAGCGCGCCGGCCTGATGCCGTACCTGCGCGCGCTCGGCTTCGACCTCGTCGGCTTCGGCTGCACCACCTGCATCGGCAACTCGGGTCCGCTGATCGAAGAGGTGAGCCGCGCGGTGGGCGAGAACGACCTGACGGTCGCCGCCGTGCTCTCGGGCAACCGCAATTTCGAGGGGCGGATCCACCCCGAGGTCAAGCTGAACTACCTGGCGTCGCCGCCGCTCGTCGTCGCCTACGCGCTGGCCGGCACGATGGACATCGATCTGCTGCATGAGCCGCTGGGCCGCGGCGCCGACGGAAACGACGTCTATCTGCGCGACGTCTGGCCGTCGAGCGCCGAGGTGCAGGCGTGCATCGACGACACCGTCCGCTCGTCGATGTTCGTCGACCGCTATGCCGACGTCTTCACGGGCGACGAGCGCTGGCGTTCGCTGTCGACGCCGCCGGGCGACCGCTTCGCCTGGGACGAGCGCTCGACCTACGTGCGCAAGCCGACGTATTTCGACGGCATGCAACGCGTTCCGCCGCCGGTGGCCGACATTCGCGGCGCACGCGTGCTCGCCATGCTGGGCGACTCGGTGACCACCGACCACATCAGCCCGGCCGGCTCGATCGCGCGTAACTCGCCGGCGGGGGAATACCTCGTCGCCTCCGGTGTCGCACCGGCCGACTTCAACTCGTACGGCTCGCGCCGCGGCAACCACGAGGTGATGATTCGCGGCACCTTCGCCAACATCCGGCTGCGCAACCGCCTCGCACCGGGCACCGAAGGCGGCTTCACGCGCGACTTCACCCGCGAGGGCGCGCCGGTGTCCACGATCTTCGAGGCGGCCCGCGCATACGAAGCGGCCGGCACCCCGCTCGTCGTGCTCGCCGGAAAGGAGTACGGTTCGGGCTCGTCGCGCGACTGGGCGGCAAAAGGTACGATGCTGCTCGGCGTGCGGGCGGTGATCGCCGAGTCGTTCGAGCGCATCCACCGCTCGAACCTGATCGGGATGGGCGTGCTGCCGCTGCAGTTCCCCGCCGAGACCTCGATCGACTCGCTCGGGCTCACCGGCGAGGAACGCTTCGACATCGAGGGCATCGTCACGCTGAACGACGGACTCACGCCGGCCACCGTGCGCGTGCGCGCCGGACGCGTGGAATTCGACGCGATCGTGCGCATCGACACGCCGGCCGAGGCCGAGTACTACCGACACGGAGGAATCATGCAGTACGTGCTGCGCCGCCTGCTGGACGAGGGCGCATGAAGCCGCGGGTGCTCACCGGGATCACGACCACCGGCACGCCGCACCTGGGCAACTACGTCGGCGCGATCCGGCCGACGGTGCGCGCGAGCCGCGACGAGAAATTCGATTCGTTCCTGTTCCTCGCCGATCTGCATGCGCTGGTGAAATGCGACAAGCCCGACCGGGTGCGCCGCTCGCGCCTGCAGATCGCGGCGAGCTGGCTGGCCGCCGGGCTCGATCCGGCGAAGGTCACGCTGTACCGGCAGTCCGACATCCCCGAGATCCCCGAGCTCGCGTGGATGCTCGGCTGCGTCACCGCGAAGGGGCTGATGAACCGCGCCCACGCATACAAGGCGGCGGTCGAGCGCAACAACGCCGCCGGCGAGGACCCCGATGCGGGGATCAGCATGGGGCTGTACAGCTATCCGGTGCTGATGGCGGCCGACATCCTGCTGTTCAACGCGCAGTGGGTGCCGGTCGGACGCGACCAGATCCAGCACGTCGAGATGGCACGCGACATCGCGCAGCGCTTCAACCGGGTGTTCGGCGACGGCAAGGGACCGTTCCTACTGCCGCAGGCGCAGATCGAGGAGCACGTGGCGACGCTCCCCGGGCTCGACGGCCGCAAGATGTCGAAGAGCTACGACAACACGATCGCGCTGTTCGAGGGCGGGCCGAAGAAGCTGCACGCGGCGATCCGGCGCATCGTCACCGATTCGCGCGTGCCGGGCGAGCCGAAGGACGCGGAGAACTCGCAGCTGTATGCGATCTACCGGGCCTTCGCGTCGCCCGAGGACGCCGCGCGCTTCAAGGCCGAGCTCGAGGAGGGGCTCGGCTGGGGAGCGGCCAAGGAGCAGCTGTACGCGCTGATCGAGGCCGAGCTCGCGCCGATGCGCGCGCGCTACGACTCGCTGATCGCACATCCCGACGAAGTCGAGGACATCCTGCTCGCCGGCGCGCGCAAGGCAAGGGAAATCGCCGTGCCGTTCATGGAACGCTTGCGCAGGGCCGTGGGTCTGCGCTTATGATTCACGGCGTCGCCTGAGACCGTCGCCGATTCGAGCGACGGCACGGGCCATCAAGGAGGAGACCTTCGATGATCAGAGTTCGCCTGGCCGGCGCCGTGCTGGCTTGCTCCGCGGCCTTCGCCGCTCCGGCCGCCCTGGCACAGTCGGGCACCGTCAAGATCGCCTGGATGGACCCGCTGTCCGGGATGATGGCGCCGCTCGGCCAGAACATGGTGCGCAGCTGGCAGTACGTCGCCGACCTCGCCAACCAGCAGAAATGGGCCGGCGACGTCCGCTTCGAGGTCGTTCCCTTCGACAACAAGCTCAGCCCGCAGGAGAGCCTCACCGCGCTGAAGTCGATCGTCGACCAGGGCATCCGCTACGTCGTGCAGGGCAACGGCTCGTCGGTGGCGATCGCGCTGTCCGACGCCATCGCCAAGCACAACACGCGCAATCCCGGCCAGGAGATCGTCTTCCTCAACTACGCGGCGATCGATCCGTCGCTCACCAACTCACGCTGCAACTTCTGGCATTTCGCGCTCGACATCAACGTCGACATGAAGATGGAGGCGCTCACCTCCTACATGGCGAAGCGTCCGGAGATCAAGAAGGTCTACCTGATCAACCAGGACTACGCCTTCGGGCACTCGGTGGAGAAGGCGGCCGAGGATTACCTGAAGCGCAAGCGTCCCGACGTGCAGGTGGTCGGCAAGGACCGCCACCCGCTCGCGCAGGTGCGCGATTTCGCCCCGTACGTCGCGAAGATCAAGGCCTCGGGCGCCGACACGATCATCACCGGCAACTGGGGCGCCGATCTCGCGCTGCTGGTGAAGGCCGCGAAGGACGCCGGTCTGACGGCGAATTTCTACACCTACTATGCGGGCACCACGGGGGTTCCCACCGCGATGGGCGCGGCCGGCGAGGATCACGTCCGCCAGGTGTCGTACTGGCATCCGAACGTGACGAGCAACGAGGCGAACGAGATCGTCGAGGGCTTCAACCGGAAGTTCAAGGACGACTACTACGTCATGGCCACGTACACCGGCTTCAAGCTGCTCAGCGAGGCGATGAAGAAGGCGCGCTCCACCGATCCCGTGAAGGTCGCGCTGGCGATGGAAGGCCTGAGGGTGAACTCGCTGAACGGCGAGGTCGAGATGCGCGCCACCGACCACCAGATCCAGCAGGCCGTCTACATCTCGTCCTGGCAGAAGGTTGACGGCAAGACGGTCAAGTACGACCAGGAAGGCACCGGCTACGGCTGGCGCACCGAGGCGATGCTCGAGCCCTACGTCGCCTCGCAGCCCACCTCGTGCCAGATGAAGCGTCCCTCGGCGAAGTGACGGCCCGCGGCGGGGACGACGCGCACGCGGGTGCCCGTCGTCCCGGCCGGCAGTAGGAGGACGGGCGCGCGTCGCGCACCGTCCGTTTTCCCGGCCCGCCCCCGGCGCGCTTCGCGCCTCCGCTAGGAGCCGACCGCTTGGAGTTCTTCGTCGTCTCGCTGCTGAACGGTCTGAGCTACGGGCTGCTGCTGTTCATGCTCGCCTCGGGCCTCACGCTGATCTTCAGCCTGATGGGCGTGCTGAACTTCGCGCATGCGTCGTTCTACATGCTCGGCGCCTATTTCGCCTACCAGATCAGCACCTGGCTCGACGCCTGGCTGCCGGGCACGGGCTACTGGATCGCGCTGGTGGTCGCCCCGCTCGCCGTCGGCGTGCTCGGCGCATTCGTCGAGCGCTACGGGCTGCGCCGCGTGCACAAGTGGGGGCACGTGCCGGAGCTGCTCTTCACCTTCGGCCTGGCCTACATCGTCGTCGAGCTGGTGCAGATCGTCTGGGGCCGCGCGGCGGTGCCGTACGCCGTGCCCGAGCCGCTCGCCGGATCGCTCTTCACCGTCTATTCGACGAACTTCCCCACCTATCGGGCGTTCATGATGCTGGTGGCGGGGGCGATGCTGCTGGCGATCTGGCTGGTGCTCACGCGCACCCGCATCGGGCTCGTCATCCAGGCCTCGCTCACGCATCCGGAAATGGTGCAGGCGCTCGGGCACAACGTGCCGCGCGTCTTCATGCTCACGTTCGGCGGCGGCTGTGCACTCGCCGGACTGGCCGGCGTCATCGGGGGCAACGCCTACGTCACCGAACCGTCGATGGCGGCGGTGATCGTCTCGATCGTCTTCGTCGTCGTCGTCGTCGGAGGCATGGGCTCGCTCGCCGGAGCCTTCGTCGCTTCGCTGCTGATCGGGATGCTGCAGACCTTCGCGATCGGCCTCGACTGGTCGCCGCTCGCACTGTTCGAGCGCCTCGGCATGCCGCTCGGCCCCGACGCTCCGCTGTACAGCGTCTGGTCGCTGAAGCTCTCGCAGGTGGCGCCCGTGCTGCCGTTCCTGCTGCTGGTGCTCGTGCTGATCCTGCGCCCGAGAGGGCTGATGGGCACCCGAG
>DATGRE010000263.1:0-3710 GCA_035303885.1 Zeimonas sp. | reverse complement strand
CGCAGGTCACCAAGCCGCTCGAGGACTCGATCGCCGGCATCGAGGGCGTCGACGTGCTCACGTCGATCTCGCGGCCGGAGCGCAGCCAGATCACCGTGCGCTTCCGGCTCGAGCGCGACCCCGACGGCGCGGCGGCCGACGTGCGCGACCGCGTCGCGCGCGTGCGTTCGAAGCTCCCCGACACGATCGACGAGCCGGTGATCGCGAAGGTCGAGGCCGACGCGAACCCGATCATCTGGCTCGCGTTCTCCAGCATGTCGATGTCGCCGCTGGAGGTCTCCGACATCGCGAACCGGCTCGTGAAGCCGCGCCTGCAGACGCTGCCCGGCGCGGCCGACGTGCGCATCTTCGGCGAACGCAAGTTCTCGATGCGCATCTGGCTCGACCCCGACCGGCTGGCCGGCTTCTCGCTCACGCCGGGCGATGTCGAGGAAGCGCTGCGCCGGCAGAACGTCGAGCTGCCGTCCGGGCGCATCGAGAGCCGCCAGCGCGAGTTCACCGTCGTCTCGCAGTCCGACTTGCAGCGCGTGGGCGAGTTCGAGAACGTCGTCGTGCGCAACGTCAACGGCTATCCGGTGCGCATCCGGGACGTCGGGCACGTGACGCTCGCACCGCAGGACGAGCGCAGCATCGTGCGCTTCAACGGACGCGACGCGATCTCGCTGGGCCTGATCAAGCAGGCCACGGCCAATCCCCTCACGCTCGCTCAGGCGCTGAAGGCCGAGCTGCCGAGGCTGCGCGAGGAACTGCCCGAGGGCGTGACCGTCGAGATCGCCAACGACAACACGCTGTTCATCGAACGCTCGATCGAATCGGTTTACAAGACGATCCTCGAGGCAATCGTGCTGGTGGCCGCGGTGATCTTCCTGTTCCTCGGCACCGTGCGCGCGAGCTTCATCCCGCTGATCACGATTCCGGTATGCCTGATCGGCGTCTGCACGCTGATGCTCGCGGCCGGCTTCTCCGTCAACACGCTCACGCTGCTGGCGCTCGTGCTGGCGATCGGGCTCGTCGTCGACGACTCCATCGTCGTGCTGGAGAACGTCTATCGGCACATCGAGGAGGGCATGCAGCCCGTGCAGGCGGCGTTTCGCGGCATTCGCGAGGTGGGCTTCGCCGTCGTCGCGATGACGCTGACGCTCGCCGCGGTCTATGCGCCGGTGGCCTTCACGACGGGGCGCACCGGACGGCTGTTCATCGAGTTCGCGCTCACGCTCGCCGGCGCGGTGCTCGTCTCGGGCTTCCTCGCGCTCACGCTCACGCCGATGCTCTGCTCGCGCGTCCTGCGCCACGATCCGAATCCCGGCCTGCTGGTGCGCGTGATCGACCGCGCGCTGGGGGCGCTCTCCAGCGGCTACGAACGGGCGTTGCGCGCGACCTTGCGCGTGCGCTGGCTCGTCGTCGTGCTCGGCCTGGCGGTCGCCGCCGCGAGCGTGTGGCTGTTCCAGACGACGAAGCGCGAGCTCGCCCCCATCGAGGACCGCGGCACGATCGTCGCCCTGTTCAACGGGCCCGACGGCGCGTCGATCGACTACACCGACCGCTACGCGCGCCGCATCGAGGCCGCGGCGCTGTCGATCCGCGAGGCCGACCGCGTCTTCGTCGTTTCGGGCAGCCCGACGGTGACGCAGGGCATCTCGTTCATCCGCGTCGTCGACTGGGCCGAACGCGACCGCAAGGTCCCCGAGATTCTCGACGAGTTCCAGCCGATGCTGCGCGAGATCCCCGGCGTGCAGGCCTTCGCGGTGGCGCCGGCCTCGCTCGGGCAGTCGCCCCGCGAGCGGCCGATCAACGTCGTCGTGCTCAGCTCGGATCCGTACGAGGAGATCGAGCGGACGCTCGAGCCGATGATGCAGGCGCTGCGGGACGATCCCCGTTTCCAGGGGGTGGATACCGACCTGCGGTTGAACAAGCCCGAGCTGAAGGTGCAGATCGATCGCGACCGCGCGGCCGATGCCGGCGTGCCGGTCGATTCCATCGGCCGCGCGCTGGAAACCGCGCTCGGCGGGCGGCAGGTCACGCGCTTCAAGCGGCAAGGTGAGCAGTACGACGTCATCGTCCAGTTCGCCGCCGCGGACCGCAGCACGCCGCAGGACATCTCGAAGATCTTCGTGCGCGGACGCAACGACACGATGGTCCCGCTCTCGAGCCTGGTGCGCGTGCACGAGGGCGTCACCGCGCGCGAGCTCAACCACTTCGGGCAGCGCAGGGCGGTCACGATCACGGCGAACCTCGCCCCGGGGGCGTCGCTTGGCGAGGCGGTCGACATCATCGAGTCGCTCGCGCGGGAGCATCTGGGCCTGGGCTACGCGCTCGACTACAACGGGCAGACGCGCGAGTTCAAGCAGTCCTCGGCGACGCTGCTGATCACCTTCGCACTGGCGCTGTGCTTCATCTACCTCGTGCTCGCCGCGCAGTTCGAGAGCTTCGTCGATCCGCTGATCATCATGTTCACCGTTCCGCTGTCGATGACCGGCGCGCTGCTGCTGTTGCGCTGGGGCGGGGGGACGATGAACGTCTACAGCCAGATCGGTCTCATCACGCTGGTCGGCCTGATCACGAAGCACGGGATCCTGATCGTCGAGTTCGCCAACCAGATGCGCGACCGCGGCGTCGCGCTCGTGCCGGCGACGATCGAAGCCGCGCGGCTGCGCCTGCGCCCGATCCTGATGACGACCGGCGCGATGGTGCTCGGTGCCGTTCCGCTCGCGCTCGCCTCGGGTGCGGGCGCCGAGAGCCGCATGCAGATCGGACTGGTGATCGTCGGCGGGATGACCTTCGGCACGCTGCTCACGCTGTTCGTCCTGCCGACGATCTACACGCTCGTTTCGCGCCCGCGCCACGTACTTCCGGAGCTCGCCGAGCCGGCTGCCGGCGGCGGCGGAATGCCGCTGGGCGGCGAGCACGGCGCGCCGGCGCGCCACTGACGCCTTCTCGTTTCCCCCTCTCCCTTTGCCCGCGCACGGAGCGCCATGAGACAGATCGTTCTCGACACGGAGACGACCGGCCTTGCCGCCGAGGACGGCCACCGCATCATCGAGATCGGCTGCATCGAGATCGTCGATCGCCGCCTGACGGGACGTTCGCTGCACCTGTACCTGAACCCGGAGCGCGACATCGACGAGGGCGCGCTCGCCGTGCACGGGCTCACGCGCGAACGGCTGGAGAGCGAACCGCGCTTCGCCGACGTCGTCGAGCGGTTTCTCGATTTCGTGCGCGACGCCGAGATCCTGATCCACAACGCACCCTTCGACCTCGCGTTCCTCGACGCCGAGCTCGAACGCCTGCGTCGCCCGCCCTTCCGCAGCTTCAGCGCCGGTATCGTCGACACGCTCGCGCTCGCGCGCGAACTGCATCCGGGACGGCGCAACTCGCTCGACGCACTGTGCGAGCGCTACGGCGTCTCGAACGCGCACCGCAAGCTGCATGGGGCGCTGCTCGATGCCGAGCTGCTCGCCGACGTGTATCTCGCGATGACGCGCGGGCAGGACAGCCTGGAGATCGCGCTGGCGCCGGCGATCGATGCCTTCGATGTGCCGGGCGAGCCCGAGCAGTGGCCCCCGGGCGGCCTGGTGGTGATCCGGGCGAGCGACGACGAATTGCGCGCGCACCGCGAGCTGCTCGCCGACATCGAGGCGCAGAACCGCAGGCCCGCACTGTGGAGCGTGCTCGATTCGCTCGTTCCGGTGGCCCCGGCGGAGGCCGCGTCG
>DATGRE010000262.1:0-7284 GCA_035303885.1 Zeimonas sp. | reverse complement strand
CTCGCAGTCGATTCGCGTAGCGATGCCGGGAATGGCCGGATGCACCGTCGAGGCGGCGACCTCGTCGCCCGCGACGCAGTTCTCGACGAGCACGCCGTCGCCGTCGTCGTACTCGATGCGGAACCGCTCCCCGCGCGCCAGCGGCAGCCGCAGCCCGTGCACGCGCACCTCGAGCTCGGTCTCTCCGGGCCTCACGAAGACCAGTCCGCGCACGCTCACGCCGCGCACGACGCGCTTCGTGCGACCGTCGCCGTCGAGCTCTTCGCGCACCATCGGACTCATGCCGGCGGGCGCGGCCGGCGGCGTGCCCGCGTAGGTTTCCCGCCGATGACGCGGCGCGCGCAGCGGTCGCGTCATCACGATCGTCCAGGTGAACGGCCGCACCGGCTCCGCGGTGCCGATCAGCCCGGAACCGTGCAGCTGCTCGAGCAGCGTCGGTGCGATCGACGCGACGGCATCGGCTTCGGCGCGTGCGGGTCCGGCGAAGAGCGCGCACGATCCGGCG
The DNA here is from genome assembly GCA_035303885.1 of Zeimonas sp. Lineage (GTDB taxonomy): Bacteria > Pseudomonadota > Gammaproteobacteria > Burkholderiales > Burkholderiaceae_E > Zeimonas. The sequence goes on along the minus strand of DATGRE010000262.1, from coordinate 6,779 downwards.
AGCAACAGGCCCGCGAAGGCGTGGCGCACCGCGCGGCCGCGCCGCGCTTCAGCCAAGAGCCGATCCGCTCGCCCCGGACTCGGAGCCCCGACCGGGCTTGCCGTCGGCTTCGCCGGACGGCGATCCGGAGGCCGCGTCGCGCGGCGCCTCCTCGCGGGACGCGACGCCGGGATCGACCTCGAGCCGCGGCAGCTCGAGCGGCGGCATCAATTGCGGCGCGACGCCGGGATCGACGTCACGCGTCTCGCGCTCGCCCATCTGTGCGAGCAGGTGTCGTCGCTTCGACTCGAGCGCGTGCACGCGCTCCTCGAGCGAATCGAGCGCGTTGCGCATCGACTCGAGCTCGTCGCGCCCGACCAGCGTTCCGGTGGCGCCGGCAAAACGCCGCCCGGCCGCGCCCGCGAAGCGATCGCGAAACTCGCGCATCGCGTCGCGCGCCGCGGCGGCACCGCGCCCCACCCGGTGCGCGACGACGTCGCCCGTGATCCGGCTGAGGTCTTCCTCGGGATCCCAGCGCATCCGCTCGGCGACGTCGGCGAGCGCGGCGGCGAGCATCACCTCTCCCTCGATCCGCACGTAGGGCGCAAGCCCGCGCGTGCCTTCGCGCACGAGTGCGGCGGCCGCGGCGAAGGACGGACGAACGTGCATCTCGACGTCGAAACCCGGCGCCTCGGCGCCGGCCTCGAGCTCCGGCCCGGGTGCGTCGGAAGCGCCGGCGGAGGCCGGAGCACCTGCCGGCGCAGCGGTCGCGGTGTCGAGCAGGCCCTCGTCGGTGATGCGCGCGGCGAGCCGCGGCGGCGCCAGGTGCCGAGCGAGCAGCGGCGCCTCGAGCTCGATCGCGACGCGCCGTCCGGCGAACATCGCCAGGCGCGCGCGCGCCCAGTCGTTCTGGCGCAGCAGATGATTGAACATTGCGACGAAAGCGGAGGTCCCGCCTTCGGCGAGCCGCTCGGCGACGAAGCGAAAAGGACCTTTGGAGCGCTCGTCGTTCATTTCCGTACCGGGAACGCGCAGCGGCCTCAGGGCCGGGAAGCGCGGCGAGCCGCTTCGTTCCCCCTGCACCCTTCGGTCGAGGTCAGAGCTGCTGGATTCCCGCCAGCACCCATCCGCCCGACCCCTTCGCCGGCTTGACGAGGTTCCAGACCTCATCGAAGGGCGCGGCCTCGGCACCGTCCTGCTCGCGAATCATGCCGGAGAAGCGCACGCTCGCCATGTGCTCGTCGGCGCCGGATTCGATGCCGAGCAGCGTCGCGTCGAGCGTGACGACGTCGGTGCGGTTCTGCGCGCCGGCGCGCTCGTCGATCTGCAGCGCCAGTTCGGCGTACATCTCGGGCGTCGTGAACTCGCGCAGATCGTTCTTGTCGCCCGCGTCGAAGACGGCCTGCAGGCGCACGAACTGCACTTTCGCGTTGCGCTCGAAACCTTCGACGTCGAAGCCGGCCGGAATGCGCGACCCCGCCGCGGGGGAATCGACGGTGGTCGTCTGCATCGAATCGCGGGCCAGGCTCGCCGCCGCAGGCGAACGCTCGTCGGCCGCGTAGCGCACGGCCGCTTCGCGACCGACCTGCGACGTGGAGTAGCCGCCCTGGTAGGCCGGCCTCGGCCCGGCGGCACCCCGACGCGCGGCGAGCAGGCGAAAGACGGCGACCGCGCCGACGACGAGCAGCAGGATCAGCAGGAGCGTGGCCATCTCCTCGCCGAGGCCCAGGTAGCTCGCCAGTGCGGCCAGGCCCAGTCCGGCGGCGATGCCGGCCAGCGGCGCGAGCCAGCGATTGCCGGTCTGGCCGGGCGCGGCGCCCGGGCGCTGCGGCGTCTGTGGCGCTGCCTGCTGCGGCGGACGCGCGTCGCGCTGGATCGGCGCCGTCGATTGCCGGCCGAAGGACTTTCCGCCGCCCAGGCGGCGTGCGTCGGCTTCCGGAATCGCGAGCGAGAACGCGGCGACGAGGACGACGAACAGCGAGAGTAGACGAACGACGATGCGTTTCATGAGGTCTCCGAAGGGCCGCGACCGGCGGCCTCGCGGGGGCCGAAGCCCGGAAGAACCGGCCGAGGCGCCGGCGCCGACTACAGCCGCGTGCCTTCGTGCAGCGCGACGACGCCGGCGGTGAGATTGTAGTAACGAACGCGGGCGAATCCCGCCGACTCCATCATGCTCTTCAGCGCTTCCTGGTCGGGATGCATGCGGATCGACTCGGCGAGATAGCGATAGCTCTGCGCATCCCCGGCAACCCGCGCGCCCAGCCAGGGCAGCACGTCGAACGAGTAACGGTCGTACAGCGCCTCCAGTTCCTTACGCACGCGCGAGAACTCGAGCACCAGCAGGCGGCCGCCCGAGCGCAGCACGCGGAACATCTCCTCGAGCGCGCGCTCCTTGTGCGTCATGTTGCGCAGGCCGAAGGCGACGCTGACCAGGTCGAAATACCGGTCGGGGAACGGCAGCGCCTCGGCGTCGCACTGCACCGCCGGCTGCAGGTAGCCGTCGTCGATCATCCGGTCGCGGCCGATCCGCAGCATCGACGCATTGATGTCGGTGAGCCAGACCTCGCCGCGTCCGCGCAGCCGGCGAGCGAAGGCGCGCGAGAGATCGGCGGTGCCGCCGGCGACGTCGAGCACCCGCATCCCGGGACGCACGTTCGCCTGCCCGATCGTGAACGCCTTCCACCAGCGGTGCAGCCCGCCCGACATCAGGTCGTTCATCAGGTCGTAGCGTGTCGCCACCGAGTGGAAGACGCCCGCTACGCGGCTCGCCTTCTCCTGCTCGTCGACCTCCTGGAATCCGAAATGCGTGCTGCGCGACGGACGCATTCGCGACGCTCAGTGCCGCGGACGCTTGACCGCCGCCGCCTGCAGCGGCGCCGCGGCGTGGCGGCTCGCGCCCGCCTTCTCCAGCCGAGCCAGGTATTCGTGCCAGAGCCTGTTGTGGGAATGCCCGAGGTAGTACAGGTAGTCCCACGAATAGATGCCGGTGGCGTGCCCGTCGCTGAAGCGCGGCTGCACCGCATAGTTGCCGACCGGCTCCATCGCTTCGATCGTGACGTCGGCCTTGCCTACCTGCAGCACTTCCTGCCCGGGCCCGTGCCCGCGCACCTCCGCCGACGGCGAATACACGCGCAGGAACTCGAAGGGCAGGCGAAAACTGCGGCCGTCGGAGAACTCGATCTCGAGCACGCGCGAAACCTTGTGAACGACGATCTTCGTCGGGCTGGGCGTGTTGGTGTTGAGGCCGGCCATCTCGCTCGAAAAGGGGTGGCGAAAAGGGGTGGCGAAGAGAAGTGACCAGGCATCGGCGCCGCGCCGGTGCCCGCTTTCCCGCCTCGATGGTACCGCGATTCGGGCCGCGAACCGCGGCCTCTCGCCCGACGTCAGTGCGCCTGGCGTCCGCTCTCGGTTCGCATCGACAGTCGCTCGTAGCCGATGCCGCGGTCGAGCACGGTGACGAATCGGATCGCGACCTCGCCCGCGGGTTCGCGCAGCACGGCCGGGTCGCCGCCGCGCGCGCGGCCCGGTGCGAGCACCAGGCACGGCAGCTCGGAGCTCGCACCGAGGCCGCGCAGCAGCCATGCGTCCTCGAAGAACGCGGCTTCGCCGACGCGCACGGTGACGGGAACCGCATGCCCCGCCCACAACCGGACCACGAGCCAATGCGCGCGCGACGCGTTGCCGTCGCGGCCGGGCAGCTGCTCGATCGCCTCGACGGTACCGAGCGCGAACGACGAGCCCGCGGGCGGCGCCGGCACGCGCGACGCGCCCGTCTTGCGCTCGGGCGAGCGGTCGGCTTCGTCCTCGACCGCGACGAGCATGCCGGGCGCAGCCCGCGGGATCGCCAGCTCGCGCGCGATCACGGTGCGTCCGTCGGGCCGGTCGACCAACCGGGCGGCACGCTCGCTCTCGCCGATCCAGATCTTCGTACCACCTTCGCGCATCGACGGACCGCCGAAGGCGAGCCGGATGATCGTGTTCTGTTCCCAGCGGCCGTACTCGTAGCGCGACTCGCCGCGCCCGGTCGCGCCCGGCAGGGTGATCGGCGCCGAAGTGGGCGGATCGACCCTCGTTGCCGTCGCGGGTCCCGGACGCAGATCGGCGGAATGTGTCTTGGGCAGCCCGAAGCGCAGGCGGATGCGCCGGCTGGCCGCCGACGCGGCCGGATGCGCCCCGGCGCTGCGCGGCAGCTCGGCGGGCCCCCAGCAACGCTCCAGGTCGGCCAGCAGCCGCAGCGCGTCGGCCTCGGGCAGCGGCAGCGGAAAGGCCGTGCTCCGGGGCGTGTCGCCATCGCCGAACCATTGCCGTCGCCACGTGGCGAGCGCCGCCGGCACGCGATGCGTGTCGAGTCGCACGGCGTAGTCGGCGGTCAACGCGATGCGCGGTCCGTAGGCGTTGTCGCGCGGCGCGCCGTGGTCGATCCGGTAGCCCACGCGCGCGGCCAGCCGTGCCGCCAGGCGCTGCGCGAGCTCGGACTCGGCGCCGACGCGCGACGCGAGCGACGCGCACTCGAGCAGCAGCGGATAGACGAACAGCGCCCGCGCGGTCACCGGCTTGACGATCGGGACGGCGTCGGGCAGCACTTCGTCCTGAAACGAGGTGCGCCGCACGCCGCGTGCGAGCACGCACAGCTCGTCCCATTCGGCGGCCTGCGGAACGCATCGATGACGCAGCTGCAGCGCGACGATGCGCGCCTGCGCGTCGAGCGCGCGCGCGAGCGGCATCACGCCGTCGAGCGAATCGCGCACACCGGGGATGACACCGGAGCTCTCGCCGGCGCGCAGCGCCTGCGCGTAGGCGCGCTTGTACAGATTGCGCTGCACCTGCAGACTCTCGAGCGCGGTGTTCAGCAGCGGCCACTCGATCGGCGTGAACGGAACCGGCCGCCCGGCCAGCGGCTCGAGCCGCCGGACGATCGTGCGCCACTGCTCGGCGCGCAGCGCCTCGAGAACCTCGTTCAGCGTCTGCGCGCGCCAGCGCACCGCGGCGGTGGCGCTCTCCGACAATCGGGCGAGCAGCGCGCGGATCGCATCGAAGCGCGCGCCGGGATCGTCGGAAAGGCCGCGCAGCCAGGCGCGCGCGCTTTCGGCATCGTGGATGCCCTCGAGATCGGCGTCGAATCCGACGTTCATCGCGGTTCGGGTCGTGGCGGGACCCCACAGTGTCCGCCAGCGCCCGCTCGGCGGCGCGGCGCGCGCGACCGCTGCGCGGCACGCGGCGACGAACGGCGACCTAGCCGGGACGGTCGGCGGCGCGCACGCCACCGAATGCGCGAAGCAGCGCGGCGACGTAGGCATCGAGCCGCGCGCGCACGGCCGCCGCGCGTGCCCGCGCCTCGTCGTCGCCGCCGGCGCGCACGGCACCCCAGATCGCGTCGGGGAACCGTCGATCGTCGCGCCAGCGCGGGATCACGTGCCAGTGCAGGTGCGGCACACGATTCCCGAGGCTCGCGAGGTTGATCTTGTCCGGCGACAGCGTCGCGCGCTGCACGCGCTCGACGCGAACGACGGCTTCGAGGAGCTCGCCGCGCTGCGCCTCGTCGAGGTCGCTCATCTCGACGACGTGCGCATTCCAGATCACGCGAGTGATCGCCGGATGGTCGGGCTCGTCGGCGAGCACGATGCGCCAGCGCGCCGTGCGCACGAGCACGCGACCGCCGTCGGCGGCGCACAGCGGGCAGGATTCCTCGCGTGTCATCCGGATCAGAACAGCCTCGCGATCGATGCCCACCACGCGTTCGGCACCCACAGGAGCGCGGCGGTGATCAGCAGATAGCGCAGCAGCTTGCCGAACGCCATCCACGCCACGCTCGGCCAGAACGGCATGCGCAGCCAGCCCGCCACCGTGCACAGCGGATCGCCGAGCCCGGGCAGCCAGGCGAAGAACATCGCCTTGGGTCCGAGCGCCCTGAACCACTTCCAGTAGCGCGTCTCCTTGCCGCGGGCGAGCGCCTCGTGCGCACCGTACCCGAGCCAGTAATCGACGACGCCGCCCGCCGTGTTGCCCGCCGTGGCGACCGCGATCGCCGCCCAGAACAGCTGCGGGTTCAGCTTCACGAAGCCGAAGACGGCCGGCTCCGAGCCGAGCGGCAGCAGCGTGGCCGACACGAAGGCGACGACGAAGATCGACGACAGTCCGTGCTCGGGCAGCGAGAACCAGGCGATGAGCGAGGCGACGGCGGCTTCCATCCGGGCGAACGACGAAGGCAACGGGCCCGGCGGTAGAATTCGCCCGCCATGCCGATCGACTATCTGAAGAGGATCCTGACCGCAAAGGTATACGACGTTGCCGAGGAATCCCCCCTCGAGCTCGCCGACATCCTTTCCGATCGGCTCTCGAACCGCGTGCTGCTCAAACGCGAGGACGTGCAGGACGTGTTCTCGTTCAAGCTGCGCGGCGCGTACAACCGGATGGCGCGCCTGCCCGCCGAGACGCTGGCGAAGGGCGTCATCGCCGCCTCCGCCGGGAATCACGCGCAGGGCGTCGCGCTCGCCGCCCGCAAGCTCGGCTGCCGCGCCGTGATCGTGATGCCGGTGACGACGCCGCACGTGAAGATCGAGGCCGTGCGCGCGCTGGGCGCCGAGGTCGTGCTCTCGGGCGACTCCTACAGCGACGCCGCGGCCGTCGCGCTGGAGCTGCAGGAGCGCGACGAGCTCACCTTCGTGCACCCCTTCGACGACCCCGACGTGATCCCCGGGCAGGGCACGATCGGGATGGAGATCGTGCGCCAGCACCCCGGTGCGATCGAGGCGCTGTTCGTGCCGATCGGCGGCGGGGGCCTGGCGGCCGGGGTCGCCGCC
>DATGRE010000261.1:0-23277 GCA_035303885.1 Zeimonas sp. | reverse complement strand
TCCGGCCATAGGGAATCGGTCGACGCTTCGCGCTCGGCGCGGCTCAGAAGTGGTGCAGGATGTCCACCGCAAACGCCCTCGGTTCCCCGTCCACGGTCCCACCGACGGCGGTGCGCGAGGCGGACGCACGCAGCGTGAAGTCGGCGCCATCGTCGTTGTCGAGCTGTCCGTAGGACGCGTAGAAATTCGTGCGCTTCGATACCGGCTGCACGTAGGCGATGCCGAAGAACTTCGCCTTCGGGTCGCCCGCCCGATCGACCTGCTGCCGGACGAAGTTGAACAGGAGTTCGCCCGTGCCGACGCGCGCGCCGACACCGACGCTCCACGCGTCGTGCTCGACGCTGCCGCCGACCGGCAGTTCGGCGTCGGCCATGCCGTAGCTCGCGGCCACGCGAAAGTCGCCGAAGCGATACCGGACGCCGGCGCCGTACTCGTCGAGCGGTCGGTGTCCAGGCCGTTGTCGAATTCGCGCGACTGAAAGTATCCCTGCACGGTCAGCGGACCGCTCACGTAGATGCCCGACAGGCCGTTCGTGTCGCCGTCGCAGCGTACCGCGTGAAACGCTGCGCGCGACATACGAGCCGCGCGCGGCGCCGTTCAGACGACTCGGCCGGTATCGGCGCGTGCGACGTCGTGCCGCTTGCGTGCTGGGTCAGGCGTTCGGCCAATACAACGCACGCTGGACGGCAGGGCGAGCCTCGCGTTGCAGCGGTCCATGGGACTTCGCCGACGGCGTGAACTCGAGCGGTGGAACGATCTCGTGGTTCGCCACGATCTCGCCCTTGCGTTGTGCCTGCTCGAGCTCGGCGATCACCTTCGCACGGGTGACCTCGCTCGGCGACACGACCATCTCGTACCCGATCTCGTTGTTCACGAAGCGCAACTCATCGGCGAACGCAGGTGCGGCGGCGATGGTGAGCGCGAGCGTGGAGACCCAGACGGAAGCGGTATTCATGAGAGAAGGACTCCTTCAATGAGTGCGGGAGACGGTCTGCCTTCGTTGCAGGCCGCAGGACGCGAATTTCGCTGTCTTGCTCATTGGAACGAGTCCGGAGGAAAAAAGTTCCCGGCGAATGCGCGCAGGGAGCACGGGAGCCGGAACGACACCGCTCGCCGGTCACCGAAGCACGCCGTCGATCGACGGTCGAGGGACGAGTCGACGGTACGCCGCGATTCAGCCTGGATTCAGCCGGCTCCTTCGATACTGCGTCGCCTCGGCCGACGCTGCCGATTTCGACGAACCGCCCCGGAGACCGGCTCGCCTGATCCTGCCGAACGCGCGGCCAGGCGAAGACCGCGTCCGCACTCCGTCGGGAATGCCTGCCGGCATGCCGAGCGAGGCGGGACGTGCGATCGTTATCATCCCAACGATGGGATCGTGACGGGAGCCGGCGTGAACAAGCAGCAATCGTGGAATCTCTGGTACTGGGTCTTCGCCCTCGTCGCCCTGCTCGCGCTGCAGAACTGGTACCAGTCGGCGCAGCAGGTGGAGCTCGTGCCGTACAGCGAGTTCGAGCGCGCGCTGGCCGAGGGCCGCGTGTCGGAAGTCGTCGTGCGCGACCAGATCGTCATCGGCACGCTGAAGACGCCCGAAGACCGCAAGACCGCGATTGCCGCCACCCGCGTCGAGCCCGAGACGGCCGAGCGGCTCGAGAAATACGGCGTTCCCTACCGGCGGGTGATCGAGAGCACCTTCCTGCGCGATCTCCTGTCGTGGGTCGTGCCGGTGGCGCTCTTCTTCGGGCTGTGGATGTTCGTCTTCCGCCGCTTCGCCGAGCGCCAGGGCATGGGCGGATTCATGTCCGTCGGACGCAGCCGCGCGAAGGTGTACGTCGAGAAGGACACCGGCGTGACCTTCGCCGACGTGGCCGGCGTCGACGAGGCGAAGGACGAACTGCGCGAAGTGGTCGACTTCCTCCAGAACCCGCAGGAATACGGGCGGCTGGGTGCGCGGATTCCGAAGGGCGTGCTGCTGCTGGGACCGCCTGGAACGGGCAAGACGCTGCTCGCGCGTGCGGTGGCGGGCGAGGCGCGCGTGCCCTTCTTCTCGATCAGCGGCTCGGAGTTCGTCGAGATGTTCGTCGGCGTGGGCGCCGCCCGGGTGCGCGATCTGTTCGAGCAGGCGCGCGCGAAGGCGCCGGCCATCATCTTCATCGACGAGCTCGACGCATTGGGGCGCGCACGCGGCGCCTTTCCCGGCCTGGGCGGACACGACGAGAAGGAGCAGACGCTGAACCAGCTCCTCGTGGAGATGGACGGCTTCGATCCCTCGGTCGGCCTCGTGATCCTCGCGGCCACCAACCGGCCCGAGATCCTGGATCCCGCGCTGCTGCGCTCCGGACGCTTCGATCGCCAGGTGCTCGTCGACCGGCCCGACAAGGTGGGGCGGGTGCAGATTCTGAAGGTGCACGTGCGCAAGGTGAAGCTGGCGCCGGACGTCGACCTGGAGCAGGTGGCGTCGCTCACGACGGGATTCACCGGGGCCGATCTCGCGAACCTGGTGAACGAAGCCGCGATCGCCGCGACGCGGCGCGGTGGCGATGCCGTGACGCAAGAAGACTTCACGGTCGCCTTCGAGCGCATCGTCGCCGGCCTGGAGAAGCGCAACCGCGTGCTCAACCCGAAGGAGCGCGAGATCGTCGCCCATCACGAGATGGGGCATGCGCTCGTTTCGCGCGCGCTGCCGGCGACGGATCGCGTGCACAAGGTTTCCATCGTTCCTCGGGGCGTCGGCGCACTCGGCTACACGATCCATCGCCCGACCGAAGACCGCTATCTGATGACGCGCGAGGAGCTGGAAACGAAGATCGCGGTGCTGCTGGGCGGCCGGGCGGCCGAGAAGCTGGTGTTCGGGCACCTGTCCACCGGCGCCGCGGACGACATGGCGCGCGCCACCGAAATCGCGCGCGAGATGGTCACGCGTTTCGGAATGGACGAGACGCTCGGCTACGTGACGCTGGAGGCGAAGCGATCGCGCTGGCTGGAGCAGCCGGGCAGACCGACGCCGACCGATTCCGAAGTGTCGGAAGTCACGCGGCAGCGCATCGACGAAGCGGTGCGCCAGATCGTGATGGCCGGCTTCGAACGCGCCACCGAAATCCTCACCGTCAACCGCGCGGTGCTGGAACGCGCGGCCAACGCACTGCTCGAAAGCGAGACGCTCGAAGGGGAGGAACTGGACCGGCTGACGGCCGATCTCGTGCCCTTCACGCCGAACGGGACGAAGCCGGCGGAACGCCCGGCGCCGACGCGCCAACTGGCGATTCCCGATCGCTGATCCGCGCGCCGCGGCCAGCAGCCGGCGGCGCGCTCGACGCGTGCGCGATCGGCGCTACGTGGATCTCTCCATCGAAGGACCGGCCGTCGGGGCGACGGCCTTCCCCCTCTCCTTCCTCTTTGGCGCCGCGGCTTCCGGAAGGGCCCGGACGCTTCCCAAGGCTTTCGCATCCCCCAGGCTCTCGGCACGCCACAATGCCCGAGCGCAACCCGCTCGCGAGCGCCGCACGGCGGTCCGCGTCGACGCCGGGCATGTGCGCACTCGCGACCCGAGGGGGTGTGGATTGAAGCGACGGGAATTCGTCCTCGCAGGCGTCGGTCTCGGCGCATGGGCCCGCTTCGGTGCGCTCGCCGCGCAGAACCCGCCTGCTCCGGGCGCGGCCGACGGCACGCCTTTCGACGGCACGACGGTGCGCCAACTGGCCCGCCAGCGCGCCCAGGCGCCGTACAAGGCGTTCGAGTCCTCCCTTCCCGACGAGTGGACGAAGCTCAGCTACGACGCCTATCGGGCGCTGCGATTTCGCCCCGAGCATGCGCTCTGGCGCGACGCCGGGCTTCCGTTCCAGGTGCAGTTCTTCCATCGCGGGTTCATCTTCCACGACCGCGTCGACATCCACGAAGTCAGCCAGGGCAAGGCGCGTCCGATTCGCTACTCGCCGGAGCTGTTCTCGTTCGGCGAGACGCCGCCGCCGAAGCCCGACGCCGATCTCGGCTTCGCCGGCTTTCGGCTGCACGCGAAGCTGAACCGGCCCGACTACTACGACGAGGTCGCGGTGTTCCTCGGCGCGAGCTATTTCCGAGCGGTGGCGAAAGGACAGGTGCTCGGTCTTTCGGCACGCGGTCTGTCGATCGCGACGGGCGACGCCAAGGGCGAGGAGTTCCCGGCCTTCCGCGCGTTCTGGATCGAGCGGCCGACGCCGGGCGCGCAATCGATCGTGGTGCACGCGCTGCTCGACAGCCCGAGCACCACGGCCGCCTACCGCTTCACCGTCCGTCCGGGCGAGACGACGGTGATCGACGTCGAAGCCGCGTTGTACCCGCGCACGAAGATCGAGCAAGCCGGTCTCGGCACGTTGACGAGCATGTTCTACTTCGATGCCCAGGACCGCAGCGGGATCGACGATTTCCGTCCGGCGGTCCACGACTCGAGCGGGCTCGCGATCCACACCGGCCACGGCGAGCGCCTGTGGCGACCGCTGGCGAACCCGCGCAGCCTGCAGGTGAGCGGCTTCGCCGACGCGAACGTGCGCGGCTTCGGCCTGCTGCAGCGCAACCGCGACTTCAGGGCCTTCGAAGACCTCGAAGCCCGCTACGAGAAGCGCCCGAACGCGTGGGTCGAGCCGATCGGCGACTGGGGCGAAGGCGAGGTGCAGCTGTTCGAGATCCCGGCGCAGAACGAATACAACGACAACATCGTCGCGTACTGGCGTCCGAAGGAAGCCTTCCAGGCCAAGCGCGAGTACATCTACACGTACCGCCTGCACTGGACGGGCAACGACCCCAGCGCCGCCGACACCGCGGTCTTCCTGCGCACGCGACAGGGCAGCGGCAGCGACGGACGCCGCCGGTTCGTGCTCGACGCGGTGGGCGAGGCACTGAAGAAGCTGCCGCCCGAGGCCGAGGTGCGCGGCGACGTCTCGGCGGGCAGCGGCAAGATCCTGCACGTCGTCACGCAGCCCAACCCGCATACGGGCGGCTGGCGCCTGAGCTTCCAGCTCGATCCGGAGAAGGCCGACAGCGTCGATCTGCGGGCGCGTCTCGTGCACGGGGACGCCGGGATCTCCGAAACCTGGATCTACCGATGGACGCCTCCGTAGGCCATGCTCGGCGCACGGGCGCGGCGCCCGGCACGACGGCGGAGCGATCGCGACCGGCCGCGCTGCCGCCCGAGGCGCCGCTCGAGATGCCGGTGCAGTCGCTCGCCCGCGGCGCGCGCAGCGACCCCCCACCGGACGCCCCGGGGTCGCTGCTGCTGCGGCGTTTCGCGCTGCTCGCCGGCACGGGGCTGCTCACCGCCTTCGCGGCGTACGAGATGTATCGGGTGCTCGAGGTGGCGGGACTGACGCTGCTCGAGCACCTGGTGCTCACGCTGTTCGTCGTTCTCTTCGCATGGGTGGCGTTCTCCTTCGTCACGAGTCTCGTCGGCTTCGTGTCGCTGCTCGCCGCACGCAGCCGAAACCGGCACGGCGGCGAAGCGGCGGCACGGCCCGCCGCGTCCGAACCGCCGTCCCGCACCGCGCTGCTCTTCCCGGTCTACAACGAGGACCCGGCACACGTGACGGCCCGGCTGCAGGCGATGCACGAATCGCTCCGCGACACCGGCGCCGCCGAACACTTCGACTTCTTCGTGCTGAGCGACACGACCCGGCCGGACGTCTGGATCGCCGAGGAAGCCGCGTTCCTGAAGGTGCGCGCCGACGTCGGCGACGGCGGGCGCATCTTCTATCGACACCGGCGGCACAACGTCGGGCGCAAGGCCGGCAACATCGCCGACTGGGTCCGGCGATTCGGCGGGGCCTACGCGTTCATGGTCGTGCTCGACGCGGACAGCCTGATGAGCGGCGAGACGCTCGTGCGCATGGTCGGCGAGATGCAACGGCATCCGCGGCTCGGCCTGCTGCAGACGCTGCCCGTCATCGTCAACGGGTCGACGCCGTTCGCGCGCCTGCAGCAGTTCGCCAATCGGCTCTACGGGCCGATGCTCGGCTTCGGCCTCGCCTGCTGGCACGGCACCGAGAGCAACTACTGGGGACACAACGCGATCCTGCGCACGCGCGCCTTCGCCGCGCACGCCGGCCTGCCGACGCTGCGCGGGCGCAAACCGGTGGGCGGCGAGATCCTGAGCCACGACTTCGTCGAGGCGGCGCTGATGCGGCGTGGCGGCTGGGCGGTGCGGTTCGCCCCCGACCTGGGCGGCAGCTACGAGGAGTCGCCGCCGGCGCTCAGCGACCATTCGGTGCGCGACCGGCGCTGGGCGCAAGGCAATCTGCAGCACATGGGCGTACTGCCCGCGCGCGGGCTTCATCCGGTGAGCCGCCTGCATCTGCTCACCGGCATCGGCGCCTACGTCACGGCGCCGCTGTGGCTCGTGTTCCTGCTGATCGGCATCCTCACGGCGTTGCAGGCGCAGTTCGTTCGCCCCGAGTATTTTCCGGGCGGCTTCGCGCTGTTTCCGAAATGGCCCGCACAGGACCCGGTCCGCGCGGCGTGGGTGTTCGCCGGCACGATGTCGCTGCTCTTCCTGCCGAAGCTGCTCGCCTGGTTCGCCATGCTCGTGCGCAGCGGGCAGCGACGCGCGTTCGGCGGCGGCATCCGCAGCTTCGCGAGCGTCGTGCTCGAGTCGGTCGTCTCCGGATTGATGGCGCCGGTGACGATGCTCGACCAGTCGCTCACCGTCGCAGCGGCACTCGCGGGTCGCGACGTCGGCTGGAACGTTCAGCGGCGCGACGACGGCGCGCTGCCCTGGACGCGGGTCGCGCGCGTCTACGCGGCGCACACGCTCTTCGGCGTGCTGCTCGCCGCGGCGGCCTACGCCGTCTCGTGGCCGCTGTTCCTGTGGATGACGCCGGTCATCGCCGGAATGCTGCTGGCCATTCCGCTCGCCGCGCTCACCGCCGACGCGCGGCTCGGGCGCCGCCTGCGCCGCCTTGGCCTGCTGCTCGTGCCCGAGGAGCACGCGCCGCCGGCGATCCTCGAGCGCGCGAACGCGCTGGCGCAGGCCATCGCCGCGTGCGTTCCGCCGGCGGACGCCCTCGCGCGCCTGTCCGCGGATGCGCGACTGCGCAGCGCGCACCGTGCGATGATCGAAGCACGGCCGCGGCGCCGCGGGGAAATCGACGTCGATCTCGTCGTTGGCATGGCCAGGCTCGAGGATGCGCGGACGTCGCAGGACGCGCGCGAGCTGTTGAGCGACCGCGAGCTGAATGCGGTGCTCGCCGACGCCGAAGGATTCGGCCGGCTCGAGAAAATTCTCGCGGAGCCGCGCGCGGCCCGGACGAAGAACCCCGACGCAAGAGGAGAAGAAGGATGAACCTGCGCAGGATGCTCGCGTGCGTACTGGTTTCGGCGTCGATCGGCGTCGCCGGTCTCGCGCACGCGCAGGACAAGGTCGTCTACCACATCGACAACAGCGAGGCGCAGGCGACCAAGGCGCTGCGCAATCTGCGCAATCACCTCGACGTCGCGCCGCAGACGAAGATCGTCGTCGTCGCACACGCCGAAGGGATCGATTTCCTAATGGAGGACGCGACCGATCCGAAGAACCCGGACATCACGTACCCGTCGCTCGTCTCCACGCTGACCGCACGCGGCGTGAGCTTCGAGATCTGCGAGATCACGCTGAAGAACCGGGGCCTGCAGCGCGACCGGTTCGTGATGGACGCCGGGTTCACGCCGTCGGGCGTGGCGCGCATCACGCAGCTGCAGCTGCACGAGGGATACGCCTACATCAAGCCCTGAGCGACCCCGCGCATTCCGTGCCAGGCTGCGCGGGCGTAGGCTTATTGCCGCCCCGAGCAAGGGGTTCCCGGATGGAGGCACCCGATGATCGCCGAGCCCCGCACCTCGATCGATCCGATCGTGAACAACCTGTACCGAGTCCACGTCGGCCTGCCGCCGGAGACGTTTCCAGGCGGCTTCTCGTTCAACCAGTATCTCGTCGTCGACGAGCGGCCGCTGCTGTTCCACACCGGACCCCGGAAGCTCTTTCCGCTCATCCGTGCGCAGATCGAGACCGTGCTGCCGCTGTCCGAGCTGCGCTACATCGCGTTCTCGCACGTCGAAGCCGACGAGTGCGGCGCGCTCGACGAATTCCTCACCGCCGCCCCCGGCGCCGTGCCCGTATGCAGCCAGGTGGCGGCGATGGTCTCGGTGAGCGACATGGTCGACGTCACGCCGATCGGCCTGGCACAGGACGAAACGCTCGACCTCGGGCGCCACCGCCTGCGCTGGCAATCGACGCCGCATCTTCCCCACGGCTGGGAATGCGGCTACCTGTTCGACGAGACGACGCGGACGCTGTTCTGCGGCGATCTCTTCACGCAGCCCGGCACCGGCGAGCGCGCGCTGGTCGGCGAAGACATCCTCGAGCCCAGCGAAGCGATGCGCGCGGCCACACCGACGTGGATGCGCCCGCATTCCCGGCACCGCTGATCCCGAGTGCGACCTGCGTCGCGCAAGCCGCGATGCCGACGTCGGGTCGGCAGCGTGCGTCAGACGACGAGAGTTTCGACGCGATTGCGGACCGCGCGCACCAGGCTCCACGGCGCGAGCATCGACGTCTTCGGGTTCGCGGGCAACGTATGCGCGACGACGCGCGTCTCGAGCTCGCCGAAAGCACCGCGGGCGCGCACCACGTGGCAGTTGCGCGGCTCGCCGGGGTCGACCATCAGTCGAACGTGCGTTCGCTCGAAGCCGACGCCGGCGAGCGCGACCGCGGCGACGACGTTCGCATTCTGCGGGAATGCGAGCGCCGCCTCGCGTGCCGTTCCTTCGTAGAACACGATCGGTGCCCCGACGCGGTCCAGGTCGAGACGCTCCTCGGCCGGCGTGCCCCGCCATGCCTTCGGCGCCTTGCGGCCGATGTACTCCACCTCATCGAGGCCCGCCGGACGTGCGGCGGCGAGCGCATCGAGTCCGGCGAGCGCGCCGGCCGGGATCGAGATGCGCGCGCCGCCCTGCCCGGCCGCCCGCTGCAGCCGCTCGAGCAGCGCGGCGTCGGCAAGCGCACCCACGGACGCGACGAGCAGGTCGACGCCCGCCTCGAGCATCGAAGGTCCGTGCGCGTGCAACGCCGCGTGTCCGGCGCACTCGAGCACGAGTCGCGGGCTGCGATCGAGCAGCGACTCGACGCTCGTGAACAGCGGCAGCGTCGGCCGCCCGACCTGCGAAGCTCGGGCCGAACGGACGACGGCACCGACCAGCTCGATGCCGGACGACGACGCAAGAGCGTCGGCGACGACCCGGCCGATGGCGCCGTAGCCGACGAGGCCCACGCGCAACGGGGAGGAAAGGCTTTCGGTCACGGCACCGTCTCCTTGCTGCGCTCGCCGAGGAAGGCGCGCGGCAGGGCCCGATTATCGAGCAACGCGACGAGGACCGAAGCTTGAGCGCGGCCGTCGTACTCGCCGCCGCGCTGCTCGCAGTCCCCGCAACGATGTCCGTCCTGCAGGATCGCCTCCTCTATTTCCCCGATCGAGCGCCGATCGAGCAGGCGACGCCTCCGGGGCTGCGGCCGTGGCCGTCCACCGAGCCGTTTCGCGGTTTCGTCGCCGAGCCGGCGGGCGCCGCCCGCGCCACGGCGATCGTGTTCCACGGCAACGCCGGCCACGCCGGGCATCGCGCGTTCTACGCGCAATGGCTCGTGCCGCTCGGGCTGCGCGTGATCCTCGCCGAGTATCCGGGCTACGGCCCGCGCGACGGCGCACCCGGCGAAGCGAGCCTGGTCGACGACGCAGAAGCGACGCTCCTGCTCGCGCAGCGCGCATGGGGCGGGCCGATCCTGCTCGTCGGCGAATCGCTCGGCGCGGCCGTCGCAGCCGCGGTGGCGGCACGGCGTCCACAGTCGACGGCCGGCCTCGTGCTGCTCACGCCGTGGACCCGCCTCGCCGACGTCGCCGCGCACCACTACCCATGGCTGCCCGTGCGATGGCTGCTGCGTGATCGCTTCGACAGCGTCGAATCGCTACGCGCGTACGAAGGGCCGGTCGTCGTCGTCGTCGCCGCGAACGACCGCATCGTTCCCGCACGCTTCGGCCGAACGCTGCACGACGCAATCGCCGCGCCGAAGCGGCTCGTGGAGATTCCCGGCAGCGGACACAACGACTGGCCGATGCGCGTCGACGAGCGATGGTGGCGCGAAGTGATCGGCTTCGCCCTGGGCGAAGACGCCGCCGACCCCGACTGAATCAGCCGAGCGCCATCAGGCTCGCGTTGCCTCCGGCGGCGACGGTGTTCACCGACAGCGTGCGCTCGACGAACAGCCGTTCGAGCGCGATCGCCCCACGGCGACGATCGCCGGGCGTACAGGCGAGCAGCGCGACGATCGGCCCGTCGCGCTGCGCGAGCCGCACGCTCCAGTGCCGGATCTCGTCGTCGCTGCCGTGCACGATCGCGGCATCGAAGCGACACGTGTCGACGTCCTCGACCACCCGCACGAAGGCGCGCACCGCCTCGGGCAGTGAAGCGGACAGCGCGTGCGCTCCTCGGTCCTCGGGCCACAGCAGCGGCGCGCCGGCGGCGATCGCGTGTGCCAGCTGGAACAACCGGTCGGCGTCGTCGCGCGCGACCCCGAGCACCGCACGGCGCGCAGTGAGCCACCAGGTGTTGCGCTCTCCGGTCGGGCCGCCGAGCACGAAAGGCCGTTCGAGCGGGGTCGCGCGAGCGAGCGCCGCACAGACGTCGCCGAGCGCACGCAGCTGCGGCTCGCTCGCCGCACGCAACCGGCTCTCGAGCGCGGCCAGCGCGGCCAGCGCCGACGCACGGCGCTCGGGGCTCGCGCCGTGGATCCCGACCGCCGCGGCCCCCGAGGCTTCGGAAGCGTCGGCGATGGGCAGCACCAGCCGCGCATCGAGCGGCGCGTCGGGCGGTGCATGCATCAGCCGCGACAGGTACAGCGGTCCTCCGGCCTTCGGTCCGGTGCCCGATAGCCCTTCTCCACCGAAGGGCTGCACGCCGACCACGGCGCCGATCATGTTCCGGTTCACGTACTGATTGCCGACGCGGGCGTGCGAGGCGATCCGATCGACCGTCTCGTCGATGCGCGTGTGCACTCCCAGCGTGAGCCCGTAGCCGATGTCGTCAAGCGTCTCGAGGAGCGCCGGCAGCTCGTCGCGTGCGTAGCGCACGACGTGCAGCACCGGACCGAAGACCTCGCGGCGCAGCGCGTCCAGGCGCGGCAGCTCGATCAGCGTCGGCATCACGAAATGGCCGTGTCCGCGCTCGCGTGCCGCGCGCTGCAGCTCGGTCTCGACGGCGTCGTGCGGTCGGAACGTCACTTCGTCGGTCGCGGCACCGGCTGCGCCGGCCTGGTCCAGGTACGCCTGCAGCGCCGCGTGCGCGTCGGCGTCGATGACCGGCCCCACGTCGGTGTCGAGCCGATCGGGCCGGCCGACGCGCAGTTCGCGCATCGCACCCCGCAACATCGCGAGCACGCGATCGGCCACCTCATGCTGCACGCACAGCACGCGCAGCGCCGAGCAGCGCTGGCCGGCGCTGTTGAAGGCCGAAGCGAGGATGTCGGCCACCGCCTGCTCGGCGAGCGCCGACGAATCGACGATCATCGCGTTGATGCCCCCGGTTTCGGCGATCAGCGGAATCGGTCGTCCGCCCTCGTCGAGCCGTCCGGCGAGCGACCGGGCGATCGTGCGCGCGACCGCGGTCGATCCGGTGAAGACCACGCCGCGCACGCGCGGGTCGGCGACCAGCGCCGCGCCCACGGTCTCGCCGTCCCCGGGCAGCAGATGCAGCGCATCGGCATCGACGCCGCAGTGGTGCAGCAGGCCGACGAGCGCCGCCGCGACGAGCGGCGTCTGCTCGGCCGGCTTGGCGAGCACCGCGTTGCCGACGACGAGCGCGGCGGCCACCTGACCGGTGGAGATCGCCAATGGGAAATTCCACGGACTGATGCACACGACCGGCCCGAGCGCAACGGTGCGCGCGCGCGAAGCGAGCTCGCGCGCCTGCACGGCGTAGTAGCGCAGGAAGTCGACGGCCTCGCGTAGTTCCGCGATCGCGTCCGGAATCGTGCGTCCGGCCTCGCGCACGACGAGCGCGATCCATTCGTACGCATCCGCCTCGAGCCGATCGGCCGCGCGCTCGAGCACGGCGGCGCGCTCGATGGCGGGCTTCGCCCCCCAGCCTTCGGCCGCACGCTGCGCGAGGCGCAGCGCCGCGTCGACGTCGCCCGGGCCGGCGTCGACGACGCGGCCGACGCGATCGCGCGCATCGGCCGGATTGCGCAAGTCGCGGCCCGGCGCACCGTCGCGCCGCTCGCCGCCGACCACCGGCGCGGCGAAATGCGTGCGCCGTCCGGCAGCGGCGAGCGCGTCGGCGAGTGCGGCCAGCTGCGACTCGTCGGTCAGGTCGATGCCGCGCGAATTCACGCGCCGCTCCCCGTACAGCGCGCGCGGCAGCGGAATCGCCGGATGCGGCCGGCCGATCTCACCCTCGCCGGCGGCGTTGCGCTCGACGAGAACGACCGGATCCTCGACCAGCGCCTCCAGCGGGATCGAATCGTCGGCGATGCGGTGCACGAAGGACGTGTTCGCACCGTTCTCGAGCAGGCGGCGCACGAGGTACGCGAGCAGCGTCTCGTGCGTGCCGACCGGTGCGTAGATGCGGCACGGCCGCCCCAGGCCGCCGTCGGCCTCGGCGCGCACGACCCGCTCGTACAGCGGCTCGCCCATCCCGTGCAGGCACTGGAACTCGTACTGCCCGGGTTGGAACGGCGATCCCGCCATCTCGCGGATCGCCGCCAGCGTGTGCGCGTTTTGCGTCGCGAACTGCGGATAGACGTCGCGCGGCGCGGCGAGCAGGCGCCGCGCGCAGGCGAGATACGCGAGATCGGTGTGCGCCTTGCGGGTGAACACCGGGTAGCCGTCGAGCCCGTCGACCTGCGCACGCTTGATCTCGCTGTCCCAGTACGCGCCTTTCACCAGCCGGACCATCAGGCGCCGGCCACTGCGCCGCGCCAGCTCGACCAGCCAGTCGACGACGGGCAGGCATCGCTTCTGGTACGCCTGCACCACGAAACCGACGCCGTCCCATCGCGCAAGTCCGGGTTCCGCGCACAGGCGCTCGAGCAGATCGAGCGACAGGTCGAGGCGCGCGGCCTCCTCGGCATCGATGTTCAGCCCGATGTCCCAGGCACGCGCGCGCAGCGCGAGCGCGCGCAGCCGCGGATACAGTTCGTCGACGACGCGCGCGTACTGCGTGCGCGTGTAGCGCGGGTGCAGCGCGGAGAGCTTGATCGACACGCCGGGCCCGGCGCACACTCCGCGTCCGTCGCTCGCCTCGCCGATCGCGTCGATCGCCGCTTCGTAGGCGGCGTGATAGCGCAGCGCGTCTTCGTCGGTGAGCGCCGCCTCGCCGAGCATGTCGTAGGAGTGCAGGAATCCCGCCGCCTCTCGGCGGCGCGCGCGCGCGAGCGCCTCCTCGATCGTGCGGCCGGCGACGAATTGCTCGCCGAGCAGGCGCATCGCCCGATCGACGGCGCGGCGCACCAGCGGCTCGCCGCCGCGGGCGATCGCGCGTCCGAGCGCGCTCGACAGCGCCTGCTCGTCGTGCAGCGAGACGAGCCTGCCGGTGACGACCAGACCCCAGGTGGCCGCATGCACGAAGATCGAGGCCTTCGCGCCGAGATGCGAGCGCCAGTCGCCGCGCCCGATCCGGTCGCGGATCAGCGCGTCGCGCGTCGCGTCGTCCGGGATTCGCAGCAGCGCCTCGGCCAGGCACATCAGCGCGATGCCTTCCTGCGACGACAGCGAGAACTCGGCGAGCAGCCCCTGCACGAACCCTTCGCGCCCCGCGCGCCGCTCGCGCAGGCCGCGCGCGAGCGCGAGCGCGACCGCCTGCACGCGGCGCACCGACTGCGGCGGCAGGCGGGCGAGCTCGAGCAGCTCGCGCACGCAGAGCGCTTCGTCGGCGCTCTGGCGCGCGCCGATCCGCGCGCGCCCCGGCGACGGGCGCCGCAGCTGCCGCCGCAACGCGAAGAACGGCACGGGCGAAGTCGCGTCGTCGAAGGTCGCGGCGTGCAACCGGTCGTCCGCCGCGTGCGCGCTCCCGTCGGGCATGCCTCTTCCTCGTCGAGACGGGTTGTTACGGTACACTGCCCACTCCGTTTCCGTGTGCCGTCGATGGGCCCTTCGCATCTCCCGCCCTACCCGCGCAGCCGGCGCCGCGTGCTAGTCGCAATCGCCGCATCGCCGCTCGCCCTGTCCGCACTGGCCGCACCGCACGCCGCACGGGCGCAGCTGCAGCGCTCGTTTCCCGAGAAGGCGCGGCTGGGGCGCCTGGAGATGCGCATCTTTCCGGAGGCGGTGCTCGACGGCGAGACGGTCCGCCTCGCAGCCGCCGCACGCATCCACGACGCGAACAACCGCATCGTGATGCCCGCGTCGCTGTCGGGCACGTACGACGTCCTGGTGGCCGACGACGCCTCGGGCCAGATCGCACGCGTCTGGATCCTGACACCCGCGGAGCTCGCGGCCGCGCGCGAGCGCAGCAAGAGCCGGTGACGAAGAAGCTGTACATCCGCACCTTCGGGTGCCAGATGAACGAGTACGACTCCGACCGCATGGCCGACGTCCTGGCGGCGAGCGAAGGCGCGTGCCGGACCGACCGCATCGAGGACGCCGACATCGTCCTGTTCAACACCTGCTCGGTGCGCGAGAAGGCACAGGAGAAGGTGTTCTCCGATCTCGGGCGCGCGCGCGCGCTCAAGCGCGAGCGTCCCGATCTGCTGATCGGCGTCGGCGGCTGCGTCGCCAGCCAGGAGGGCGAGGCGATCGTCCGGCGCGCGCCCTACGTCGATCTCGTCTTCGGGCCGCAGACGCTGCACCGCCTGCCCGAGATGATCGAGCGTCGCCGCGCCACCGGCCGTCCGCAGGTCGACATCCGCTTCCCCGAGATCGAGAAGTTCGACCGGATGCCGCCGGCGCGCAGCGAAGGCGCGAGCGCCTTCGTCTCGATCATGGAAGGCTGCAGCAAGTACTGCAGCTTCTGCGTCGTTCCGTACACGCGCGGGCACGAAATCTCGCGCCCGCTCGACGACGTGCTCGCCGAGATCGCGGGGCTCGCCGCGCAGGGCGTTCGCGAGGTGACGCTGCTCGGACAGAACGTGAACGCCTATCGCGGTGCGATCGACGCCTCGGACCCGCACGGCGCCACCGCCGACCTGGCGGCGCTGCTCGAGCTCGTCTGCGAGCTGCCCGGCATCGAACGCGTTCGCTACACGACCTCGCACCCGAAGGAGTTCGGACAGCGCCTGATCGATGCGCACGCGCGGCTGCCGAAGCTCGCGACGCACGTGCACCTGCCGGTGCAATCGGGTTCCGACCGCATCCTGGCGGCGATGAAGCGCGGCTACACCGTGCTCGAGTACAAGTCGATCGTGCGCCGCCTGCGCGCGGCGCGCCCCGACGTGAGCCTGAGCTCCGATTTCATCGTCGGCTTTCCCGGCGAGACTCCGGCCGATTTCGAGAAGACGCTGCGCCTGGTCGACGAGCTCGGCTTCGACGCGTCGTTCTCCTTCGTCTACAGCCCGCGCCCGGGCACGCCCGCGGCGGATCTTCCCGACGACACTCCGCCGGCGGAGAAGCTCGAACGGCTGCAGCGGCTGCAGGCGGCCATCGACGCGCACGCACGCGCGATCGGCGAATCGATGGTGGGCGGCGTGCAGCGCGTGCTGGTCGAAGGCGTCGCGCGCCGCGACGACGCCGAGCTCGCCGGGCGCACGTCGAACAACCGGGTGGTCAATTTCCGCGGCTCGCACGAGCGCATCGGCGACTTCGTCGACGTGCGCATCACGGAAGCACGCACGCATTCGTTGCGCGGCGAGCTGGTCGACACTGCATGACGCGCGCGCGAACGCGCGTCGCCTCGCTCGCCCTCGCCGTGCTGGTCTCGCCGCCGGCGCCGGCACTTGCCCAGTCGACCGCGCAGCCTCCGTCGAACGCCGCCGGCGCGGCCGGCGAACGCGTCGGATCGGACGCGCAAGCGGCTCCCATCCCGCGCAGCGGGACGGCTCCCGCCGAAGCACCGAGAACGCTCGCGCAGCTGCTGCGCAGCGCGCGCGCCTGGATCGAGGCAGGCGAAGCCGACCGCGCCTGGCGAGCACTCGAAGACCGGCTCGACGACTATGCCGGCGACCCCGGGTTCGACTACCTGCTCGGGCTCGCGGCGCTCGACAGCGGTCGCCCGGGGCGTGCCGTGCTTGCGCTCGAACGCGTGCTGATCGTGCGGCCCGATTTCCTGCAGGCGCGCGCCGAGCTCGCGCGCGCGTACTTCCGGCTGCGCGAGCACGAGAACGCGCGCCGCGAATTCGAAACCGTCGCCGCGCGATCGATCCCCGAGGAAGCGCGCCGGGTCATCGGCCGCTATCTCGACGCGATCCGCCGGCTCGAGCGCGCCGGCGAACCGGAGTTCGTCGCATGGGCCGAACTCGACGCGGGCTACGACTCGAACGCGAACTTCGGCAGCGCGTCGGGCCACTGGGTACTGGCCGACGGCACCGAGGTCGTTCCGCTGGGCATCAGCCGGCCGCGCGAAAGCGCCGCCTTCGGCGCCGCCATCGGTGCGGACTGGACCGTACCGATCGGCGGCCCCTGGCAGTGGACCGTCGGCGGGCGCGCGGCCACCAGACGCTATCCGTCCGCACATACACTCGATCAGGACCAATTCGACCTGAACACCGGGTTCACTCACCGCAGCGGTTGCCACCGGATCGACATGCTTGTCCAGGCGCAGCACCTCGAGCTCGGCGGCGCGGGTTTCCGCGATGCCGTGGGCGCGCTCGTCCAGTGGCAATGCGACGTCGACGCGCGCACGCGGGTCGGCGCCTATGCACAGCGCTTCGAGTTCGACTTCCCGCACGAGCCGGCTCGTGACGCGCGCCGCAGCGGCGGCGGCCTGACGCTCGCGCGCGTGCTCGAGGGCGCGGCGCGCCCGGTGCTCGTCGCCGGCGTCTCGGGCGGACGCGAGCGCTCGCTTCGCGGCTTCGGGAACCTGTCATACGACTATCGCGGATTGCGGGCCGCCTACAGCCGTGCGCTCGGCAACGGCTGGCGCGGCTTCGTGTCGTTGTCGCACGAGCGGCGCGACTTCGACGCGATCGAATCCTTCTTCGGCGTCGTACGCGAGGACCGCCAGACCGATCTGCGCATCGGGGCCGAACGAGCCCTGTCGCGCAAGTGGACGGTGGCGCCGGCGATCACCTACACGCGAAGCCGTTCCACGGTGGCGCCGAACGATTTCCGCCGCACGCAGGCGAACATCCTGCTGCGCTATCGCCTGCGCTGATGCGGATCCTGTTCCTCGTCCTCTCGCTGATCGCGGCGATTCCGGCGGCCGTCGCGGCCGACGGACGCGCGCTCGTCGTCACCGGACAGGTGATGCTCGAACGCAGCGCGCCCGGCGCGTTCTCGATCACGGCGCTCTCGGCCGGCACCGAGGTCCGCCGCGGCGACCGGATCCGCACCGGCAGCGACGGGCGCGTGCAGATCCGCTTCAGCGACGGCGGGATCGTCTCGTTGCAGCCGGGCACCGATTTCCGCATCGACGAATACCGCTTCGAGCGCGACGAGCGCCGCGCCTTCTTCTTCCTGCTGCGTGGTGCGCTGCGCACGGTGACGGGGACGATCGGCAAGACGAACCACGACGAATACCGGATGAAGACGCCGACCGCGACCGTCGGCGTGCGCGGCACCGAATACGTGGCCGAACAGACAGTCTGCGACCCGCGCTGCGCGCCCGGTCCACGCGAGGGACTGCGCGTCGCGGTCACACAGGGCCGCATCGTGCTGTCGACCGACGCCGGAACGGTCGAGGTCGGCGCCGGGCAGGCCGCGGCCGCCGAGCGCTCCGACGCACCTCCGCAGCGCACCGAGCGCGGACCGGTGCTGCCGCCGATCGGCCACGCCGAGCCGCGCGAACGAACCGGCGGCACGGCGACGGCCGGCACGACGGGCGGAACGCCGGGCACGTCCGAGCGGTCCGCGACCGGGCGCACGGCGACCGGACAGGCCGGGACGCAGGCGCCCGACGGGGGCGCCGGTGCGACCCCCGCGGCCGGCAAGGAAGGCCCGTCGAGCGCGGATCCGAAACCCGAGGGCGAAGGCGGCGCCGAGCTGCTCGCGCCGCCGGCCTCCTCCGGATCGAGCGAAGGCGCGCGTGCGCCGGAGGCCGGCGACGCCCCGGATCGAGAGCACGCAGCCTTCGCAGCGGCCACCCCCGTCGTGAAGGCCGCGGGCGAAGCGGCGGCGAGCGGCGGCAGCGGCGGTAGCCCGGACGTGCAGGGATACGTGGACGGCGACCCGGGCAACGAGCAGGCGTCCCATTTCGACGCGTGGCCGCGCTTCGTCGCGGCATGGGAAAGCGGATCGGGCGCAACGGTATCGCCGAACCAGCGGCGCACGGCGGACGGCACGTTGCAGCCGATTCCGCAACGCTCCGCGCCGACGCTCCCTTCCGGCCCGGGAGACGGCGGAACGCCACCCGGGTCCGGCGATCTGGATCCTGCCGGTCCCGGTCCTGCCGACCCTAGCCCTGGCGACCCCGGCCCCGGCGACCCCGGTCCCGGCGACCCCGGTCCAGGCGATCCCGGTCCAGGCGACCCCGGTCCAAGCGACCCCGGTCCCGGCGATCCCGGTCCCGGCGACCCCGGTCCCGGCGATCCCGGCCCCGGCGATCCCGGCCCCGGCGACCCGGACCCCGACGACGACGTCGATCCCACGCCTCCCGACGACGAATTTCCCGCAGACCTCCCGCCGCCGCTCAGCGCCGGCCCGCATCCGATCGATTCGCAGGCGCCGGACCCGACGGGTCCGACGCTGCGCCTGATCGAACCCTGGCGATTCGGGATCGACGCGCAGGTGAGCAGCGGCGCACTCGAGCTCGACGATTCGCTTCGCCTCGAAACCTTCCGCTGGTGCGGCATCGACTGGTTCTGCCGGATCTCGAAAGGCACCACGAAGATCGAGGACGCGGGCCACGACGAATGGACCAGCTGGGGCCGGTGGACCGACGGCTACGCGCATCTCACCGCGATCGGGCTGCCGATGCACATCGCCGCCGACGAAGGACTGCATTACCTCGTCGGCGTGCCGTCGACGACGATTCCGACCCATGGCGTCTTCGGCTACGAGCTGATCGGTGCGACGCGCGCGACGCTCACCGGGGGCGGCCCGACCGGCAGCCTCGACGGACGTGCCGCCGTCGCCTTCTCGCCGACCGGCGCGCGCGTCGGCATCGACGCCAGCGTCGCATTCGCGGAGGGCGCCTACCGGATCGCCACGCCGGGGGGCGTCGACGATCCCGCCCGCAGTCCGATCGCCACCGGCGCCGGGCACGCATTCGTCGGCGAAGTCGGAGTCACCGCGACCGGTGGTCCGCTCGACTGCGCGGCGGGCTGTGCCGCGCGGCTCGACGGGGGACTGTTCGGCCCCGAAGCCGCGCGGCTCGGTATCACCTACCGCATCACGGGCTCGGGCGGCGGCCCTACAATCTCGGGGGTCGGGGTCTTCGGCAAGAAGCATCCCCAGGAGTAAAGACACCCGCCGCGTGAGCCCCTTGCCTTCGCCCAAAGCAGCCGCCCGGACCCGAACCATCGATTTCACCCCCGAGGTCGCCGACAATCGGCGCCTGGCGAACCTGTGCGGTCCCCTCGACCGCAACCTGCGCCAGATCGAGGAAGCCTTCGACGTACGCATCTCTCGCCGCGGCGACAGCTTCGCGATCGAGGGCCCCGCCGCCGCCGCGCGGCACGCCGAGCAGGCGCTGAAGCACTTTCATGCGCGCGCCGACCATCCGCTGTCGCTCGACGACGTGCAGCTCGGGCTCGTCGAGCTCAAGGCGGCGGCCGCGGGCGGCGTCGTCCCGCCCTCGGACGACGAGCCGCCGGCGCCCGTGCTGCACACCCGGCGCAGCGACCTCCAGGGCCGCACGCCGCGCCAGCGCGAATATCTCCGCAACATCCTGTCGCACGACATCACCTTCGGACTCGGCCCGGCGGGCACCGGCAAGACCTATCTCGCGGTCGCCTGCGCGGTCGACGCGCTCGAGCGCGACGCGATCAAGCGCATCGTGCTCACGCGTCCCGCCGTCGAGGCGGGCGAGCGGCTCGGCTTCCTGCCGGGCGATCTCGCGCAGAAGGTCGACCCCTACCTGCGACCCCTGTACGACGCGCTCTACGACCTGCTCGGCTTCGAGCGGACGAACCGCATGTTCGAGAAGCAGGCGATCGAGATCGCCCCGCTCGCCTACATGCGCGGACGCACGCTCAACCACTCGTTCATCATCCTCGACGAAGCGCAGAACACCACGCCCGAGCAGATGAAGATGTTCCTCACGCGCATCGGCTTCGGCTCGCGTGCCGTCGTCACCGGCGACACCACGCAGATCGACCTGCCGAAGGGTCAGGCCTCCGGGCTGATCGAGGCACGGCGCATCCTCAGCCGCGTGCGCGGCCTCGCGTTCACCGATTTCGACAGCTCGGATGTCGTACGCCATCCGCTCGTCGCGCGGATCGTCGACGCCTACGAAGCCGCCGCCGATGGCGGCTGAGCGGCGGGCCGCGCCCGCGCGCCTGTCGCTCGGCGTGCAGCTGGGCGACGAGATCGACGAGCTGCCCGTTTCGCGTACACGCCTTCGACGCTGGGTCGCCGCGGCCCTCGAATCGGACGCACGCATCGTGCTGCGCTTCGTCGGCACGCGCGAGGGCCGGGCCTTGAATTCGACATACCGCGGCCGCAATTACCCTACCAACGTGCTCACTTTCACCTACGACGACCCGGACGGGTTGCACGCCGATCTCGCGATCTGCCTTCCCGTGGTGCGGCGCGAGGCACGCGAGCAGCGCAAGCCCTTCGTCGCGCACCTGGCGCACCTGGTCGTGCATGGCGTGCTGCACGCACAAGGCCATGAACACGACACCGACGCGGGCGCGGCGCGGATGCAGGCGCGCGAGAGCGAACTGCTCGCCCGCTTCGGGCTGCCCGACCCCTGGGCCTGAGGGCGCCCGCCGCTCGCCGGCTTGTTTGCCCACGCGAAACGCGATCGGGTATCCTGCAACGAACGCAACTCCGACACACCCACATGTCCGACGGCCCACCAGGCGCCGATCACCGAAAACCCCTGCTGGAACGACTCGCCGCACTGGTGCTGCGGGTCCCTGAAGATCGGGAGCAACTCCTCGATCTGCTCAGACAGGCACACGAGCGCGCACTGCTCGACGCCGAAGCGATGTCGATGATCGAGGGCGTGCTGCAAGTCTCGGAGCTCACCGCGCGCGACATCATGGTTCCGAGAGCCGAGATGGACGTCATCGACCTCTCGCAGCCACCCGACGCCTTCCTGCCGAAAGTCATCGCGAGCGGCCATTCACGCTTTCCCGTCGTCGACGGCGACCGCGACAACGTCGTCGGCATCCTCGATGCGAAGGCGCTGCTTCGGCTTTGCGCCGACCCGTCGATCGACCTGCGCACGCTGCTGCGCCCCGCCGTCTTCGTTCCCGAATCCCGACGGCTGAACCGGCTGATGCGCGATCTGCGTGCGCAGCGCGCGCACCTGGCGATCGTCGTCGACGAGTACGGCGGCACGGCCGGGCTGATCACGCTGGAAGACACGATCGAGCCGATCGTCGGCGAGTTCGACCTCGCGCTCGAAGGCGAGCCCGAGGAAGCCGACATCGTGCGGGTAGAGACGGCGCCGAACGGAGCGTCCCGCTATCGCGTGCGCGCAAGCGTTCGCGTCGACGCGTTCAACGAGGCGATGGGCACCGCGCTGCCCGAGGGGTCGGCCGAAACGCTCGGCGCGCTCGTCGGCGAACGACTCGGACGGGCGCCGCGACGCGGCGAACGCGTGGAAATCGACGGCGTGCGCTTCGAGGTGCTACGCGCCGACGCCGCACAGGCGCTGCTGCTACGTACGGAGCAGCTGCCCGAGCACGGCAACGGCCTCGCGAGCTTCGCGCCGGCCCATGCGTCGCCTGCGCCCGTACCGCCGCCCGCCGCACAATCGTCGCCGCAACCGCCGATGCCGCCTCTCGCCGATCCGGCCGCGAGCACCGTCGGCGACGGCCGCGCGATCGACGGGGCATGCGAGCCGCGCACCGTCGCGGCACGTACGGAGCTGCCCTCGCACGAGCGGAGGGGCGAGCGCATTCCCGACGGGAACGCGCTGAACGCCAACGCACGCACGAAGATGCTTCGCGGGGGCAGCCGGGCCCGAAGCCCCGTCGTGCACGGCGGTTGAACGCGACGTTGCGCGCGCATCGCGCCGCGCCGATCGCGCTCTCCTTCGGCGCCGGCCTCGTCCAGGCGGCCAGTTTCCGACCCTTCGAAGCCTGGTGGCTGCAGCTCGCCGCGCTCGCCACGCTCGTGTGGCTGGTGCTTCACAGCCCCGAACGTGCGCGCTGGCTCGGCTTCGCCTTCGGCTTCGGCTGCTTCGTCGCCGGCGTCTCGTGGCTACACGTCAGCATGCACCGCTACGGCGGCATGCCGGCCGTGCTCGCCGCGCTCGCCCTGCTGCTGTTCGCCGCATACCTCGCCGCGTTCCCCGCGATCGCCTGCGAAGCGCTCGGGCGCCTGGACGCGACGCTGCGAAGACGCCCGACGACCCGGCTCGCGCGCGCGGCCGCGCTCGCCCTGCTCTTCTCCGCCGCGTGGGCACTCACCGAGGTGCTGCGCGGATGGCTGTTCACCGGCTTCCCGTGGCTCGCGATCGGCTACGCGCACGTCGACGGCCCGCTCGCGGGCTTCGCGCCGCTGCTCGGCGTCTACGGCGTCTGCCTGCTCGCGGCATGCGTCGCGTTCGGCATCGCGCTCGCGCTCGGAGGACTGCCGACACTGCAACCCGCAGAGGTCGTGCAGGGCGGCGAAGCCGTGCCCGCCGCCGGCACCGCTCCGGTTCTCGACCCGACTGGCGGCATCGCGCCTGCATCGGCGTCTGCGGCACGGGCGTTCGGGGTTCTCGCCGCCGCACTGCCGCTCGTCGCCGGACTGGCACTGTCCGCGCTCGACTGGACGTCGCCGCACGGCGCACCGTTGCGCGTGCGCCTGCTGCAGGGCAACGTGCCGCAGGACCTGAAATTCGACCCCGGGCGCAGCCTCGCCGCGATGTACGCCTACACGAACGAGGTGCTGAGCCGCGACGTGCCGCTGACGATCCTTCCCGAGACCGCCTGGACCGTCCCCTGGCCGCACACGCCGCACGACGTGCACGAGGCGATGGTCGTGCACTTGCAGAAAACGGGCACTGCCGTCGCGATCGGCATGCCGCTTCTCGCCG
>DATGRE010000260.1:0-38306 GCA_035303885.1 Zeimonas sp. | reverse complement strand
GATCTAGCCAGAGCGAAGGAGACGCGATGCGCGAGCAATGGGACCGGTTGAGCGGAGCGCTGTCACCCTACGCCGACGAGTTGCGCGTCGTCGTATCGATCGCCGCCATCCTGCTCGCCGCCACACTGCTGCGGCATCTCGGGTGGCAGCTGCTCGCGCCGTTCTTTCGGCGCATCACGCAGCGCGCGTCGACGATCGAGGAACGCCGTCGGCTCGACACCGTGGTCCGCATTGCGCGCCAGTCGCTCTCGACGGTGATCGTCGTCGTCGCCGCGACGCTGGTGCTGAACCAGCTCGGCGTGTCGATCGCGCCGATCCTCGGTGCGGCCGGCGTGGTCGGCATCGCGATCGGCTTCGGTGCGCAGAGCCTGGTCAAGGACGTCTTCACCGGGTTCTTCCTGTTGATCGAGAACCAGATCCGCGTCGGCGACGTCGTCGAGATCGCCGGCAAGGCCGGATCGGTCGAGGAGATCAGCCTGCGGCGCATGAAGCTGCGCGCCTACGACGGCTCGGTGCACTACATCTCGAACGGGCTGATCACCACCGTCACCAATCTGTCCACCGAGTTCGCCTACGCGGTCCTCGACGTGCAGATCCCGTACGATCTGGACGTCGACCGCGCTTTCCAGCTGATGCGGCAGGCGGCCGAGGATCTTCGCGCCTCGCCCGGCTTCTCGGCGAAGATGCTCGGGGGGCTCGAAGTCGCCGGCATCGAGCAGCTCGGCGACGGCTGGATGCTCGTGCGCGCGCGGATGAAGACGGCGCCGCTCGAGCAATGGGCGGTGCGACGAGAACTGCTCAAGCAGCTGAAGATCGCCTTCGAGCGCGACGGCGCTGCCGACGTGCACGCGACTCCGGGCGTGCGCATCCTCGTCGGCAAGGCCGCGCACGAGGAAGGCGCCGGCCCTGCCCGCGCGATCACGGCGCACGGATGACGCGCCGCCCCGCCACGAGAAGCGCCAAAGGGAGGGTTCGATGACGGGCGATCCGCGCTCCGACCTGTTCTTCCTGCCGGCATGGCCGCCGTCGGCCGACGCCGTGCTCTGGGTATCGCTCACGCTGGTCATCGCCGCGCTGCTCGGCGAGTTCGTCTATCGATGGCTGCGCCTGCCGCGCGTCGTCGGATACGCGGCCGTCGGCACCATCGTCTCCGCACTCGACATCGGGCTGACCGGGCCGGGGCTGAAGCCGGGTCTGCGTTCGATCGTCGACCTGGCGCTCGCGCTGCTGCTGTTCGAGCTCGGCAGCCGCATCAACCTGCGCTGGCTGCGCACCAATCCGTGGCTGCTCGCGACGAGCCTGGCCGAGGCGCTGCTCACGTTCATCGCCGTGCACCTGGCGCTGAGCGCGCTGGGCACCGATCCGCGCACGGCGACGGCGATCGCGGCGATCGCGATCGGCACGTCGCCTGCGGTCGTGATGCGCGTGGCCGCCGAGTTCGATGCGTCGGGGCAGGTGACCGAACGCATGATCGTGCTCACGGGCCTGAACACGTTCTACGCGGTGCTCGCGAGCAAGTTCGTCTTCGGCTGGCTGCACGCCGAGTACGTCGGCAGCCTCGTGCGCGCCTTCGCGCATCCGCTGTACCTGCTCGCCGGATCGGCGATCGTCGCCGGCCTGCTCGCCTTCACGGTCTCGCTGATCGCCCGCAGGCTCGACCTGCGCAACGAGAACTCGACGCTGCTGCTGCTCGGGATGATCCTGCTCGCGCTGTCGATCACCAAGATGGCCAATCTCTCGACGCTGCTCGTGCCGCTGCTGGCCGGCGTGATGCTGCGCAACAGCACCGAGCGGCCGTGGATCTGGCCGCGCCACTTCGGCACCGCGGGCGGCGCGCTCGTGCTGATGCTGTTCGTGATCACCGGCTCGGTCTGGTCGGTCGACACGCTGGTGGCCGGCGCGGCGCTCGGCGCCGTCGCGATCGTCGCTCGCGCCGCGGCCAAGCTCGTCGCCACGACGCTGCTCGCGGCGCCGAGCGGGATCTCGATGCGGCAAGGTCTTGCGCTCGGCATCACGCTCGCGCCGATGTCGGGCGCCGCGATCGTGATGATGACCGAGCTGCAGAACCTGTACCCGGAATTCGCATCGCATCTGACCGCGGCCGTGTTCAGCGCGATCGCGTTCCTCGAGCTGGTCGGACCGATCGCCGTGCACCTGGCGCTGCGCTGGGTGAACGAGGAGAACATTCGCTGATGCCCGGTGCCCGGCACGGAGGGCGGCAGCGCCCACGGAGCCGCAGGTGCCGCAGGCCGCAGCAGGGAGGGAATCGATGCCCCTGGAAGCTTTCGCCGAATCGCGCGCATTGACGCTCGGCCTCGAACTCGAGCTGCAGATCGTCAATACGCACGACTTCGACCTCACGCACGGCGCGCAGGATCTGCTGCGCCTGGTCGGCAAGCGCAAGCTGCCCGGCGAGGTGAAGCCGGAGATGACCGGCAGCATGATCGAGCTGTCCACCGGCGTGTGCCGTGACTATGCGGAGGCGCGCTCGCACCTGGCCGAGCTGCGCGACGTGCTCGTGACCTGCGCCAACAAGCTGAACATCGGCCTGTCGGGCGGCGGCACGCATCCGTTCCAGGACTGGAGCCAGCGGCGCATCTACGACACGCCGCGCTTCCACATGCTCTCCGAGCTGTACGGCTACCTGTCGAAGCAGTTCACGATCTTCGGCCAGCACGTGCACATCGGCTGCGCCGGGCCCGACGCGGCGCTCGTGCTGCTGCACGGACTCTCGCGCTTCATCCCGCACTTCATCGCGCTGTCGGCGTCCTCGCCCTTCGTGCAGGGCATCGACACCGGTTTCCATTCGGCGCGGCTGAACTCGGTGTTCGCGTTTCCGCTGTCGGGACGCGCGCCCTTCACGCTCACCTGGGAGGAGTTCTCGCGCTATTTCGACAAGATGGCGCGCACCGGCGTCGTGCAGAGCATGAAGGACTTCTACTGGGACATCCGGCCGAAGCCGGAGTTCGGCACGATCGAGGTGCGCGTGCTCGACACGCCGCTGACGATCGAGAAGGCGGCCGCGCTCGCCGCCTACATCCAGTGCGTGGCGCGCTGGCTGTCGTTCGAGCAGCCGTTCCGGCCCGTCGAGGACGACTACCTCGTCTACACCTTCAACCGCTTCCAGGCGTGCCGCTTCGGCTTCGACGGCACCTTCGTCGATCCGCAGACCGGCGAGCACCGCACGATCCGCGAGGACATCGCCGAGACGCTCGCCGAGATCGAGCAGCACGCGATCGAGCTCGGTGCCGAGGACGCATGTCGGCGCGTGCGCGACGACATCGGAGCGCTGGGCAACGACGCGACGTGGATCCGCCAGACCTACGAGCGCGAGAACCTGCTCCCCGAGGTCGTTCGGCAGCAGTGCCTGCGCTGGAGCCGCTGAGCGGCGCTCCACGCTGCGCACGCAGTACCCGACCGAAGATGCCTGGGAGGCCGCTGAAGATCGGCCTGTCGGCGCGCCTGCTGCATGCGCCGCCGCGCGAGCTCGGATTCCGCAACAAGGTGCTGCAGTACCTCGAGCAGACGATCGCCCACTGGATCATGTCGCACGGTGCGCTGGTGATGATGATCCCGACGCTCGGCTCGAGCGCCGAGATCCCGCGGCGCGGCATCTCGGTGCGCAGCTACGTGCGCGAGCTCGACGGCCTGGTGCTGCAGGGCGGCGCCGACGTCAGTCCGCGCTCGTACGGCGCGCAGCCGATCCGCGGCGAATGGGCGGGCGACATCGTGCGCGATCGCTACGAGATGGAGCTGCTGCACGAATTCATGGCGCAGGGCCGGCCCGTGCTCGGCATCTGCCGCGGTGCGCAGCTGCTGAACGTCGCCTTCGGCGGCACGCTGATCCAGGACATCGCCACGCAGCATCCCGAGTCGATCCCGCACGTCGACGCCGACCTCTACGACCGGCTCTCGCACGACATCCGCTTCGAGCCCGACTCGCGACTGTCGCAGCTCTACGCCCCGCTCGAGGGCGCTCGCGTGAACAGCATCCACCACCAGGCGATCGACCGGCTCGGCGGAGACCTCGTCGTCGACGCGCGTTCAAGCGCCGACGGCATCATCGAGGCGATCCGCTGGCGCGGGTCGGGCTACGCGCTGGGGGTGCAATGGCACCCGGAATTCCACCATGGATGCGACGAGCCGCTGCTGGACAGCTCGCCGATCCTGCTCGATTTCCTCGCGGCGGCCGAGCGAATGCGGGAGGCTTGACGCGCGCGCGGCAGCTTGTCCATTGGGGCTGGTTGCGGGCAATTTGCCCCGGCCGCTCGGAGGCCCCGGGGCGGGTCGGGTTGCCCCGCGACTGCGAAGCACCCGGTGGGCAACGCGTGTTCGATGCTGCTTTGGTCGTACCCGTCGAGCTCGACCGCCGAAGCCGACGGGCACGCTCGACGCCACGACCGTTTCCGTCGCCGCGCCGGACTCCGCGGGCTCAGTAATCCGCGCCGCGCCCCGCCAACGCCACGCCGAGCCGCACCAGCGCGAGCGCCGCCGTGTCCCTCGCCCGCACCTGCCACGGCCGCTTCGCGTAGCGCTGCAGCACGACGCGCACCCCACCTTCGTCGATCGCGCGATTCAACCGCTCGCGCAGCAGCCGCGCGAAGTGCCGGTCCTGCACCGCGACGTTGGCCTCGCGCGCAAGGAGCAGCGAGAACGGATCGATGTTCGACGACCCGACGGTGGCCCAGTCGTCGATCACCGCCACTTTCGCGTGCAGGAAGCTGCGGCGGTACTCGGTGATCTCGATGCCGGCGCGCAGCCACGGCTCGTACAGTGCCTGCGACGCGTAGTGCTGCAGCCGGTACTCGACGCGGCCCTGCAGCAGCAGCCGCACGCGAACGCCGCGGCGCACCGCCGAGAGCAGCGCGCGCCGGAAGCGCCGGCCCGGGAAGAAATACGCACAGGCGATCAGCACCTCGTTGCGCGCGCGGCCGATCGCGCGCAGGTACGCGCGCTCGATGGTGCGGCGATGGCGCAGGTTGTCGCGCAGCATCAGCGCCGCCCGCATGCGCCCCGAAGACGAGACGTCGCTGCGCACCGGCTCCGGCAGGTGCAGCGAGTCGCCCCCGGCCTCCTTGCCGCCGCGCGCCAGACGGTTCACGGTCGCCGTCTCCCACCACAGTCGCGCGGCCGCGACGTGCGCATGGGCGACGAGCGGCCCGCGCACGCGAACCGCATAGTCGAGCCGCGGATGATCGAGTGCGCCGTGGTTCGGATCGTGGTAGTCGTCGAGCACGTTGATGCCGCCGACGAACGCGACTTCGCCGTCGACGACCACCATCTTGCGGTGCATGCGGCGAAGCCGCTGACGGTCGAGCGAGTAGCGCCGCCGCTCGGGGCGGAACACCTCGAGCAGCACGCCGGCCTCGCGCATCGTCTGCGCGCACTCCGGGGCGATGTACGCGGTGCCGAAGCCGTCGACGACGACGTGCACGCGCACACCCCGGCGCGCCGCGCGCTCGAGCGCGCCGGCGATGCGGCGCCCGCTCGGATCGTTCTCGAAGATGTAGGTCTCGAGATAGACGCTGTCGCGCGCGGCGTCGATCGCCCGTTCCAGTGCGGGGAAGTACTGCACGCCGGACTCGAGCAGCTCGATCTCGTGGCCGCGCTGCATGCGCGGCTTCAGGCTCTCGTACCACCGCAGCGAGACGCGATGCGCTTCGCCGTCGTGCGGCCGGGTATCGACGCCGGAGCGCGCGACCCGGACGCGGGATGCGTCCGAGCGCCCCCTCATTCGCCCGCTTCGGGCAGCTCGAGGTCGGCGACCAGCGGGCTGTGGTCGGAGAGCCGCGCCCACTCGAGCCCGCGCAGCACGCGGGCCGACCTCACCCGGAAGCCGCGCTGGTAGATGCGGTCCATCCGGAACCACGGCACGAGCGCCGGGTAGGTGCGCGCGGTGCGGACCATGCGCGGCATCCGCGAGATCTGCACGGGCGGCAGCGCACCCACGCCGGCGAGGCGGTCGCGAACGAAATACGCGGCGCGCTGCAACGCTTCCGCGCGCGGATACACGGCGTCGAAGACCTCGACGACGCCGATGCTCGAGCACAGCCGCTGCGACAGCGTGTTGCGCCAGTCGTTGAAGTCGCCGGCGACGATCAGCGGCTCCTCGGGGGCCACCTCGCCTTCGATCCACTCGAGCAGCGCGTCGAGCTGGCGTTCGCGACTCGCCGCGAGCAGCCCGAAATGCACGACGAAGCAGTGCACCCTGCGACCTCCGACGTCGATCGTGCAGCGCAGGACGCCGCGCTTCTCCAGCGCGTGGTCGGAGACGTCGCGGTTCTCGAGCCCGATGATGGGGAATCGCGACAGCAGCGCGTTGCCGTGGTGGCCGTGCAGATAGCTCGCGTTGCGGCCGTAGGCGGTCTGGAAGGCCTGCTGCGCGCTCGGCGAGCGCGAGAGGAAGAGCTCCTGCGATTCGGCCGGCCAGTGCGCGAAGCGGCGCGCGTAGCGCTGGTGCTGGCCCTGCACCTCCTGCAGGAAGATGAGGTCGCTGTCGAGCTCGTGCAGGCGCGCGCGCAGCTCGTGGATGCGTGCCACGCGCCGCAAGCCGGTGAAGTCGCGCAGCACGCCCTTGTGGATGTTGTAGGTCGACACGCGCAGACAGCGCCCCTTCTGCGCGTCGTCCTGCGGCGTCGCCTCCTGCAGCGTGCCGCGCGGCGCCCAGACGAGGCGGCGCTGCGGTTGCGCCGGCCGGGTGCCGCGCGCGGTCTCCCGCGTCCGCGTCGCTTTGGCCTGCGCCGCCTTGCGCTGCACGAAGGTCTTCATCGGCTGCACTGCGCCGCGCGCCGCGGCAGCTCGCGGATCGCCTGTGCGTTGCTCCACGAGAAGCAGCGCTCGGCGGCGCGCTCCCACGGCAGCCACTCGAAGCGCAGGTGCTCGCGGGGCGCCAGCGTGACGGGGCACGGCGCGGGCAGGCGCAGCCCGAAAACGTGCTCGAGATTGTGCGTCACGCCGTCCGCGTAGCGATGGCGCCAGTGCGGATAGATCTCGTAGCGGTTCTCGAGCTGCCAGTCGCACAGCGCGTAGCGGTCGATGTCCAGGCCGGTTTCCTCGCGCACCTCGCGCCGGCAGGTCTCGACCAGCGGCTCGTCGAGCGTGGCGCGGCTGCCGGTCACCGATTGCCAGAAGCCGGGATGATCGGCGCGCTCGAGCAGCAGCACGCTGAGGTCGTCGGCATGCACGACGACCAGGACCGACTCGGGAATCTTCGTGCCCATCGCCCGCCTTCGCAGCCTTCGTCCGTTCAGGCCGTACGCGGCTCGGCCTTGCGCAGCCGGATGTGCAGCTCGCGCAGCTGCTGCTCGTCGACCGGCGACGGCGCCTGGACAAGCAGGTCCTGCGCGCGCTGCGTCTTCGGGAACGCGATGACGTCGCGGATCGAATCGGCGCCGGCCATCATCGCGACGATGCGATCGAGTCCGAAGGCGATGCCGCCGTGCGGCGGGGCGCCGTACTGCAGGGCATCGAGCAGGAAGCCGAACTTGGCGCGCGCCTCCTCGGGGCCGATGCGCAGCGCCCGGAACACCTTGCTCTGCACCTCCTCGCGGTGGATGCGCACCGAACCGCCGCCGATCTCCCAGCCGTTGAGCACGAGATCGTAGGCCCTGGCCAGGCAGCGCCCGGGCGCGGTCTCGAGCAAGTCCTCGTGACCCTCCTTCGGCGACGTGAACGGGTGGTGCATCGCCACCCAGCGCTCGGCCTCCTCGTCGTACTCGAACATCGGGAAGTCGGTGATCCACAGCGGCATCCAGCCGTCCTCGCTGGCGCCGTTGCGCTTGCCGAAGTCGGAGTGCCCGATCTTCGTGCGCAGCGCGCCCATCGCCGCGTCGACCACCTTGGCCTGGTCGGCGCCGAAGAAGATCAGGTCGCCGTCGCCCGCCCCGGTACGCTGCACGATGGCCTCGAGCGCCGCGTCGTGCAGGTTCTTGACGATCGGCGACTGCAGCCCGTCGCGGCCGCGCCCGGCGTCGTTCACCTTGATCCACGCCAGCCCGCGCGCTCCGTAGATGGCGACGAACTGCCCGTACGCGTCGATCTCGCCGCGGGTCAGCGCACCGCCGCCGGGGACGCGCAGCGCCACGACGCGCCCGCCCTTCGCGTTCGCCGGCGCCGAGAACACCTTGAACTCGACGTCGCGCATCACGTCGGTGAGCTCGGTGAGCTCGAGCTTCACGCGCAGGTCGGGCTTGTCGGATCCGAAGCGGCGCATCGCCTCGGCATAGGTCATCGTCGGGAACGGGTCCGGCAGCTCGACGCCGATCGCGTGGCGGAACACGACGCGGATCATCTCCTCGAAGATCGCGCGGATCGCGCCCTCGTCGAGGAACGAGGTCTCGCAGTCGATCTGCGTGAACTCCGGCTGCCGATCGGCGCGCAGGTCCTCGTCGCGGAAGCACTTCGTGATCTGGTAATAGCGGTCGAAGCCCGCGATCATCAGCATTTGCTTGAACAGCTGCGGCGACTGCGGCAGTGCGTAGAACTCGCCCGGATGCACGCGCGACGGCACGAGATAGTCGCGCGCGCCCTCGGGCGTCGAGCGCGTGAGCATCGGCGTCTCGATGTCGACGAAACCGTGCGCGTCGAGATAGCGGCGCACTTCGCGCGCGACCCGGTAGCGCAGCATCATGTTCTGCTGCATCGACGGGCGCCGCAGGTCGAGCACGCGGTGCGTCAGCCGCGTCGTCTCCGACAGATTCTCGTCGTCGAGCTGGAACGGCGGCGTCACCGAGGGATTGAGGATCTCGATCCGCTCGCAGACGACCTCCACCTCGCCGCTGCGCAGGTTCGGGTTGACCGTGCCCTCGGGACGGCGCCGCACGTGTCCGACGACCTCGATGCAGTACTCATTGCGGATGCGCTCGGCGATGGCGAACATCTCCGGCCGGTCGGGATCGCAGACGACCTGCGCCAGCCCCTCGCGGTCGCGCAGGTCGATGAAGATCACGCCGCCGTGATCGCGACGGCGATGCACCCAGCCGTACAGCGTGACGGTCCGGTCCAGGTGCTCGGTCGAGATCTCGCCGGTGTAGCAGGTCCGCATCAGGTTCTCCGGTTCAGCGTCGCCGCCAGCGCGGGCGCGACGGGTTCGGGTTCGGTCGGGGGCGCCGCGCCCGCCCCTTCCGAGGGCGGCAGGCCTCGGTCGAGCGGGGCGACGACGCCCATCGACACCACGTATTTCAGCGCCTGGTCGACGCTCATGTTCAGCGCGACCGTCTCGGCGCGCGGCATCATCAGGAAGAATCCCGAAGTCGGGTTCGGCGTGGTCGGCACGTACACCGAGATCAGGTCGACGTCGACGTGGCGGCGCACCTCGTCGGCAGGCGCCCCGGTGAGAAAGCCGATCGTCCAGACGCCGCGGCGCGGGTACTGCACCAGCAGCGCCTGGCGAAACGCCTGGCCGCCGGGCGAGAGAATCGTGTCGCTGACCTGCTTCACGCTCGAGTAGATCGAGCGCACGATCGGGATGCGTCCGAGCATGCCCTCCCAGTACAGCAACAGCCGCTCGCCGATGAAGTTGCGCGCCGCCAGTCCGGTGAGCAGCACGACCGCGACCGTGAGCAGCGCCCCCAGCCCCGGGATGTCGTGCCCGAGCCAGGCGCGCGGATGCAGCGGCTCGGGCAGCAGCTCCAGGCTCTGGTCCATCGTCGCGACGATCAGGTTCAGCACCCAGATCGTGATGACGAGCGGGATCCAGATCAGCAGCCCGGTAACCAGGTATTTACGCATTCTTGATCGCCGTGCCGCATCGAGGGCTGTCCGCGGCGCGAGACGCGCGCGCACGCGCGGTGCACCTGCGCGCGCCGGTCGCGTCGGTCCCGTCGCGTGGCGCCGCCTCAGGCGGAGCCGGCGGCCGCCGGCTCGCTCGCCTTGGTCGCGGAGGTGCCGGCGTCGCCGGCTTTCGCTTCCGTCTTCGACTCCTTCGCGCCGTCGGTCGCGCCCGACGAATCCGACGGCTTCGCCTTGTTCCCGTCCCGGAAATCGGTGACGTACCAGCCGCTGCCCTTGAGCTGGAATGCGGGCGCGGTCAGGACGCGCTGGAACGATTCGGCGTCGCACGCCGGACAGGTCGTGAGCGGAGCGTCGGAGAATTTCTGCAGCACGTCCTTCTCGGCGCCGCAGGAAGCGCAGCGATACGCGTAGATCGGCATTTCTTCGGCTCGATGGTGCACCGCGGTCGCCCGGCGGTGGTAATTGCGGGAAAACCTTGAATTATATGGGGAAACCCAGATCGTCACGGCGGCGGTCTTGCGCGCCGCGCTGCGGGTAAGCGAGCATTGCCCTGCGGATACCCGCGCGGATGATCGACCCACCGCGCGCGGCCCGCTGCCGCGTGCGTCGCTGCGCCCATGCGCCGCGCACCGCACTCGGGACGCCGCACCCCGCCGGGAGAGGACGACGCGACACGTGCCGAACGATCCGCTGCTCCTCGTCGAAGACGTCCGCCTGTGCTTCGGCGGCATCGTCGCACTCGACGGAATCTCCTTTGCCGTCCCGGCGGGCATCGTCTGCGGCCTGATCGGCCCGAACGGAGCCGGCAAGACGACGTTGTTCAATTGCCTGTCGCGGCTCTACGAGCCCGACTCCGGTCACATCCGTTTCGCCGGCGCCGATCTCGGCGCACTGCCACGTCATCGCATCGCCGCGCTCGGCATCGGACGCACCTTCCAGAACCTCGCGTTGTTCGGCACGATGAGCGTGCTCGACAACGTGCTCGTCGGCCTGCACAGCCGCACCCGCACCGGCTTCCTC
This sequence comes from Zeimonas sp., assembly GCA_035303885.1. Classification (GTDB taxonomy): domain Bacteria; phylum Pseudomonadota; class Gammaproteobacteria; order Burkholderiales; family Burkholderiaceae_E; genus Zeimonas. The sequence goes on along the minus strand of DATGRE010000260.1, from coordinate 27,554 downwards.
GCCAATGCGCTGCGCCTGCCGCGGGTGGCCGCCGAGGAACGCGACGCACGGCGCCGCGCGATCGAGCGCATCGAGCTGCTCGGGCTCGCACCGGTCCTGCACACGCGCGTCGCCGAGCTGCCGTTCGGCACCGCCAAGCGGGTCGAGCTCGCGCGCGCCCTCGCCGGCGAACCGCGACTGCTGCTCCTCGACGAGCCGGCGAGCGGCCTGAACCACGAGGAAGTGGAGGCGCTCGCCGGCTCGATCCGCGCGTTGCGCGACCGCCTCGGCCTGACGATCCTGCTCGTCGAGCATCACATGAACCTCGTCATGAACGTCTCCGACAAGGTGGTGGCACTGAACTTCGGACGCAAGATCGCCGAGGGCGATCCGGCGCAGGTTCGCGCCCACCCCGAGGTCGTCGAGGCCTATCTCGGTGCGGGTGCCGCTTGAGCGTGCCCGCCGCCCAGCCGCAGCCCGGACCGCGCGGAAGTCCCCCGCCGACGTCGCGCACGCCTGCCGCAACGGCACCGTCGGCGCCGTTGCTCGCGGTGCGCGATCTCTACGCCGCCTACGGGCCGACGCAGGTGCTGCACGGCATCAGCCTCGAGCTGGCGACCGGATCCATCACCGCGCTGCTCGGCGCCAACGGCGCCGGCAAGACGACGACGCTGCGGGCGCTGTGCTCGATGACCGTGCGCACGCGCGGTGAGGTGTGGGTCGACGGCGTGCGCATCGACGGCAGGTCCACCGAGGACATCGCGCGGCTCGGCGTCGCGCACGTGCCCGACGGGCGGGGCACCTTCCTCGGCTTGACCACCGAGGAGAACCTTCGCCTGGGCGCCTGGACGCGCCGCGACCGGGCCGCCGTCGCCGAGGACTTCGAGCGTGTCTACCGCTATTTCCCCCGCTTGCGCGAGCGGCGCCGCCAGCAGGCGGGGACGCTGTCGGGCGGCGAGCAGCAGATGCTCGCCGTATCGCGCGCGCTGATGTCGCGCCCGCGCCTGCTGCTGCTCGACGAGCCGTCGTTCGGCCTCGCCCCGCGCGTCGTGCGCGAGATCTTCGACATCATGCGCCGCATCAACGGGCAGGAGGGCGTGTCGATCCTGCTCGTCGAGCAGAACGCGTCGATGGCGCTCGAGCTCGCCGACCACGCGTACCTGCTCGAGACGGGTCGCATCGTGCTCGGCGGACGGGCCGACGAGCTGCGGCGCGACGACACGGTGCGCCGTGCCTATCTGGGGGCCGGCTGATGGAGGGCTTCCTGCACCAGGTGTTCGCCGGGCTGGCCACCGGCGGCATCTATGCGAGCGTCGCGCTCGCGTTGGTGATGATCTACCAGACGACGCACCTGGTGAACTTCGCCCAGGGCGAGATGGCGATGTTCTCGACCTACCTCGCCTGGACGATGGTCAATGCCGGCCTGCCGTACTGGGCGGCCTTCTCGCTCACCGTCGTCGCCGCCTTCGTGCTCGGCGCCGCGATCGAGCGCATCGTGATCCGGCCGGTGGAGGACGCGCCGGTGCTCGCCGTCGTCGTCGTGTTCATCGGACTGCTGCTGATCCACAACAGCCTCGCCGGCTGGCTGTGGTCGTACACGATCAAGACCTTTCCGAGCCCGTTCCCGTCGACGCCGGTGTTCGGCCAGACGCTGGTCTCGGCGCACGAGCTGGGCGCGATCGGCGTCACGCTCGTGGTGCTCGCGCTACTGTTCGCGTTCTTCCGCTGGACGCCGCTCGGACTCGCGATGCGCGCGGTCGCGCAGAACCCGGGCTCGGCCCGGCTCGTCGGCATCCGCGTCGGCTGGATGCTCGCGCTCGGATGGGGGTTGGCCGGCGCCGTGGGAGCGGTCGCCGGCATGATGGTGGCCCCGATCGTCTACCTCGAGCCGAACATGATGGGCGGGATCCTGCTGTATGCCTTCGCCGCCGCGCTGCTCGGGGGCATCGACAGCCCGGTCGGCGCGGTGATCGGCGGCTTCCTCGTCGGCGTGCTCGAGAACGTGCTCGGCGCCTACGTGATCGGCAACGAGCTCAAGCTCACCGTGGCGCTCGCGCTGATCGTCGGCGTGCTGCTCGTGCGGCCCACCGGGCTGCTCGGCTCGCGGCAGGTCACGCGGGTATGAATCGGCGGCTGCTCGTCGTCGCGGTCGCGCTGGCCTGCGCACTGCCCTTCGTCGTCAGCGACTACCGGCTGTTCCAGCTGACGATGGTGCTCGTCTATGCGATCGCGCTGCTCGGGCTGAACATCCTCACCGGCTTCAACGGGCAGATCTCGCTCGGGCACGGCGCGTTCTACGCGATCGGCGCCTACACGGCGGCGATCGCGATGGAGCACGCGGGGCTGCCGTACTGGGCGACGATCCCGCTCGCCGGCCTGGTCTGCGGCGTGGCGGGGTTCCTGTTCGGGCTGCCGGCGCTGCGTCTGGAAGGGCTGTATCTCGCGCTGGCCACCTTCGCGCTCGCGCTGGCGATGCCGCAGCTGCTCAAATACAAGCACTTCGAGGAGTGGACCGGCGGTGTGCAGGGACTGGTGCTGCTCAAGCCCGATGCGCCCTTCGGGCTGCCGCTGAGCGCCGACCAGTGGCTGTATTTCTTCACGCTCGCCATCGCGCTCGTGCTGTTCGCCATCGCCTGGAACCTGCTACGCGGACGCATCGGACGCGCGATCGTCGCGATTCGCGACCACCCGATCGCCGCGCAGGCGATGGGCATCGACACGTCGCTGTTCAAGTCGCTGACCTTCGGCGTCTCGGCGCTGTTCACCGGCGTGGCCGGCGCGCTCGGCGCGATCGCCGTGCAGTTCGTCGCGCCCGACAGCTTCACGATCTTCCTGTCGATCATCTTCCTCGTCGGAAGCGTGATCGGCGGCGTGGCTTCGATCCAGGGCGCGCTCTGGGGCGCGTTCTTCATCCAGTTCGTCCCGAATCTCGCAGACCAGATCTCGAAGGCAGCCCCGTGGGCGATCTACGGGCTGGCGATGATCGCGTTCGTTTACCTGATGCCGACCGGCGTCGCCGGCGGCATCACCCTGCTTCGAACGAGGCTCGCGACGCCCCGCCGCGACCGCGCCGAAGCGCAACTCCGAAGGAGGTCGACATGAACGCAGGGATCGCTTCGCTCGCCGGCGTCGTCATGCTGTCGCTCGCCGCCGGCGCGGCCTGGGCACAGAAGAAATACGACCCGGGCGCAACCGACACGACGATCAAGATCGGCCAGACGATGCCCTACAGCGGGCCGGCCTCCGCCTACGGAACGATCGGCAGGGCCGAGGCGGCGTATTTCGCGATGATCAACGACCAGGGCGGCATCAACGGCCGCAAGATCGAATTCATCTCGATCGACGACGGCTACAGCCCGCCGAAGGCCGTGGAAGGCGCGCGCCGGCTCGTCGAGCAGGACCAGGTGCTGTTCCTGTTCGGACCGCTGGGCACGCCATCGAACACGGCGATCCAGAAGTACATGAACGCGAAGAAGGTGCCGCAGCTGTTCGTCGCCACCGGCGCGTCGAAGTGGAACGACCCGAAGCGCTTTCCGTGGACGATGGGCTGGCAGCCGAACTACCACACCGAGGGGATGATCTACGCGCAGCACATCCTGAAGACGAAGCCCGACGCGAAGATCGGCATCCTCTACCAGAACGACGACTTCGGTAAGGACTACGTGAGCGGCGTACGCGAGGCGCTCGGCGACAAGGCCGGTTCGATGATCGTCTCCGAGGTCTCGTACGAGGTCACCGATCCGACGGTCGATTCGCAGGTGGTCTCGCTGCAGGCTTCCGGCGCCGACGTGTTCATCAACGTGACCACGCCGAAATTCGCCGCACAGGCGATCCGCAAGGCCTACGACATCGGCTGGAAGCCGGTGCAGTACCTGACCAACGTCTCGGTCGGCGTGGCGTCGGTGATGCAGCCGGCGGGCCCCGAGAAGGGCATCGGTATCATCTCGTCGGCCTACCTGATGGAACCGACCGACCCGGGCTGGTACGACACGCAGGCGATGAAGGACTGGCGCGCGTGGATGCAGAAGTACTACCCGGAAGGCAACATCGAGGACAACACCAACGTCTACGGATACACCGTCGCGCAGACGGTCGTGCAGGTCCTGCGCCAGGCGGGCGACGACCTGACGCGCGAGAACATCATGAAACAGGCGGCGAGCCTGAAGGACTTCGTGCCGACGACGATCATCCCGGGCATCAAGATCAATACCTCGCCGACCGACTACGCGCCGATCGAATCGGTGCAGCTCACGCGCTTCGACGGCAAGTCGTGGGTGCGCTTCGGCGACGTGATGGGGGACGTGTCGAAGTGACGGGATAATCCGGTCCGGCGGCGCCCGGGGTGTCGCCGAACCGAGAGGATCCCGTGCAGCCGCTTTTCGCATCGTTCATCGCCGCAGTCGCGCTTTCGTTCGCCGCCGCCACCGGTCTCGCGCAGCCGCGCTACGACCCGGGCGCCTCGGACACCGTCATCCGCATCGGCCAGACGATGCCGTACAGCGGGCCGGCGTCGGCCTACGGCACGATCGGCCGCGCGCAGGCCGCGTACTTCCGGATGCTGAACGAGCGGGGCGGAATCGGCGGTCGGCGCATCGAGTTCGTCTCGCTCGACGACGGCTACAACCCGGCGAAGGCGGTCGAGGGCACGCGCCGGCTCGTCGAGCAGGATCCCGTGCTGTTCATCTTCGGCACCCTCGGCACGCCGTCGAACTCGGCGATCCGCCCGTACCTGAACGCGCGCGGCGTGCCGCAGCTGTTCGCCGCCACGGGTGCGTCGAAATGGAACGATCCGCGGCGCTACCCGTGGACGATGGGCGGACAGCCCGACTACCGCACCGAGGGCCGCATCTACGCGACCCACATCCTGCAGACGAAGCCCGACGCGCGCATCGGCGTGCTTCGCCAGAACGACGATTTCGGGCGCGACTATCTGGTCGGGCTGCGCGAAGGACTGGGCGAGCATGCCGAACGGATGATCGTCGCCGAGGTCACGTACGACGTCGGCGACCCGACGGTCGACTCGCAGATCGCGATGCTGCAGGCCGCGGGTGCCGACGTCTTCGTCAACGTCACCACGCCGAAGTACGCGGCCCAGGCAATCCGGCGGGCCTGGGACATCGGCTGGCGCCCGACGCAGTACCTCGCGGCCGTGTCGGTCAGCGTGTCGTCGGTGATGCGGGCCGCCGGACTCGAGAAAGGCGTCGGCATCGTCTCGGCCGCCTACCTGATGACGCCCGGCGACCCGGAATGGGAAGACCACCCGCAGATGCGCGAGTGGCGCGCATGGATGGCAGAGTACTACCCGGAAGGCGACCCGTCGGACTACCTGAACGTCTACGGCTACGTCACGGCGCAGCTGGTCGAGCAGGTGCTGCGGCAGGCCGGCGACGAGCTCACGCGCGAGAACGTGATGCGGCAGGCGCGCAGTTTGCGCGGCCACGCGCCGAAAATGATGCTGCCCGGCGTGACGGTGACCACCGGCCCCGACGATCACGCCCCGTTCGAGGCGCTGCAGCTCACGCGGTTCGACGGGCGATCGTGGGTGCGCTTCGGCAACGTGGTCGGCGAATAGCGCCGCGGCCGCCTCAGCGGCCCAACCGGCCCGCCGCTTCGTCGATCGCGGCGCGCAGCTCATCGTAGCTGCGCGTGACCGGGAACTGCGGGAACTGCGCCGCGATCGCCTCGGGCGGATGGATGAAGAAACCCGCGTCGGCGGCGGCGAGCATCGCGGTGTCGTTGTACGAGTCGCCGGCGGCGATCACGCGGAAATTCAGTCCTTGCAGCGCCTGCACGGCGGCGCGCTTCTGGTCGGGCATGCGCAGCCGCCAGCCGCGCACGAAGCCGGCCTCGTCGACCTCGAGCCGATGGCACAGCAACGTCGGGCGCCCGAGCGCGCGCATCAGCGGATCGGCGAATTCGTAGAAGGTGTCGGAGAGGATGAAGACCTGGTAGCGCGCGCGCAGGTCGTCGAGGAACTCGCGCGCGCCGGGCAGCGGTCCCATGCGCTCGATGACGCGCTGGATGTCGGCGAGCGCGAGCCGGTGCTTCGCCAGCAGCTCGACGCGATAGCCCATCAGCTTGTCGTAGTCGGGCTCGTCGCGCGTCGTGCGCGAGAACTCGGCGATCCCGGTCCTGCGCGAGAACTCGATCCAGATCTCGGGAACGAGCACGCCTTCGAGATCGAGACACACCACCTGCATCGACGAGACTCCTGACCAGCGGCACCGGGCGGCGCCGCGCGGGCGCCATGGTAGCGCACGCGGCGCTCGAGCCGCCGCACGCCGGCCGCACGCGCGCGCGACCGTTCGACGCGCACGGTGAACACGCGCCCCCCACGGCCCGCGCACCCCCTGCCACGAAGCGGGCACGCGGCTTGGAGTGACCCCGGACATGCTGACCCGCATCAAGGCGGGGTCGCGCCCGCACGCTAGATTGGACCGATGACGAGCACGCATCTGCACCGATCGTTCATCGCGCCCGACCCGCTCGACTGGTGGCGCGGCGGCTGCGAGTGGCTGCGCTGCAGCGCGCGGCTGCACGAATTGTGGGCCGAACGCCTCGGGGGCGCCGCCGTGCGCCGCGCCAACCGCGAAGCGCGCCTGGCGGCGCTGCTCGCGCATGCGCGGGCGCATTCGCGCTTCTACGCGCGGCACTGGCGGGACGTCGCCCCCGATGCGCCGCTCGAAGCGCTCCCCCCGGTCACGCGCAGCGCGCTGATGGCGCATTTCGACGACTGGGTCACCGATCCGGCGATCCGGCTCGACGACGTCCGCCGCTTCGTCGCCGACCCGACGCGCATCGGCGAAGCCTTCCTCGGGCGCTACGCGGTGTGGACCAGCTCGGGCACCTCGGGCGTGCCCGGGATCTACGTCCAGGACGAGGACGCCCTCGCCGTCTACGGCGCGCTATTCAGCGCGCAGGCATACCTCGCACCGGCGGCCGACCCGCAGTCGCTGGCCGGCGGACCGGCGCGCATGGCGCTCGTCGCCGCGACCGGCGGGCACTTCGCCGGGCTGGTGTGGTGGCAGCGGCTGTGCCGGATGTACCCGATGCTCGCCGCGCAGGCGCGCGTGTTCTCGATCCTCGAGCCGCTCGAAGCGATCCGCGAAGCGCTCTCGGAATGGAATCCGACGTCGATCGCGAGCTACCCGACCGTGCTCGTGCAGCTCGCCGCCGAGCAGCGTGCCGGGCGCCTGCGGCTCGCACCCCGGATGGTGCTCGCCGGCGGCGAGGTGCTCTCCGAGGCCGATCGCAACGCCGTCGAGCAGGCCTTCGGCTGCCCGCTCGTCGAGGACTACGGCGCCTCGGAATGCATGAACATCGCGCACAGCTGCCGGCAGCATCGCCTGCACCTGAACGACGCCTGGGTGGTGCTCGAGCCGGTCGACGAAGACATGCGGCCGACGCCGCCGGGCGAAACCTCGTACACCGTGCTCATCACCAATCTCGCCAACCGCGTGCAGCCGCTCGTGCGCTACGACCTCGGCGACAGCGTGACGATCGACCCCGAGTGCTGCCCGTGCGGCGACGAACGGCCGACGCTGCGGGTGCGGGGCCGCGCCGACGACGTGCTCGAATTCGACGCGCAGCACGGCGAGTTCGTCCGCGTGCTGCCGCTGGCGATCGAAACCGTGCTCGAGGAGCAGGGCGGGCTCGAGCGCTTCCAGCTCACGCAGACGGCGCGCGACGAGCTCACGCTGCGCATCGAATCGGAAGACTCGCGCGAGCGGCGCCTCGCCTTCGACCGCGCGCACCGGGCCCTCGTACGCTTCCTCGAACGGCAGGGGGCACGCCCGGTGCGCGTGCTGCTGGACGACGACGCGCCGCAGGTCGAGCCGGCCAGCGGCAAGCTGCGACGCATCCGCGCGAAGCGCACGGCGACCACGGGCCGCTCCCCCACGCGCGGCTGACGGCCGGCGCTCGATGCAGCGCCGGGCGCGCGGCGGACCGGCGAGAAACGACCCTCGAGACCTCGCGATCGCGCTTCCGAGCACGTGCGATGGCTCGTGGACGCGCGTCCCTAGAACGGGATGTCGTCGTCCATGTCGTCGAAGTCGTGCGCGGGCTTGCGCGGCGCCGCCGCCCCCGCTCCCGCTCCCGCTGCGGCGCCGCCCGCCCCGGCCGGAGCGCGTGCCGGCTCTCGCTCGCGCGCGAAGCCGCCGTCGTCGCCACCACCGCCCCCGTCGCGCGAGCCGAGCAGCTGCATCGACTCGGCGATGATCTCGGTGGTGTAGCGGTCCTGCCCTTCCTTGTCCTGCCACTTGCGCGTCTTCAGACGACCTTCGACGTAGACCGGCCGGCCCTTCCGCAGGTATTCACCGGCGATTTCGGCGAGGCGGTCATAGAAGACGACCGTGTGCCACTCGGTTTCCTCGCGCTTCTCGCCCGTGGTGCGGTCTTTCCAGTTGCGCGTGGTGGCGATGCGTACGTTGCAGATCGCGCTGCCGCTCGGAGCGAATCGCGTTTCGGGATCGCGCCCGAGGTTGCCGATGAGGATCACCTTGTTCACCGAAGCCATGTCTTCCTCCGGAAGCGGGGAAACGATTCTGTCATGCCGACCCGTTCGCCGACGCCGCCGCGCCGTGCGCGGCGGCCCTCGCCGAGCGGGGCCAGCGCCGATGCCCGGAAGCGACGACGAGCCAGGCGGCCATCAGCGCCGCGCAAGCGACGAAGACCGCCGGCCGACCCCACGATTGCTGCACCCAGCCGCCGAGCAGGCCGCCGAAGAACAACCCGAGCGACTGCGTGGTGTTGTAGACGCCGAGGGCCGCGCCCTTCGCATCGACCGGCGCGAGCCGCGAGATGAGCGACGGCAGGCTCGCCTCGAGCACATTGAACCCCGCGAAGAACACGAGCAGCAAGACGACGAAAGGCAGTAGGCCGCTCGGCTGAGCGACCAGCGCGAGCTGCACGACGAGCACCATCGCGATCGCCGCGAGAAACACGATGCGCAGCTTGCCACGCCGCTCGCTCCAGAACAGCGGCGGCAGCATCAGCAGGAACGAGAACACGACGACCGGCAGGTAGATTTTCCAGTGGTCGCTCACCGCGATGCCGGCGCGGTCGGCGAGCCAGGTCGGCAGCACGACGAACATCGCCATCTGCACCGCGTGCAGCGAGAAGATGCCGAAGTTCAGCCGCAACAGGTCGGGTTCGCGGACGACGTCGCGCAGCGGCGTGCGCGACGCGTCGGCGGCAACCGCCAGCGGCACCGGCGGCACCACGAAGACGACGACGAGAATCGCGGCGATCGCGAGCACGCCGGTGAAGACGAAGATTCCGGACATGCCGATCGCGTCGTACAACAGCGGCGCGGCGACCAGCGACAGCGCGAAGGTGACGCCGATCGATCCCCCGACCATCGCCATCGCCTTCGTGCGCTGGCTGTCGCGGGTGCTGTCGGCAACGAAGGCGCTGACGGCCGCGGAGATCGCGCCCGCGCCCTGGAGCGCGCGACCGACGATCGTGCCGACGATGCCGACGGCCGCCGCCGCGACGAAGCTGCCGAGCGCGAACAGCCCGAGCCCGGCGACGATCACCGGCTTGCGGCCCCAGCGATCGGAGGCCATGCCGAAGGGCAGCTGCAGCAGCGCCTGCGTCAGCCCGTAGATGCCGAGCGCGAGACCCACGAGCGTCGCGTCGCTGCCGCCCGGAATGCCGCGCGCATGCACGGCGAAAACCGGCAGGATCAGGAACAGCCCGAGCATGCGCAACGCGAAAATCGACGCGAGCGAGACGCTCGATCGCAGTTCGAGCGGCGTCATGTGCGAATCGTCGCGGTGCGCGCGCGAACGCAACCGACGTGCGGAGACGTCTGCGGCGTCGCGGCGAGTGTCGGATGCGGAGCGGGCGGAGGGCATCGGGCGGCGGTGGACGACCGGGTATATTAGTCGATTGCCCTTCGGCCGCCCGCCTTCCCGCCCCCGCATGGAATTCATCCGGATCCGCGGTGCCCGGACCCACAACTTGAAGAACGTCCATCTCGACCTGCCGCGCAACCGGCTGGTCGTGATCACCGGCCTGTCGGGCTCGGGCAAGTCGTCGCTCGCGTTCGACACGCTGTACGCCGAAGGGCAGCGGCGCTACGTCGAATCGCTGTCGGCCTACGCCCGGCAGTTCCTACAGCTGATGGAAAAACCCGACGTCGACCTGATCGAGGGGCTGTCGCCGGCGATCGCCATCGAGCAGAAGGCGACGAGCCACAATCCGCGCTCGACGGTCGGCACCGTCACCGAGATCAACGACTATCTGCGGCTGCTGTTCGCGCGCGCGGGCACCCCATACTGTCCGTTCCATCCGGAGCGCGCGCTCGAGGCGCAGACCGTCTCCCAGATGGTCGACGCGGTGCTCGCGCTGCCCGAGGGCACGCGCGTGATGATCCTCGCGCCGGTGCTCACCGGCCGCAAGGGAGAGCACCTCGACCTGTTCGAATCGCTGCAGGCGCAGGGCTTCGTGCGAGTGCGCGTGCGCTCGTACCGCATCGGCGAGAACGCGGACGCGGGCGACGCCGAGGCGCGAATCGTCGAGCTGAACGACGGCGGCGCGTACCCGAAGCTGAACCGCAACCAGAAGCACTCGATCGACGTCGTCGTCGACCGTGTGAAAGTGACGCCGTCGGCGCGCCAGCGGCTGGCCGAATCGTTCGAGACGGCGCTGCGCCTGTCCGACGGGCGCGCGATGGCGCTGGACCTCGATCGCGCCGACACGCAGATGTTCTCGAGCCGCTTCGCGTGCCCGGTCTGCAACCATGCGCTCGCCGAGCTCGAACCGCGGCTGTTCTCGTTCAACAATCCGCTGGGCGCGTGCCCGGAGTGCGACGGACTCGGCGTCGTCTCGTTCTTCGACCCGAAGCGGGTCGTCGCGTTCCCGGCGCTCAGCCTCGCCTCGGGCGCGATCAAGGGCTGGGACCGGCGCAATGCGTTCTATTTCCAGCTGATCCAAGATCTCGCCGAGCACTATCGCTTCGACGTCGAGACGCCCTTCGAGGCGCTGCCCGAGCGCATCCGGCACGTCGTGCTCTTCGGCTCCGGCAGCGAGAAGGTGCCGTTCACCTACATGGGCGACGGCGGCAGGACGACCGTGCGCGAGCATCCGTTCGAAGGCGTCGTCCCGAACCTCGAGCGGCGGCACCGCGAAACCGATTCGCCGCACGTGCGCGAGGAGCTGTCGAAATACGTCAACACGCGGCGCTGCCCGAGCTGCGAGGGCACCCGGCTGCGGCTGGATGCACGCTTCGTGCGCGTCGGCCCGCGCGGCGACGACAAGGCGATCTACGAGGTCTCGGGCTGGACGCTGCGCCAGGCGCTCGCCTGGTTCGAGTCGCTCGAGCTGCCCGGCGCGCGGCGCGCGGTCGGCGAGCGCATCGTGCGCGAGATCGCCTCGCGCCTGCGCTTCCTGAACAACGTCGGCCTCGACTACCTGTCGCTCGACCGCCCGGCCGACACGCTGTCGGGCGGCGAGTCGCAGCGCATCCGGCTCGCGTCGCAGATCGGATCCGGGCTCACCGGCGTCCTGTACGTGCTCGACGAGCCGTCGATCGGGCTGCACCAGCGCGACAACGACCGCCTCATCGCGACGCTGAAGCAGCTGCGCGATCTCGGCAACTCGGTGATCGTCGTCGAGCACGACGAAGACGCGATTCGCGCCGCGGACCACGTCGTCGACATGGGTCCCGGCGCCGGCGAGCACGGCGGCGAGGCGGTCGCGCAGGGCACCGCGCAGACGATCGAGGCCTGCGAGGAATCGCTCACCGGCCGCTACCTGTCGGGCGCGCTGCGCATCGAGGTGCCGCGCCACCGCAAGCCGCCCGGCGACCAGCGCCTCGTCGTGCGCGGCGCGCGCGGGAACAACCTGAAAGGCGTCGACGTCGAGATACCGCTCGGCCTGCTCGTCTGCGTCACCGGCGTCTCCGGCTCGGGCAAGTCGACGCTCGTCAACGACACGCTGTACGCGGCGGCGGCGCGCGCGACCCACCGCTCCACTGCGGAGGCGGCACCGCACGAGGCGATCGAAGGGCTCGATGCGCTCGACAAGGTGATCGCCGTCGATCAGAGCCCGATCGGACGCACACCGCGCTCGAACCCGGCCACCTACACGGGGCTCTTCACGCCGATCCGGGAGCTCTTCGCGGAGACGCCGATGGCGCGCGAGCGCGGCTACGGCGCAGGGCGGTTCTCGTTCAACGTGAGGGGCGGACGCTGCGAGGCGTGCCAGGGCGACGGCGTGCTGCGCGTCGAGATGCATTTCCTGCCCGACGTCTACGTCGCCTGCGAGGTCTGCGGCGGCCGGCGCTACAACCGCGAGACGCTCGAGGTCCGGTACAAGGGCCGCAACATCGCCGAGGTGCTCGAGATGACGATCGAGCAGGCGTCGCAGTTCTTCTCGGCGGTGCCGACGATCCGCCGCAAGCTGCAGACGCTGCTCGAAGTGGGGCTGGGCTACGTGCGGCTCGGCCAGAGCGCCACGACGCTGTCGGGCGGCGAGGCGCAGCGCGTGAAGCTGGCCGAGGAGCTGTCGAAGCGCGACACCGGCCGCACGCTGTACATCCTCGACGAGCCGACGACCGGACTGCATTTCCACGACATCGCGCTGCTGCTGCAGGTGATCCACACGCTGCGAGATCGCGGCAACACCGTCGTGGTCATCGAGCACAATCTCGACGTGATCAAGACCGCCGACTGGGTGATCGACCTCGGTCCCGGCGGCGGCGACGCCGGCGGCGAGATCGTCGCCGCCGGAACGCCCGAAGCGCTCGCGGCCGACGAGGCGAGCGTCACCGGGCAGCACCTCGCGCGCCGGCTGCCGGGCACGCGCACCGAACGGCCGCGTGCGCGGCGCGCGGCCGTCGAGCCGCCGGCCGGCGAGCGCCGCCGCGTCGCCGGTTGAGCGCCGCCCGGCGATGACGATTCAGCCCGGATCGCGACGATAGCGCCCGAAGCGAGCGTGCACTTCGGCCATCTGTGCCGGGCTCAGCCGCACCGGCTCGGCCACCTGCAGCGCAAGCCAGTACATCCGCGCGAGCGCCTCGACCTCGACGGCGAGCTCGAGCGCCGCGTCGAGGCTGGCGCCCAGCGCGACGCTGCCGTGCTGCGCCAGCAGGCAGGCGCGCCGCCCCTCGAGCGCGACGCGGGCGTGGTCGGACAGCGCCTGGGTGCCGAAGCTCGCGTACGGCGCACAGCGGATGTCGTCGCCGCCGGCGACCGCGATCATGTAATGAAAGGCGGGGATCCCTTCGGCGTGGATGCGCTCCAGGCAGGCGAGCGCCGTCGCGTGCGGCGGATGCGTGTGCACGATCGCCTGCGCATCGGCGCGCGCCGCGTACAGATCCCGGTGCAGCCGCCACTCGGACGACGGCGCGCGCGTACCGTGCGCACGCAGCGGCGACTCGGCGCGCGGATCCTCGCCTTCGGGCACCGCCAACGGAAGCCAGACGATGTCGTCGACGGTCATGCGCTCGTAGGCAAGCGCGCTGGGCGTCACGAGCATCCCGTCCTCGCCGCCGCGGTGCCAGCGCAGCGAGACGTTCCCCGCCCGCCCGGTGTTGATGCCCAGCGGCGCCATCCGTCGCGCCGCGTCGACCAGCGCCGCGCGCGCCTCGTTCTCGGTCATCGCGGCGCCGTCCGTTCCCCTTCGCCGAGCCGTTCGCGCTCGCCGTCGAAGCGGCGCTGCCGCCCCGCATCCGGCGAAGCCGCGCCCCGGCGCATCAACGCGGCGATCGCCGCGTGCGTCGCCTCGCAGGCGCCGCGCTCGGTGATCAGCGCGGTGACCAGTCGCGCCGGGGTGATGTCGAAGGCGGGATTGGCGACCGGACTGCCGTCCGGAACGACGCGCACCGACGCGAGGCCGCCGTCGTCGAGCCGACCGGCCACGTGCGTGACCTCCCGCGCATCGCGCTCCTCGATCGGGATCGACGCCCCGTCGGGCGTGTCGACGTCGATCGTCGACGTCGGGCACGCGACGTAGAACGGCACCCGGTTGTCGCGGGCGGCGAGCGCCTTCAGGTACGTGCCGATCTTGTTCGCGACGTCGCCGTTGGCGGCGACGCGGTCGCAGCCGACGACGACCGCGTCGACGCGGCCCTGCATCATCAGCAGCCCGCCCGCATTGTCGACGACGACGGTGTGCGGGATCCCGCGCTCGGCGAGCTCCCACGCGGTGAGCGCGGCCCCCTGGTTGCGCGGACGCGTCTCGTCGACCCAGACGTGCACCGGCACGCCCTGCTCGTGCAGTCGAAAGAGGACGGCGAGCGCAGTGCCGTGCTCGATCGTCGCGATGCCGCCCGCATTGCAATGCGTGAGCACGTTCAGCGGGATCGTGTCCGCGCCCGCCATCCCGGCGAGCGTCGAGCGCTGCTCGGAGAGCACGCGCAGCAACCGAGCGCCATGCTCGCCGATGTGCGCATTGCACGCGGCATCCTCGTCGCAGATCGCCGTCGCCTCGTCGCGCGCGAGCGCGGCGCGCTGCGCCGGCGAAGCGGAAGCCACCCGGCGCACGACTCGGTCGAGCGCCCAGCGCAGGTTCACCGCGGTCGGCCGCGTGGCGGCAAGACGCTCGTAGGCCTCGCGCAGCGCGTCGTCGGAGGGGTCGGCCTCGATCGCGAGCGCCAGACCCCAGGCACCGACCGCGCCGATCAGCGGCGCCCCGCGAACCTGCATCTCGCGGATCGCGCGCTCACAGTCGGCGCAGCTGCGCAGTGCGATCTCGCGACGCTCGAACGGCAGCAGCCGCTGGTCGATGGTGTGCGGCACGCCGAGGGCGTCGTTCCACAATGTCCTTGACATGCCTCAGGAGTTCTTCGCCCCGACGGGGTACCATCGCCGATTCCAGTCTACTCGATCGGTGACATCGGGCGTATGAGTCTTTCGCTGATGTCAGCGTTCCTGCTCGGATTGTTCGGCGGCGTGCACTGCGCATCGATGTGCGGCGGCATCGTCGCCCTGCTCGGCGGCCGGCATCGGATGATGCCGCTGCACCTGCAGCCCGGCGGCGCCGCCGTGGCTTCGATGCAATCGGGCGCGCTGCTCCAATTCGCCTACAACGCAGGCCGCATCGGCAGCTACGCGGTCGCCGGCGCAATCGCCGGCGCCGTCGGCTCCGCGGCCTGGCTCGCCGGGCACGTCCTGCCGGTGCAGCAGCTGAGCTTCGCCGCCGCGAACCTGCTGCTGATCGTCCTCGGGCTCGCGCTCGCCGGCGGCCTGCGGCGCCTGCGCACGCTCGAACGCTTCGGTGCCGGCGCGTGGAAGCGCATCGCGCCCCTCGCCTCGCGGCTGCTCGGCGCCACGCACGTGCCCGGCGCCTTCGCCGCCGGCACCGCCTGGGGATGGGTGCCGTGCGGGATGGTGTACGGCGTGCTCGCCGCGGCGCTCGTCTCGGGCAGCGCGGCCGACGGCGCCCTGCTGATGCTCGCCTTCGGCGCCGGGACGCTGCCGAACCTGCTTGCGCTGGGCTTCGCCGCGCAGGGAGCCTCGCGCTGGTTCTCGCAGCCCGTCGCGCGCCGCATCGCCGGCGTGCTGATCATCGTCTTCGGCGTCGCCGGTCTCGCCCGCATCGACCCGATCGCGCACCTGCACCAGGCGGTCGACGTCTGCGTGCAGTGGTTCCGATGACCGCACGCATCGTCTGCTTTCACTGCGGCGAAGCGGTCGACCGGCCAGGCACCTGGCGCACCGCGATCGACGGCGTCGAGCGCGAGATGTGCTGCGTCGGCTGCCGCGCGGTCGCCGAGGCGATCGCGGCCGCCGGCCTGACCGACTACTACCGCACGCGCTCGGCGCCCGCGGCCGCCGGCGTGCTGCCGGAAGGCCTCGAGGCGCTGCGCATCTGGGACGACGACGACGTCCAGGCGCGCTTCGTGCGCGCCGGCGACGACGACCGGGAAGCGTCGCTGCTCGTCGACGGACTGCGCTGCGGCGCCTGCGTCTGGCTGCTCGAGCAGACGCTGCGGCGCCAGCCGGGCGTCGTCGCCGCCTCGGTCAACCTCGCCACCGAGCGCGCGACGATCCGCTGGAATCCGGCGACGACGCAGCTGTCGCGCCTGCTCGAGGCGATCGGCCGGATCGGCTATGCCGCGCGCCCGTCCGACGCACGCGGCCGCGAGCAGCAGATCCAGCGCACGACGAAAGCACTGTTCCGGCGCCTGTTCATCGCGACGCTCGCGATGATGCAGGTGATGATGTACGCGTTCCCGTCGTACATCGCGGCGCCGGGAGAGATCGAACCGGCGCACGAGTCGCTGATGCGCTGGGCGAGCCTGCTGCTCACCGTCCCGGTCGTCTTCTATTCGGCGACGCCCTTCCTGGCGGGTGCCTGGCGCGACCTGCGCGCGCGCAGCCTCGGCATGGACGTCCCGGTGACGATCGGCGTGCTCGCCGCCTTCGCCGCGAGCGCGCACGCCACCGTCTCCGGCCGCGGCGAGGTCTATTTCGACTCGGTGACGATGTTCGTCTGCCTGCTGCTCGCCGCGCGCTACGTCGAGTGGATCGCACGCCGGCGCGCCGGCCGCGCCATCGACGCGGTGGCGGCCGCCGCGCCCGACTCGGCCGACCGGATCGATCCCGACAGCGGCGCGATCGAGCGCGTGCCGGCCACGCGCCTGGCCGCGGGCGACCGCTTTCGCGTATCGGTCGGCGAGCGCATCGCGGTCGATGCACGCGTCGTCGAGGGACGCACCGCGATCGATGCGTCGCTGCTCACCGGCGAGTCGCTCCCGGTCGCGCGCGAGCCCGGCGACGAAGTGCCCGGCGGCGCCGTGAACGCAGGCAGCGCCTTCGTCGCACAGGCGCTGCGCGCGAGCAGCGACAGCGCGATCTCGACGATCGAACGGCTGATCGATCGCGCCGCCGCCGACAAGCCGCGGCTGGCCGGCCTGGCCGAACGCGTCGCGCGCGTCTTCGTCGCCGCGCTGCTGCTGCTGGCGGCCGGCGTCTGGCTCGCGTGGATGCAGATCGATCCGGCGCGCGCCGCGCCGATCGCGATCGCCGTGCTCGTCGTCTCGTGCCCCTGCGCGCTGTCGATGGCGATGCCCGCCGCGCTCGCCGCCGCCACCGGCGCGGCGATCCGGCGCGGCATGCTCGTCGCGCGCGGCGACGCGCTCGAGCGCATCGCCGGCTGCACCGACTTCGTCTTCGACAAGACCGGCACGTTGACCGAAGGCCGCCCGGAAGTCGTTCGCGTCGTCGCGCTCGCGCCGGCGGCCGACGATGGCGGTGCCGCCGAGGACGACGCCGATCGTTTCGACGACGGGACGCGGCCCGCCCGGGATGCGAGCACCGTGCTCGGGCTCGCCGCCGCGCTCGAGGCCGGCCAATCGCACCCGCTCGCCGCGGCGATCCTGCGCGCGGCGAAGGCGCACGGCATCGATCCGCAGGCCGACGCCGGCGAGCCGACGCCGGCGTCGGCGCCCGGCCTCGGCGTCGAGGCGCTCGTGCGCGGCCGCCGCTACCGCCTCGGCTCGCACGCCTACGTCTCGCAGTGGCATCCTTCGATCGCGCTGCCCGCCGAATACGACGGCGATACGCTGGTCTGGCTGGTCGACGAGCGGCGTCCGATCGCCCGGCTGCATTTCCGCGATCGCCTGCGCGACGAGGCGCGCGCCGTCGTCGACACGCTCGCCGCGCGCGGGCTGCGCGTGCACCTGCTCTCCGGCGACCGTGCCGCGAGCGCAGGCGCGGTCGCACGCGAACTGGCGATCGAAGAAGTCGCCGCCGAGGCCGGACCGTCCGACAAGCTCGAGTACGTGCGCGCCCTGCAGCGTGACGGACGACGCGTGGCGATGGTCGGCGACGGCGTCAACGACGCACCGGTGCTCGCCGCCGCCGACGTCTCGGTGGCGGTCGGCGAAGCGACCTCGCTCGCGCGCACGGCCGCCTCGGTGGTGCTGCTCGGCGGCTCGCTGCGCGAGCTCGTCGAACTGCACGCGCTCGCGTCGCGCACGCGGCGCGTCGTGCGGCAGAACCTCGGCTGGGCGCTCGGCTACAACGCGATCGCGATCCCGGCCGCCGCGCTCGGCTGGGTCGCACCGTGGCTCGCGGCGCTCGGCATGACGGCGAGCTCGCTGTTCGTCGTGCTCAACGCGCTGCGCCTGATCCCGGGCACGCGCGGCGGCACGAAGCCGTCGCCCGCCCATGCGGCGGACGTGCGGGTCGATCCGGCCCCGCCCGCAGCGACCCGGAAAGCCGCGGCGTCGATCTGAAATGGAAGCGCTGTACCTGCTCGTGCCGCTCAGCGTGGCGATCGTCGTGCTGGCCGCGTGGATCTTCCTGCGCATGTCCGACAGCGGACAGTTCGACGACATGGAAGGCCCGGCGCACAGCATCCTGCACGACGACGATCGCCCGCCGGAAGAAGCGGAGGAAAGAGAACGCGCTCCGCTTGACGCAACGCAAAAACTATCGACTTCACGCTTCCGATAATTCGATTCTCGTTCTGGGGAAAGGCATGACCACTGTCGCGATGGGCGCCCCCGCAGGCGCATCCGGTGCCTCCGGCATCTCGAACGCGGAGACCACCTACAACTACAAGGTCGTCCGCCAGTTCGCGGTAATGACCGTCGTCTGGGGCGTCGTCGGGATGCTCGTCGGCGTCTGGATCGCCGCGCAGCTCGCCTGGCCGCAGCTGAACATGGACATCCCGTGGATCACCTACAGCCGGCTGCGTCCGCTGCACACGAACGCGGTGATCTTCGCCTTCGGCGGCAGCGCGCTGTTCGCCACGTCGTATTTCGTCGTGCAGCGCACCTGCCAGGTGCCGCTGTTCGCGCCGAAGCTCGCCGCGTTCACGTTCTGGGGCTGGCAGGCGGTGATCGTCGCCGCGGCGATCACGCTGCCGATGGGGCTGTCGACGACGAAGGAATACGCCGAGCTCGAGTGGCCGATCGACGTGCTGATCGCGCTGGTGTGGGTCGCCTACGCGATCGTCTTCTTCGGCACCATCGCCAAGCGCAGGGTTCCCCACATCTACGTGGCGAACTGGTTCTTCGGCGCCTACGTGATCACGATCGCCGTGCTGCACATCGTGAACAGCGCCGCGCTGCCGGTGACCTGGACCAAGTCGTACTCGGCGTACGCCGGGGTGCAGGACGCGATGGTGCAGTGGTGGTACGGCCACAACGCGGTGGGCTTCTTCCTCACCGCCGGCTTCCTCGGGATGATGTACTACTTCATTCCGAAGCAGGCCGAGCGCCCCATCTATTCGTACCGGCTGTCGATCGTGCACTTCTGGGCACTGATCTTCACGTACATGTGGGCCGGCCCGCACCACCTGCACTACACCGCGCTGCCCGACTGGGCGCAGAGCGTGGGGATGGTGTTCTCGCTGATCCTGCTCGCGCCGTCGTGGGGCGGGATGATCAACGGAATCATGACGCTGTCGGGTGCGTGGCACAAGCTGCGCGAGGACCCGATCCTGAAGTTCCTCGTCGTGTCGCTGTCGTTCTACGGCATGTCGACCTTCGAGGGCCCGATGATGTCGATCAAGACGGTCAACGCGCTGTCGCACTACACCGACTGGACCGTCGGCCACGTGCACTCCGGCGCCCTCGGCTGGGTCGGCTTCATCACGATGGGCTCGATCTACTACCTGATGCCGCGCCTGTTCGGCCGCACCAAGATGTACAGCACGCGGCTGATCGAGGTGCACTTCTGGGTCGCGACGATCGGCATCGTGCTCTACATCGCTGCGATGTGGATCGCCGGCGTCACGCAGGGCCTGATGTGGCGCGCGACGAACGTCGACGGCACCCTCACCTACGCGTTCGTCGAATCGGTGAAGGCCTCCTATCCGTACTGGTACATCCGCGTGTTCGGCGGACTGCTCTATCTCGGCGGCATGCTGCTGATGCTCTACAACTGCCTGATGACGATCCGCGCCGGCAAGGCGGTCGACGCGCCCGTTCCGTCGTCCGCTGCCGCCCACGCCTGAGGGAAGGAAATGAAGTTCACGCACGCCCTGATCGAGAAGAACCTCACGCTGATGATCGTGCTGATCATCGCCGCCATCAGCGTGGGCGGCCTGGTCGAGATCGTCCCGCTGTTCTTCCAGAAATCGACGACCGAACCGGTCGAGGGGCTCGAGCCCTACGGGCCGCTCGAGCTCGTCGGCCGCGACATCTACATCCGCGAGGGCTGCTCGAACTGCCACTCGCAGATGATCCGGCCGTTCCGCGCCGAGACCGAACGCTACGGCCACTACTCGGTGGCGGGCGAGTTCGTCTACGACCGTCCGTTCCTGTGGGGCAGCAAGCGCACCGGGCCCGATCTCGCGCGCGTCGGCGGCCGCTACAGCGACGAGTGGCACCGCGTCCACCTGATGAACCCGCGCGACCTCGTTCCGGAATCGAACATGCCGGGCTATCCGTGGCTCGCGAAGGCGCCGGCCGACGACGGCACGGTGGGCAAGCGCATGAGCGTGCTGCGCAAGCTCGGCCATCCATATACGGACGAGGACATCGCGAAGGCGCCCGAGGCGCTGAAGGGCCGCACCGAGATGGACGCGCTGATCGCCTACCTGCAGGTGCTCGGCACGTCGATCCGCAGCACGGCACGCTGAGACGCGAGGCAAGCGCGATGGACATCAACGTATTCCGCGGGCTGCTGGCGGTCGTCTGCCTGCTCGCGTTTCTCGGCATCGTGGCGTGGGCGTGGAGCCGCAACCAGCGCGAACGCTTCGCCGAAGCGGCGAACCTGCCGTTCCTCGAGGAAGACCAGGAAGCGAAACACCATGGCTGATTTCGTCGCTCCGGGCTGGAGCCTGTACATCACGATCGTCACCCTCGTCTCGATCGCCTTCTGCGTCTGGCTCACGCTCGTGCTCGCGCGCGGGCGCGCGCCGGGCGAGCAGGTCGACACCACCGGCCATCGCTGGGACGGCGACCTCGAGGAGTACAACAACCCGTTGCCGCGCTGGTGGCTGTGGCTGTTCCTGATCACCTGCATGTTTGGCTTCGCGTACCTCGCGCTGTATCCCGGCCTCGGCGCCTTCCAGGGGCTGCTCGGCTGGAGCCAGACCAGCCAGTACGAGCGCGAGGTTGCGCGCGTCGAGGCGGCGGCCGCGCCGTTGTTCGCGAAATACCTGCAACAGGACGTCCCCACCGTGGCCGCCGACCCCGAGGCGCGCGCGATGGGCGAACGCATGTACCTGACCTACTGCGTGCAATGCCACGGCTCCGACGCGCGCGGCAGCCGCGGCTTCCCGAACCTGGCGGACGCCGACTGGCTGTACGGCGGTGACCCGGAGACGATCAAGGCGTCGATCACCGGCGGCCGCAACGGCGTGATGCCGCCGATGGCCGACGCGCTCGGCAGCGCCGACGACGTGAAGAACGTCGCGAACTACGTGCTGTCGCTGTCGGGCAGCCGGCACGACGAAGCCGCCGCAGCCGCCGGCCGCGAGAAGTTCGCCGTGTGCGCGTCGTGCCACGGCGAGAACGGCGCGGGCAACCCGGCGCTCGGCGCGCCCAACCTCACCGACAAGACGTGGCTGTACGGCGGCAGCCTCGCGAGCATCGTCGAGACGATCGAGAACGGACGCAGCAACCAGATGCCGGCCTTCGGCGAGATGCTTTCCGAGGGCAAGATCCACGTGCTCGCCGCCTACGTCTGGGGCCTTTCGAACGGAACCGTGGCCGGGAAAGGCCAGGCCGGAGCGCATTGAGCGGCATTCCCCCATCGACCGTGAGCGGGATGCCGCCATCGACCGCCGGCGCTGCGTCGGCGGCCGACACCGAAGTCGCGCTGTACGAGGTTCGTCGCAAGGTCTACCCGCGCGCGGTCACCGGCTGGTACGCACGCTGGCGCTGGACGCTGGTGTGGATCACGCAGCTCGTGTTCTACGGGCTGCCGTGGCTGTCCTGGGGCAACCGCCCCGCCGTGCTGTTCGACCTCGAGGCGCGGCGCTTCTACCTGTTCGGCCTGGTCCTGTATCCGCAGGACTTCATCTACCTGACGGCGCTGCTCGTCATCTCGGCGCTCGGGCTGTTCCTGTTCACCGCGGTCGCCGGACGCCTGTGGTGCGGATACGCGTGCCCGCAGACGGTCTACACCGAGATCTTCATGTGGATCGAGCGGCGCATCGAGGGCGACCGCGTCGCGCGCATGAAGCTCGACCGCGCGCCGATGAGCGCCCGGAAGTTCGCGCGCAAGGCGGCCAAGCACCTCGCGTGGTTCGCGGTCGCGCTGTGGACGGGCATCACCTTCGTCGGCTACTTCACGCCGATCGACCAGCTGCTCGCCTCCGCGGCGGCGTTCACGCTCGGGCCGTGGCAGACCTTCTGGGTCCTGTTCTACGGCTTCGCCACCTGGGGCAACGCCGGCTTCATGCGCGAGCAGGTGTGCAAGTACATGTGTCCGTACGCGCGCTTCCAGAGCGTGATGTTCGACAAGGACACGATGGTCATCACCTACGACCGCGAGCGGGGCGAGCCGCGCGGCTCGCGATCGCGCAAGGCCGACCCCGCCGCGCTCGGCCTCGGCTCGTGCATCGACTGCAACGTCTGCGTGCAGGTCTGTCCCACCGGCATCGACATCCGCGACGGGCTGCAGATCGAATGCATCGGCTGCGCCGCGTGCATCGACGGGTGCGACCAGGTGATGGACAAGATGGGCTACCCGCGCGGGCTCATCCGATACACGACGCAGAACGCCCTTGAGAAGAAGCTCGACCGCCGGGCGATCTTTCGCCGCGTGCTGCGCCCGCGCGTGCTGATCTACAGCGCGGTGCTGCTTGCGGTTACGATCACGCTGTTCGCACACTTGGCGCTGCGCGCCCCGCTGAAGGCCGACGTGATGCGCGACAGTGCCCTCGGGCGCGAGGTCGAGGAAGGCATGATCGAGAACAGCTATCGCGTGCAGATCATCAACTCGAGCGAGAAGGCACGCCGCTTCCGCGTCGTCGCGAGCGGCATCGACACCGTGTTCCTCGTCGGCGAGACCGAATTCGAGGTCGAGCCCACCGGCGTGCGCCTGGTGCCGGTGAGCGCACGCGTGGAACCCGGCCAGGGCGAGCCCGGCAGCAATCCGATCACCTTCCGCGTCGAGGCGGTCGACGATCCGGCGGTCGCCGTCGATGCCCGATCGACGTTCTTCGTCCCGCGCTGAGCGCGGCAGGACGGCCACGATGCAGACGACGCTCGCCCGACCCTGGTACCGGCACCGCTGGCCGTGGCTGCTGGCGATCGCGCCCGCCGCCGCGCTGATCGGCGGCCTCTTCACGCTGTGGCTGGCGCTGACCACCGGCGATTCGCTCGTGGTCGACGACTACTACCGCGAAGGACGAGCGATCAACCAGCAGTTCGCGCGCGACCGGCTCGCCGTCGCCCTCGGCCTGCAGGGCGAATTGCGCTTCGGCGGCCACGGCGGCAGCGAGGCCGGCACCGTCTCGCTGCGGATGAGCGCCGAGCGCGGAAGCGCCTGGCCGCCCGAGCTGAAGCTGCGCGTGATCCACGCCACGATCGCCTCGCTCGATCGCGAATACCGGCTCGAGCACGTCGGAGACGGCCGCTACCGGGCCGCAGGCGAGCCGCCGCAGACGGGCGCCGGCCGCTGGCTCGTGCAGCTCGAGGACGCCGGACGTACCTGGCGGCTCGTCGCGCCGTCGGTCACGCGCTTCGACGTGCCGATCGCGTTGCAGGCAGGTACGCCGTGAGCGCCACCCCCGGCCCGATCGGCGCCCCCGACGCGCCGCCCGACGACGACGATCGCGTGCGGCCCCCGGGTCAGGTCGCCCGGGTCGTCATGCAGGTGCTGTGGCCGGCGTTCCTGATGGCGATCGTCGCCGAAGGGATCTTCTTCTCGATGATCGACCCGCACGAGCTGCGCATCGTCGCCGAGCAACTGCAGGACAGCCGCGGGGCCGCCTACACGATCGGGTTCTTCGTGTTCTGGGCGCTGTTCGCGTGCTCGAGCGGGATCACGTATCTCCTCTCGCACGGCCTGGCAGAGTCGTCGCGGGGCGGCCGCTGAGGCGGCGTCCCGAGCGGCGCCCGAGGGGCGGGACGACCCGGGCGACGCACCGGGCACAGGGCATCCGCTCGGACGCTCAGCCCCGGTCGCTCCAGTCGCTGAGCCGGCGGCGATCGCGCTTCGTCGGACGTCCGCCTTCGATCGACTCGGCCGGATCGGCGGCCCAGCGGTGCTGCTCGCGCCGGCGCTCGCGCCGCTCGATCGACTCGGCGCTCTCTTCGTACAGCGTGCGCGCGACGGCGGCAGGACCGCGCCGGTCGCTGATCGCGAGCACCCGAACGATGCGCTCGTCGTCGCCGATGCGCACGCGCAGCTCGTCGCCGATGCGCACGAGGCGCGCGGGCTTGACCCGCTGGCCGCCGACGACGACGCGCCCGCTCTCGATCGCCTGGCGCGCGAGATTGCGCGCGGAGAAGAAGCGCGCCGCCCACAGCCATTTGTCGAGGCGGACGTCGCTGGAGGGATCGGTCATCGGAACGGGCCGCGCGGGGCGCGGCGGCAGGCATGGCGAAGCGCCGGTCTTCTGGGTATTCTAGGCGGTTGCCCATCGCTGGCTACTGGAGCTTCCTGCATGTCCGTCCCTCCGAAGGAGCGCTTTTTTGAGGATTTCCGCCCTGGAGAGGTGCTCGAGTTCGGCGACTACCTGATCACCGAGGAAGAGATCGTCGAGTTCGCAAAGCGCTACGATCCGCAGCCGTTCCACCTGGACCACAAGGCCGCCGAACAGTCGATCTACGGCGGATTGATCGCCAGCGGGTGGATGACCGCCAGCATCGTCATGCGCATGCTCGTCGACCACTTCATCTCGCCCGCTTCGAGCATGGGCTCGCCCGGCGTCGACGAGCTGCGCTGGACGAAGCCGGTGCGGCCCGGCGACCGCTTGAAGCTGCGCGTCACCGTCGTCGACACCCGCCGCTCGGAGAGCAAGCCCGACCGCGGCATCGTCGAAGTTCAGCAGGAAGCGATCAACCAGGACGGCGAAACCGTCATGCGCATCCGCGGCATGGGCCTGTACAAGTGCCGCGACGCGGCCGTCTGAACGCATTCGAAGCGTCGAAGCGAAGCAAGCCCCGGTAGGCAAGAGGTGAAGCGCGCGTACGGGGCGCGCCGGCAACAGCGACGCGAACGCGAGCGCGTCGGCCAGCGGCTTCTACGCTTCGCGCCACTGCGGACCGCCCGGGCACGCACAGGAAGACGCGACGCCTACCGGAAGCGCGTGGCGCTCGAGCGCCAGCCGATCGACCCGCACGTCTTCCGAACGAAGCCCGAGGCGCGCTTGGCGCCGTTGTACCGTTCTCGTGCCTCGAGGGTCGATACAGCGCACGCCGGCACCATGGAGCGCCGGGCCATCGCTCGCCAACGAGCATTGAAAGGAGCCCCCTGGACGAGAACCGCACGTCGCACCCACGCGTGGAACACGACTTGCCCACCGGCGGCGTCTGCGTGGCATGCGCCACGCCGCCGCTGGACAGGTCTGCGGCGCGGCAACTCGGAGCGCCTCGAGGGCGAAAACGTCCGCCCGCGGAAATGGGTCGCGTCCAAACTCCCGTTTTCCGGGCGTTTCTCTGCACGCAAGTACTTGCATGGGGAGAAATCCCCGCCGATCGGGACTTTGGAAGCGAGCCGCCTCGAGCACGCGGCGAATCGCCCGCTTTTCGGGACCGTGGTCGGCCGACATGGCCAGCGGGCTCGGCCCCGCCACGGCACGCCACCTCGAACTTGCGGAAGCGGATCAAACCCAGCCTACGAAAGCCGACGCGGAAGCGAACGCCGAGCCGTCTCCGGCAAAGGCGTGGGCCGTGTGCCGCGGGCGCGCCTGTGCGCAGGCGAGAAGCGCAGCAGCGCCGGCGCGCGCGCGAAGCGCGCGTCAACTTCATACTCGCCGCGTCTGTCCGAGCGGAGCGCGCGTAAGCGCGCGCAGCGAATTACGCGGCGCCAGCCGGCGCTGCGAGCATCGCAGGGCACCCCCGCGAAGCGGGGGCTGCGCACTCGCGCGCCCGCGGCACGCGGCCCACTCCTTTGCCCGCACCGACCTTTCGCACGCCAACGCACCGCACGTCAACGCACCGCACGTTCACCGCGGCAACGCACTCGCCCCCATCAGAAACTCGTCGACCGCCCGCGCGCACTGCCTTCCCTCGCGAATCGCCCAGACGACGAGCGACTGCCCGCGCCGTACGTCTCCCGCCGCGAACACCTTCTCGACGTTCGTGCGATAGCTGCCCGCGCCTTCGGTGGGCGCGCGCGCGTTGCCCCGCGGGTCGCGCTCGACGCCGAAGGCCTCGAGCAGCGAGGCGAGCGGCGAGACGAAGCCCATCGCCAGCAACACGAGATCGGCCGGGATCTCGAATTCGCTGCCCTCGACCTCGCGCATGCGCATCGGGCCGCCGTCGGGATCGGCAACCCACTCCAGCCGCATCGCGAGCAGCGCACGCACGCGTCCGTGCGCATCCGCGACGAAGGCCTTCGTGCCCACCGCCCAGTCGCGCTCGCAGCCTTCCTCGTGCGACGACGAGGTGCGCAGCTTGTACGGCCAGTACGGCCAGGTGAGCTCGCGCCGCTCGTGCAGGGGCGGCTGCGGCATCAGCTCGAGCTGCGTCACCGACAGGGCGCCCTGCCGGTTGCTCGTGCCGACGCAGTCGGAGCCGGTGTCGCCGCCGCCGATCACGACGACCCGGCGGCCGCGTGCGTGAATCTGTGCATCGACGGCGTCGCCGGCGACGACGCGGTTCTGCTGCGGCAGGAACTCCATCGCGAAATGCACGCCTTCGAGCGAACGCCCCGGCACCGGGAGGTCGCGCGGATGCTCGGCGCCGGCGGCCAGCACCACCGCGTCGTAGTCGGCGAGCAGCACTTCGGCGTCGATTCGCTCGCGCGACAGGTCGAGCACCGGAGGCGCCGCGTCCGCGTCGGCCGTCGGGCGGCCGATGCGCACACCGGTCCGGAAGCGCACGCCCTCGGCCCGCATCTGCTCGAGCCGCCGCTCGATGTGCCGCTTCTCGAGCTTGAAATCGGGTATGCCGTAGCGAAGCAGCCCGCCTACGCGGTCGTTCTTCTCGAAGACGGTGACGTCGTGTCCGACGCGCGCGAGCTGCTGCGCGCACGCGAGCCCGGCCGGACCCGAGCCGACGACCGCGACGCGCCTGCCGGTGCGCCGCGTCGCAGGCCTCGGCACGACCCAGCCCATCTCCCAGCCCTTGTCGATGATCGCGTGCTCGATCGACTTGATGCCGACCGGATCGTCGTTGATGTTCAAGGTGCACGCCGCCTCGCAAGGCGCGGGGCAAATGCGCCCGGTGAACTCGGGGAAATTGTTGGTCTGGTGCAGCACGTCGAGCGCTCGCTTCCAGTCGCCGCGGTACACCAGATCGTTCCAGTCGGGAATGATGTTGTTGACCGGGCAGCCGGACTGGCAGAACGGGATGCCGCAGTCCATGCAGCGCGCGCCCTGGCGCGATGCCGCCTCGTCGGGCAGCCGCTCGATGAACTCGCGGAAGTGCCGCACGCGCGTCCGCGCTTCCTCGGCCGCCTCGTGCAGCCGCTCGTACTCGAGGAACCCGGTGATCTTTCCCATGCACTTGTTCGCGTCGGTTGCGTCGATCGGCAGCTTCACGCGGTGGC
>DATGRE010000259.1:0-7852 GCA_035303885.1 Zeimonas sp. | reverse complement strand
AAATCAGCGCGACCGTCGCCATGATCGCGGGCCGGTCCGGCCGATCCAGCTCGAGGCGCCGCAGCGCCGACAGCGTGTACTGATCCGGCATCGTGACCCAGCCGAAGGCCTCGCCCTCGTAGCCGAGATCACGCGCCGCATAGATGCGATCGAAGCCGAAGAAGCGGCCCTCCGGCCAGGGCCGTACCGTGGCCGGAAGGACGGCGAGCGTGCGCCATCCTGCGCGTCGAAAATCGTCGACCAGCGTCCGGCGCTCGCTGAGCACGAGGCTCTCCCAGCGGCGCTGATCGTCGATCCGCAGACCCGAAAGGAGCGTCGCATGCGCGAGCCAGCTCTGCCCTCCGCGGATCGGTGCGCTCACCCAGGCGCTGCGTGCACCGAAGCCGGCGGCCACAGCCGCCTGCTCGAACTCGGCGAGCGCCCGATCCGCGGTCGGGGCGTATCGCGGATTCTCGAGCGTGCTGCGGCCGTAGGACTCGACGAACAGGAACAGCACGTCGATCCCCCGAAGGCGCGCCAGCAGTCGGTCGCCCTCCAGCCACGCGAACGGATCGTCGAGGAGCTCGGCGCGGAACCGGGCTCGATCGGCGAAGCCGAGCCACAGCGCCTGCAGGTGGTCGCGCAGCGACGCGCTCGTCGACGCCGTGGTGACGGCCGTCACGCGTCCGCCGGCCGCCCCCAGGTACACCCCGACCGCGAGGACCGCGGCGACGGCAGCGGCGGCGGCGAGCCGCCCGCGCAGGCGCTCCGGGGGCCGCAGCGCTCCGAGCGCGCGGTACAGCACGACGACCGACGCGCCCCACGCGAGCAGCGCGACGACCATCAGCGCCGCGGCGCCGGCCGGTCCGAGCGCGCCCGCAACCAGCTCGACGCTCGCACCGACGAGCGGCAGGTCGAGCATCGGCCGGAAGGGCCGGCCGAGCGTCGCCTGCGTGGCGAAGTCGACGCACCGGAACAGGACGAGCAGACCCAGCAGCGCCGCCGCCACCGTCTGCAACGTCGGCCATCGCCGACGCGGCCACACGAACAGGATCAGGACGGCGATCGGCAACTCGACCGGCAGGCGCAACCACGCACTCCAGCCCATGGAGTCCACCCGGTCGGGCAGCGCGAAGACCAGATGCAGCACGAGCAGCGCCGGCACCCATCGTGCGCGACGGCGAAGTTCCGGCAATGCGCTCGACGAGCGCCCGTGCGCGATGACGTCCATCGGCTGCGACCTGCTGTCGTACCGCGAGCGTAAACCGTCGAGCGCCGGCCACGACGATGCAGGGGGATCGCGGGCGAATCGGCGCGCGTCCGGGGAGGACCGGCGAGCCGCGGGCATGCCGTGCGGGACGGCGGGGGGTGACTTGGCTGGGTTGGCTGGGTTGGCTGGCGAGTCGGCGGCTGACTTGGGGCTGGCGACGCCGCCAACGACGCCGACGACGACCGCCGCCAACCACCTCCGTGAACGACTCCGCCAACGATTCCACCGACGACTCCGCCGAGCACGGCAGGAGACGCCCGGAATACGGGACATCCGCCGCACGCCGCCCGGCGGGCGCGCTCATTCGCCTGCAGATCGGGCGTTTCGGCGTGCGCAACCGGATGCACGCGCCAAAACCCCCGCTTCTCGGGAGATCTCCGCGGAGTTCGCCGGGCCAGGTTCGCCGAGCGAAGGGCTACGCTCGCCGAGCAGAGGGCGGGGTTTGCCGGGCGGGGTTCACCAAGCAGGGGACCGAGTTCGCCGAGCGGCCCCCGCAGCGTCCGCCCGGGACATCCGCCGAGCGGCCGCCCTGCGCTTCCCGATGCCTTCGCCGCCGGCGCGGCGAAGCCGGCGCCGGCCGCCGCTTCAGACCAGCTTCGTCGCGTCCACCGCCTTGTCGTCGGCCAGCGCCAGCCAACCCTTGACGATCCGGTAGATCACCCAGACGACCACCGCGATCATCAGCGGGAAGCCGATCAGCACGAACATCAGCAGCCAGGAGACGATGGCGCCCGCCAGGCCGTACCAGAAGGTCTTGATCTGCCAGTCGAAGTGACTCGCGACCCACGTGTCGGCGACGTCGTCGCGCTTCAGGTAGTTGATGATGATCGCGGCGATCGCGCTGACACCGATGATGCACGACAGGGCGTACAGCGCGTAGCAGATCGTCGCCAGGCGCTTCGCGTCGTGGATACGGTTCTCGGCCACTGCGTTCTCCATCGCGCTCCTCTCCTCTTCGTTCGCTCGACTGCTCACGACGATTTCTGCCTCGGCACGCGGCCCAGCAGGTAGAACTCCGGGTTCGGCATCATGCCGCTGACGTTCGCGATCCGGTTCGACAGCGCGAAGAACGCGGCGATGGCGGCGATGTCCCAGGCGTCCTCGTCGGTGAAGCCCTGCGCGTGCAGCTCGGCGAAGTCGGCTTCCTCGATCTCGCTCGAGCGCAGCGCGACCTTCATCGCGAAGGAGATCATCGCGCGCTGGCGCAGCGTCAGCGGCGCCTTGCGCCAGTTCGTCGCCAGCTGGTCAGCGATCAGCGGATTCTTCTCGTAGATGCGCAGGATCGCGCCGTGCGCCACGACGCAATACAGGCACTGGTTCGCGCCGCTCGTGGCGACGACGATCATCTCCTTCTCGGCCTTCGTCAGGTTTCCTTCGCGCAGCATCAGCGCGTCGTGGTACGCGAAGAACGCACGAAACTCGTCGGGCCGGCGCGCGAGCATCAGGAACACGTTCGGCACGAACCCGCTCTTCTCCTGCACCTCGACGATCCGCGCGCGGATGTCGTCGGGAACGTCGCCGAGCTCGGCCAACGGATAGCGGTCGGGAGAGTGGCTCATTTCGCTCCTACCTCGAGGGAAGGGTGAAGGGTGAAGGGTGAAGGGTGGGCGGTGAAGGAGGTGCGCAGGGCACGGCGACGCAGCCGTGAATCGGCGCTTCCGAGCCTTCACCCTTCACATTCTCAAGCATTCGCATACTGAATCCGATACAGCCGAGCGTACAGCGAATCCGCCTCCAGCAGTTCCGCGTGCGTGCCCTGCTCGACGATGCGTCCGTGGTCGAACACGAGGATGCGGTCGGCTTTCTCGATCGTCGACAGCCGATGCGCGATGACGAGCGTGGTCCGCCCGCGCATCGTGTGCTCGAGCGCGATCTGCACCTCCCGCTCGGTGGCCGAGTCGAGCGCCGAGGTCGCCTCGTCGAGCAGCAGGATCGGGGCGTCCTTGACGATCGCGCGCGCGAGGGCGAGCCGCTGGCGCTGGCCACCCGACAGCCGCGTGCCGCGCTCGCCGACGGACGTGTCGAGTCCGTGGGGAAGCGCACGCACGACGGCATCGAGGCGCGCGGACTCGAGCGCCGCCCAAATCGTCGCGTCGTCGATCGCGTCTTCGCGCCCGAGCGCGACGTTCGCGCGCACCGTGTCGTTGAAGAGCACCACCTCCTGGCTCACCAGCGCGAACTGCCGGCGCAGATCGGCCAGACGCAGGTCGTGCAGCGGGACGCCGTCGAGCAGGATGCGTCCGCGCGTCGGATCGATGAAGCGCGGCAGCAGGTTCAGTAGCGTCGACTTGCCGGCGCCGGAAGCGCCGACCAGCGCGACGACCTCGCCAACGCCGATCTCGAGATCGATGTCGCGCAGCGCGTCGTGCGCCGCGGTGGGGTAGCGGAACGAGACGTTCTCGAAGACGAGGTGGCCGCGTGCGCGACCGATCGAGACGGTGCCGACGTCGGCCTCCTCGCGCAGGTCGAGCAGCGCGAACACTGACTCGGCGGCCGCGAGGCCGCGCTGCAGCTCGGCGTTGACGTCGGCCAGGTGCTTCAGCGGCGCGAGCAGCATCAGCATCGCCGTCACGAAGGAGACGAAGCCGCCGACGGTGGTCTGCTCGTTCATCGACTGCACGAGCGCGATCGTCACGACGATCGCGACCGCGATGGCCGCGCACAGCTGCGTGATCGGCACCGTGGCGCTGCCGGCCACCGTCATCCGCATCGCGAAGCCGCGCAGCTTCTCGACCGTGCGTGCGAACACCTCGCCCTGTGCCCGGTAGCCGCCGAAGATCTTGATCACCTTGTAACCGTGCACCGCCTCCTCGACGACGCGCGTGAGCTCGCCCGTGTACTGCAGGCTCTGCCGGCTCAATCGCCGCATCCGCCGGCTGTAGACGGTGACGATGACGGTCATCACCGGGATCAGCATCAGCGCGACGAGCGTGAGCTTCCAGTTCAGGTACAGCAGCCAGCCGACCAGTCCGAGCACGACGATCGTGTCGCGCACGAGCACGGTGAGCGCGCGCGTGACCGCGGCGGTGACGTTCGTGACCTCGAAGACGATGCGAGAGATCAGCAGGCCCGATGCCTCGCGCTCGAACTGCTCGGAGGGCAGCCGCAGCACGCGATCGAACATCTGCGTGCGGATGTCGACGAGCACGCCGTTGGCGACCCACGCCAGCGCGTAGCTGCTGGTGAAGGTGGCGATGCCGCGCACGATGAAGATCGCGATCAGCGCAGCGGGCACGAACCACAGCGGAAAGCCGGACCTATAGACGAAGCCCTCGTCGAGCAGCGGCTTCATCAGCGCGGGGAACAGCGGCTCGGTGGCCGCGGCCACGATCATCGCGACGAGCGCGACGACGAAGCCCGCGCGGTACGGGCGCGTGTAGCCGAGCAGGCGTCGGTAGATCGCCAGGCTCGAGCGGAAGTCGCGGGTCCGCGACGGCCGGTGCCCGGCCGGCGTCGCCTCGCGCGCGGCGTCGGCCTTGCCCGCGGCGCTCAATACTCGACCTCGGCCGCCAGCGGCCGCAGCTTCGAGCGGATCGCGCCGATCAGGTCGTCGTGCGGACGCACGCGCCAGCTCGGCCCCAGCTCGACCTCGCAGGCCGCTTCGCGGTTGCCGTATTCGACGACGACCGGGATCGCGGGCACGTCGGCGTCGGCAGCGACGAACGGCTCGATCGCCCCGCGCAGCGCTCCTCCGTCGGCGGCGCGCGATCCGAGCCGGATGCGCAGGCGCTTGCCGAACTCCTGGCGGGCCCGCTCCAGGTCGAGCAGCCGCTCCGCGACGATGCGATGTCCGCCGCTGTAGTCGTCGCGCGAGCACTTGCCGAGCACGACGACGAGCTCGTCGTCGCGGATCAGGCGCCGGTTCGACTCGTACAACTCGTTGAAGACGCAGACCTCGACGGCGGCGCTGCCGTCGTCGAGCGTGACGAAGGCCATCTTTCCGCGACGCGTCATCTGCGTGCGCTGCGCCGCGACGATGCCGGCGATCCACACTGGCTGCGGCGCCGGCTGCACGTCGGCGAGCCGCAGCCGCACGAAGCTGCGCACCTCGGCCTCGTGCGCATGGAACAGGTGCCCGCTGAGGAACAGGCCGAGCGCGGCCTTCTCCTCCTGCAGGCGGCGGCGCTCGCTCCAGGCCGGCGCGTCGATCCATTCGGGTGCCGTCGGAAGCCCGCCGGCGGCGTCGTCGAACAGGCTCACCTGGTCGATCGCCGCGCCCGCCGCCTCCGCCGCGTCCATCGCGCGACCGACGTTGGCGAGCAGCTTCGCGCGATCGGCATCGAGCGAATCGAAGGCGCCGGCACGGACCAGCGCCTCGATCGCGCGGCGGTTGACGATGCGCCGATCGACGCGGGCGCAGAAATCGAACAGATCGGAGAACGGCCGTTCGCTTCGGGCGCGCAGGATCTCGATCACCGCGCCTTCGCCGGTGCCCTTGATCGCGCCGAGCCCGTAGCGGATCGTGCGCTCGCCCACCGGCTCGAAGCGGTACTGCGAGGCGTTGACGTCCGGCGGCAGCAGCTCGACGCCGTTGGCGCGCGCATCGTCGACGAACAGCTTCACCTTGTCGGTGTCGTCCATGTCGGCCGACAGCGTCGCCGCCATGTATTCGGCCGGGTAGCACGCCTTCAGCCACGCGGTCTGGTAGGTGACGACGGCGTAGGCCGCGGTGTGCGACTTGTTGAAGCCGTACTCGGCGAACATCGCCATCAGGTCGAACAGCTTGTTGGCCAGTGCGACGTCGTAGCCCTTCTTCCT
This sequence comes from Zeimonas sp., assembly GCA_035303885.1. Classification (GTDB taxonomy): domain Bacteria; phylum Pseudomonadota; class Gammaproteobacteria; order Burkholderiales; family Burkholderiaceae_E; genus Zeimonas. The sequence goes on along the minus strand of DATGRE010000259.1, from coordinate 1,845 downwards.
CGCGCCCTCGACGAAGATGTCGCGGTGCTGCGCCATCTCCTCGGGCTTCTTCTTGCCCATTGCGCGGCGAAGCAGGTCGGCGCCGCCGAGCGTGTAGCCGCCGATCGTCTGCGCGATCTGCATCACCTGCTCCTGGTAGACGATGACGCCGTAGGTCGGCTCCAGGCACGCCTTCAGGTCGGGATGGAAATAGTCGATCGCCTGCTGGCCCTTCTTGCGCAGGATGAAGTCGTCGACCATGCCGGAGCCGAGCGGCCCGGGGCGATACAGCGCGAGCACCGCGATGATGTCCTCGAAGCGGTCGGGCTGCAGCTTCTTCAGCAGCTTCTTCATCCCTTCGCTTTCGAGCTGGAACACCGCGGTGGTGTTCGCGTCCTTCAGCACCTGGTAGGCGCGCGGATCGTCGAAGGACATCGACTGCAGGTCGAGCTTCGTTCCGGTGCGGCGCTCGACGTAGCGCACGGCCAGATCGAGGATGGTGAGGTTGCGAAGCCCGAGGAAGTCGAACTTCACCAGGCCGACCGCCTCGACGTCGTCCTTGTCGAACTGGCTGACGACGCCGGCATCGGCGCCCGGAGGCTTGTACAGCGGACAGAAATCGGTGAGGCGGCCCGGCGCGATCAGCACGCCTCCCGCGTGCATGCCGACGTTGCGGGTGAGGTCCTCGAGCGGCTCGGCGAGCGCGAGCAGCTCGCGCACCTCGTCCTCGTTGCGTTCGCGTTCGGCGAGCAGCGGCTCGGCCTCGCGCGCCTTGGCGAGCGACACCGGCTTGTTCTGCACGACCGGAACGAGCTTCGAGAGCTGGTCGCAGAACGTGTAGCTCATGTCGAGCACGCGGCCGACGTCGCGGATGACCGCCTTCGAGGCCATCGTGCCGAAGGTGGCGATCTGCGAAACCGCCTGCTCGCCGTAGCGCTCGCGCACGTATTCGATCACGCGATAGCGCTGGTCCTGGCAGAAGTCGATGTCGAAGTCGGGCATCGACACGCGCTCGGGATTCAGGAAGCGCTCGAACAGCAGCGCGTACGGGATCGGGTCGAGATCGGTAATGCCGAGCGCGTAGGCGACGAGCGAGCCGGCTCCCGAGCCGCGCCCCGGCCCCACCGGAACGCCATTGGTCTTCGCCCAGTTGATGAAGTCGGCGACGATCAGGAAGTAGCCGGGAAAGCCCATCTGCACGATCGTGTCGCACTCGTATACGAGGCGCGCGCCGTACTCGGCGCGTTTGGCCTCGAGCGTCCCGGGCGGCGTGCGATCGGGCGGGAACAGCGTAGCCAGCCTGCGCTCGAGCCCTTCGCGCGCAAGCGCGCGCAGGTAATCGTCGAGCGAGACGCCGTCGGGCGTCGGGAACTGCGGCAATTGCGCCTTGCCGAGCACCATCGTCACGTTGCACCGGCGCGCGATCTCGACGCTGTTGGCGAGCGCCGACGGCAGGTCGGCGAAGAGCTCTGCCATCTCGGCGCGCGTGCGGAAGTACTGCTCGGGCGTGAAGCTGCGCGGGCGGCGAGGATCGGCGAGGATCGCGCCTTGCGCGATGCACACGCGCGCCTCGTGCGCACGATGGTCTTCCGGCGCGACGAACTGCACCGGGTGCGTCGCAACCAGCGGCAGCGCGAGCCGCGCGGCGAGCTGCGCTGCGGCACGCGTCTGCGCCTCGGCTTCCGGATGGCCGCTGCGCTGCACCTCGAGATACCACGCGTCGGGGAAACGGCGCGCCCACGTGCGCGCAAGCGCAGCCGCCGCCTGCGCGTTTCCGGCGAGCAACGCCTGCCCGACGTCGCCGTGCTGCGCGCCCGACAGCGCGATCAGCCCTTCCCCGGTCGGCCGGCCGTCGGCCGCGCGCTC